>PLKU01000460.1 GCA_003140705.1 Acidobacteriaceae bacterium
CCGTGGTCGATGTGGGCGATGATGGCGAAGTTGCGAAGGAAGCGAGCGTCCATGCGGGGGTTGGCGAATGGGTGCAACAGCGCCATTCTGCGCGCATTGCCTCCATGGCATAGCTTATCATCGGCATAGTGTCTTTCGCGGCATGGTATTTGCCGTGAGAGGTGCATCTTATTCATGCACATTGGTTGGAATCGATATCGTTTGTTTTCTTCGGCCCTGTTGGCGCTTTTGCTGGCAGGGTGCGATCCCTCACAACCTCTTGGCGCGCGACAGGGAGAGAAGCCGCAGGCGACAGCGCCGGCGCTTCTATCTCAGCCACAAGCTGCTCAGCAGGTCGCCCCTGCCCCCCCACCGCCAACACCCGAGCAGCAGCGCGTCAGCCTTCTGATCAAACAAGTGGAGCAGGCCTACGCTTCCGGTGAGGCCGACTACCGCAAAGGGAACCTGGCCGAGGCCAAGCTGGAATTCGATCGCGCTGTAGACCTGATGCTGTTGAGCGGAATAGATATCAAGGCTGATTCGCGCCTGCAGGAGGAGTTCGACCGCATTGTGGACGGTGTCAATGGGATGGAGATGGAGGCTCTGAAGCAGGGCAACGGGTTCGTGCCCAAGGTAGAACCGTCTCCCGCTGAGGTGGCCAGCGACGTGACCTTCGTGGTGGATCCGAGCATCGTGGCCAAGGCCACGACGGACCTGGCGACGACCAAGTCTGATCTGCCGCTGGTGGTCAACGACTATGTGGCCTCGTACATCAACTTTTTCGCCAACACCCAAAAGGGCCACAACACGCTGCTCCACTCGTTCCAGCGCGCCGGCCGATACAAGGCGATGATTCAGCGCGTCATGGCTGAGGAGGGTGTGCCGCAGGATCTCATCTACCTTGCCGTGGCCGAATCGGGATTTCAACCGAGGGCGCTCAACCGAGGCTCCGGTGCCGGGGGCATGTGGCAGTTTATGCCGCACGGCAACTACGGGCTGGCCCGCAATGCATATGTGGACGAGCGATTCGATCCTGAAAAATCGACGCGCGCGTATGCCCGCTACATGAAGTTCATCTACGACCAGCTTGGCGACTGGTATCTGGCGATGGCCGCATACGACTGGGGGCCGGGGAACATTCAGAAGGCGGTGAAGCGAACCGGCTACGCGGATTTCTGGGAGCTNNGCCGACTTCTGGGAGCTCTACAAGCGCAACAATCTGCCGGCGGAGACCAAGAACTACGTTCCGGAAATCCTGGCGGCAATTATCATCGCCAACCATCCCACGCAGTACGGATTCGACGATGTGACGCTGGACCCGCCCGTGCTGACTGATACGGTGACCATCAACTACTCAGTCGACCTACGGCTTGTTTCGGACATTGTGGGGGTTCCGATCGACGAGATGATGGCCCTTAACCCCAGCGTGCTGCGCATGGACACGCCCCCAGACGCCTCCTTCGATCTTCATTTGCCTGCGGGCACGGCCACGCTGTTCTCCCAGCGCATTGCTCAAATTCCCGAGGCAAGGCGCACCGCCTGGCGCTACCATCATGTCGCTGCGGAGGACACCCTGGCATCAGTGGCGCATGAGTATCACGTCACTGAGGTAGACCTGGCCGCGGCAAATCAATTGCGCGAGAGCGAGAGCCTTCAAGGCGTCGCTGGGCTCGTAGTGCCCGAAGCTCCGGCCGCGGCGATGCCCGCACACGTTGTGCTGTATACCGCACGCCGAGGCGATACGCTGGTGACCATTGCCGACCGCTTTGGAGTCTCACTCAATGAGTTGCGGCGCTGGAACAAGATCACGGGCATCAAGGTTCCGCCAGGTACCCGGGTGCATGTAGCCGAGCCATCGCAGGTCTGGCATGCTTCTCGCAGTCATCGCCGCGTCGCCAGTCCGGGCACCGGCGTCAAAACTCACACGACGAGCCTGGAAAAGGGACCCCGTGAATCTCCGTCACATCGAACTGCAAGGAAGACAACCGGGGGCTCGAACAGTCGACCGACCGTGCAGAAAAGGTCCGGCTCGAAGGCCAAGACTGGAACAAAGAAAAAAAGCCGGTGAGATAACTTACTCCGCACTTGTGTTTTGCTGGTGTTGTGTGCAAGCTATCTGTACAATAAATCTCGCACACGGAGCATATGCGTCCGTTGCGCGAAGAGGCAAACCAAAACAAAGACAGCGGTGAGCCGCTGGAGGCAATAGGATGGAAGAAGTATTCAAGATGTATGCAATGAGTGACGGTAGCCAGGACGTAGAGCCCGTGGAACTGGACCCGGATCACGAAGACTTTGAAGCGAACGAAGAGGAAGAAGTTGAGACCTCCAGCGTACTGACTTCTTCTGATGACGACGAGCCCATGATTGCAGAGGGTGAAGCTGTGATCGTGGCAGTTTCCACATCGAGGCCAGCCAAAAAGAAGTCCGCGAAGAAAAAGGCTGCCGTTGAAGCCATCGCGGCACCGGATCCAAATTCGGGTTCTGATACGACGGGCTCGACAGGCGGAAAAACAGCAGTAAAGGTTCCGCCGAAGAAGGCTCCCGCGAAGAAGGCGGCCAAAAAGGCCGTCAAGAAGATCGCAAAGAAAGCAGTGAAAAAGGCCGCGAAGAAAGTAGTGGCCAAGAAGGCGGCTGCCAAGAAAGCTCCCGCGAAGAAAGCGGCGAAAAAGGTTGTAGCCAAAAAGGCTGCGAAGAAATCCCCCGTAAAGAAGAAAAGCACTGGTGCAACGGGTGGAAAGACCGCGGCCAAGAAGGCCGTGGCCAGTAAGCGCGCCAGCAAAACCAATAAAAGAGGTAAAAAGTTGGTAGTTAAGAAAGCAACAAAGAAGGCGCCGGCCAAGAAGGCGGCAGTGAAGAAGGCAGTTGCCAAAAAGGCTCCCGCAAAGAAGGCAGCCAAAAAGGCCCCCGCCAAGAAGGCAGCAGCAAAGAAGGCTCCTGCAAAGAAAGCGAAGAAGTAGAAACGGCAACAGGCAATTCGAGGCAAGCAAAAGGGCCCGGTCAAAAGCCGGGCTTTTCTGCGTCTGAATGCCGATCCGCTGTCTACGTCGCTTTGTTGCCAGCCTCGAGCTGAGCGAGGTGCCAGCGTTGATGTACCAGGTAATCTTCGATAAGAAAACGCAATGTGACGGGCGCGTTGTCACCCACGGTGCAGCTAGCGTCAAGCCGTTCTTCGGGGATGCGGTCCACTACACATGCCAGAATCTCGTGCTCCACTTCCCACCAATTCAGCAAAGTGAACCATGGCTGGCCAGCGTAGCCGTGCGCGGTTACCCACGCGTCTTGTGCATACTCTGGCCCAGCGTAGCTTCCGTCCGCGGTGCCGCGTACAAAGCGCTGGCGGTTGTTGGCTGCTGAGTCGAGCAGGTGCCCCACAATCTGCTTGCGTGTCCAGCCGCCCTCGCGCCAAGGGATTGCTGCCAGATCCGCTGGAATTGCAAACAGAGCGGAGTGAATGCTGTCCAGTTCAATGAGGAAATGCTCGGCGAGCTGTGTAGACATGTTGGCCTCTCTTGGCGACGTTGGAATTCGTTCCCACCCAAAAACAACGGCCCCGTCTCCGGGGCCGCATCGATCGGAGTTTGCACCGCCGTCTTATTTTTTGAGCTCGGCGATTGCGGCCTGCACTTCATCGGAGTGCACCGTGGGATCCACCTTGGTCCATTCCTTGACGATCTTTCCCTGCGGATCGATGAGGAAGGTGTTCCGGTTGGCAATCGTCATGGGGCCAAAGTGGCCCAATGAGCCATAGGCATCCACGACTTTATGTTCCGGATCGGCCAGCAGGCGGAAGGTAAGCCCTTCCTTCGTACAGAACTCCTTGTGGCTGTCGGGTGTGTCTACGCTTACACCCAGAATGACTGCGTTCAGAGCATCGAATTTGGCCTGGTCGCGCTGGAAGTTGTGGGCCTCAATGGTGCATCCCTTGGTCATGTCCTTGGGATAGAA
>PLKU01000244.1 GCA_003140705.1 Acidobacteriaceae bacterium
TCGCCGAGGCCATAGATTCCGCTGGCATGATAGGGAGTGAAGGTGAGCTGCTGGGTGATCGGGGCATGCTGGGCGCAAGCAGAAGCTGCGGCGGCCAGGACTGCGCATACGAAGTGTAGGCGGACTCGAGTCATGAAAGTCTCCGAAAGAGAAAAACCTGCCTGGTGTACCCGGTACTCAGCNNTACCTTACGGGGGGCTTTAGACCGCCAAATGGCCGGCGCCGGCGTACGTTCTTAGAATTTATCTGCGCGGCGCGGAGTGACAGCGATGCCGTACTGTCCTGCGAAGCATACGAAGAGCCGAGCGGCCGGGTGATGGTCTCCCAACCTTCACCCTGCCACCCACAATCCAAGATGCTTCCGGTGGGCACGGCAACATGAAAGATGGAACGTTCGTGGTTCACGGGCGAGTCGCAGACTGGCTTTTCGCCGGTGCGGTNNGGTGTTTGACAATCTAAAGGAGGTGGCGGAAATCGGTCTTCGATCGCAGCGAGAGAAGAAATCGTGCCGATGGATTGCTTCCCCGATGCCGTTTTCCGCGTCCATGTGCCAGTAGCCAATCGATTCTTTCATGCGGATATAGCAAGGCCTTTTGTCCGCCCCCTTGCTGAGTAGGAACTGTGGGGAAAGGAACTTCGTACCTGACATGATGAGACTCCATGCATTCTGTTTGAGTCTGCTGTTCTTCTGCGCAAGCCTTGCGGGAGCACAGTCCAAACAAAGTGGATCGACCACTAAGCCGCCTCCAGCGCCAACAACAATTGCAACTGTTCCCGTTATCGATCAGCCGCTCAAACTGGACGATTTCGCCGGAATGGTCCCGCGCTCNNTCCGAGTTGCGCGACAAGCTTGCGCGCGTCACAGGATTCATCCAGCAGCAGCCCGCGGACGGAAAACCCGCTACGGAGGCAACCGAGGTTTGGATGGCCTACAGCAGGTCCACGCTCTATTTCGTTTTTATATGCCATGACAGCCATCCCGATCAGGTGCGAACGCATCTTGCCCGTCGTGAGAATGTGCAAACGGACGACAATGTTGTTGTTCTTCTGGACACATTTCAGGACCATCGGACCGGCGTGATGTTCCAAGTGAACGCCGCCGGCGTGCAGGCAGATGCCTCGTGGAACGAGGTGAGCGGACCGGACTACAGTTACGACACGGTTTGGGATTCGGAATCACGCGTGACAAAAGATGGCTGGATGGCTCTGATCGCCATTCCATTTCGGGGCTTGCGCTTCCACGCCGAACAGCGGGATTGGGGCGTCGTCTTTCAGCGCAACCTGCCGCGTAACTCCGAGTCGGACTTCTGGCCTCGCGTGGCTGCAAACGTGAGTGGGATACTGACCCAGGAGGCCACGCTGCGCGGCATCGAAGGCGTGACCGGCTCACATAACTTTCAGCTGAACCCGTACGCGCTTGCTCAAAACGAGCGTGAGCTTATCGACGTTGACCCAACGAACCCGTACTTCAGCTCGCGGCATTTCGAAGGCACCGAGGGTGGCGAGGTGAAGCTGGTCATCAAAGACAGCATCGTGGTGGACGGCACCATCAATCCCGATTTCAGCGATATTGAGTCGGATCAGCCGCAGTTCACAGTGGATCAACGGTTCCCTGTGTACTTCCCGGAATTGCGCCCTTTCTTCCTTGAGAATGCAAGCTACTTCAACACCCCCATCACGCTTGTTTACACGCGAAATATCGCGCACCCTGAATATGGCGTGCGCGTGACGGGCAAGCTGGGCCGCACAAATCTCGGCGTCTTTGCCATTGACGACCGGCTGCCGGGCGAGGAAGTCGCGCCTTCCGATCCGCTCTACGGAAAGCGCGCCACTGTCGCTGTCAGCCGTCTGTCTCGTGACATTGGGGAAGGCTCCAGCCTGGGAGCAATCTACACCGACGAGGAATTTGGCGGCGGCTGGAATCGGATCGGTGGCGTCGACTTTACCGGGCGCTTCAACAAGAACTGGACGGCACACGGTCAGATGGTGGAGAGCTCCACGATGGGCGACCAGGACAGCGGCACTCCCACGCCTTATTCAGCGGGTCCGGCAAGCGACTTACAGATCTCGCGCAATGGCCATGCCTTCAACCTGTACAACGAATATCAGGACGTTAGCACCGGATTTCAAACCTACCTCGGCTTTCTGCAGTCTTCCAATATCCGATCTGACCACCTCCACGCCACCTACCAGTGGTACCCCAAGCACAGCGTGGTTCAGAGCTGGGGCCTCGAGACGAACCAAAACCTCGCCTTTAACCATCAGGGCGACCGTGTCTACCGCTACATGACGTTTGACCCATTTCTTCTTCTGCCGCGCAATTTTGTGATTGCTCCCATAGGCGGCCAAAACTCCGACACAGTCAACCCAGTAAACTACCCCAGTCTCTCCGATTTCAAGAACTTTACTGAAAACTTCGGCGGCATCGTCCTTCGCGGTGCGCCGTGGGGCCAGTTCAATCTGAATCTGGTAGCTCTCCGCAGCGGCAACGTAAATTACAACCCTCTTCCCGGACAGTCGCCATTCCTATTGAATCAGGATGTGGTCAATCTTCTGTTCACCGTGCAGCCGGTCCGTCAGCTCACCATCGACAACACCTATCTGCTCGATCGCGATCATGCAGCGAACGGCGACGCATTCGTTTACGAATCGCAGACCATGCGCAGCAAGGTCAACTACCAATTCACGCGCTCTATCTCTGCACGCGTGATCGCTGAATACGATTCAACGCTGGCCAACCCGGCCAACACATCTCTGCTGCGGACAAAACAGGTGGCCACGCAGGTGCTGCTCACCTGGCTGCCTCACCCCGGTACGGCGGTCTACATCGGTTACAACAACGATCTGCAAAATCTGAGCCGCAGCCTTTGCAACCGCCTGCCAAACGGAAGCTGCGATCCCAATAACACGACCGTGCCCAGAGCCGGGCCGTTGCTCAATGACGGGCGCCAGATCTTCATCAAGGCATCGTATCTATTTCGGTTTTAGACGCGGCTCCGATCAGGCCGAGACACGGTTTCGGATAGTTCCGAGCGCAATTTTAGGGTGCCGAGAGGGTGCCGAGCCATCAGTTACGACTAGATCAAATGTTCCACTTTGACACTCTCTTTTGCATACTGCTGGCCGATCTCCCGCAAGGCCGGAATTGAACGGACTGAATCGAGGTGCGATAGCTGCGGATCTATCTCAAGCAGCTTGACCAGGCCGGCGGAATCATACGATTTGTTGTACCGAACATAGCTGAACCAGCGCGATCCCGGCAGCTGTGTGCTGACCAAGTCGCCGATCTCCGAGTCGAGCTTCTCACCAAAGATGCAATGGCCCAGACAGCGGCAGAGATAGTCCTGCTGCCAGGCAATTCCCTGAATCAAAGCTGATGGGATCAGGGAGACGTTGTTCCCAATCCATAGATTCTTCATCTTCGCAGTGAGAGCGGAGGAAAACCTCATGGTTCCGAGGGAGATGAGTCGAATGTTTTCGGGACCCGGCGCCCAGTCCACCCGGTAACACGGCAACACAGAAGTCAGGGCTGCGATCAGCGCGGGATTATTGTAGGGAGTAACGGCGCCGTCGACAAAAACGGAAGGCTTTCCTCCCAATTCAATGACCTCAGGGTCGAAGTACACTGGTGCGGCCGCGCTTGCTCTGACTACCTTCCATAGCGGAATCTTGAGGTTGCAATCTGGCAACGAGAGATCGTTGTACTTAGCATTCAGGTTGTTCGTCAGTGGCCATTGAGAGCCGGTGGTATGGTTGCGGACAACCACAAGGAGTAGCTTCTTCAATCTAGGACTATCGAGCATGGCCGGCACCTTGCCATCACCGTCTTCGGAAAATGTCCTCTGGAGAAGGTCAGAAAGAGGTTTTGCCTGAAATCGAGAAACGAAAAGTTTTTTGATGGGACGATACCAGGGGACGGGCCGGAACATGGTCTCGCCGTATTCGACATAAAAACTCATGATCTGCTCGACGGTCATTCCCCAGCAAAGGCTGGTGGCGATGATTGCACCAGTGCTGGTACCAGCAAACATGTCGAAGTGGTCGGCCAGCACGAGGTCATGCTTGCCATACTCGGCGCGCAGTAATTCCTGCATCCGCTGGAGGATCTCCAGGCAAAAGACCCCTCGTATTCCGCCGCCATCCAACGAAAGAATCCGTTTCATGGTGTCAATTCCTTGGCAGTTTCACGTTGCGAACCAGAGACTTCCATTCCAGCAATTCAACGAGTAAAGCGCGCTCGATTCTGCTGGCAACTTTGAGTACCGTCGGCCATGTTCGCAGGGCATCGAGTTCCGCGTCCCATTCCTGCAGCCAGTCATGTAGTTCGCGGTAGCGCCGCTGACGCCTTTCGCAATCGTGCACGATCAGCAACGCGCCCGAGATGGTAGCTAGCTGAAACAGAGCAGAAACCGCGACGGAGAGCCATCTTTGGCCCGTAAACAAGTGATCATTTTTGAATTCCATTCCCATCACCCACAGCGAACCAGCAATGAGAATTGCCATCCCAATACAGACCCAGCTAGTGATGCGATATCTTTTTGCCTGCTCGGCCGACGTTTTGGCGTGATCGGAAAAGTATTTCAACTGGCCAGCTACCCGGTCTTTTCGATAGCACTCTTTGAATTCTTCAATCGACATGGAGTTTCGGGAACTATCCAGTGCTTTGAGCAGTTTGAGGGACATCAGCATGCCGGAGAGTTCAGGAACGATCTCTGGCCCAATTACCTCTTCGGTTGTGGGTGCACCCCATAGAGCGAGGCGGGAGCGGCATACTTCAGCCGCAGTGCGAGTTCGTGCCCAGAGCACCTGGCGTGGCTGGAGCCTCAGTGCAATGGGAAGGACCGCCGCAGTGGCTCCAAGCCCGGTTCCGACGGCAAGCCACGTTGCGGAATGTGGCATTTNNCCGGCACCGCTGAAAAACGCCGCTGCAGCCGTGCATACAATCGGGATGGACGAGAGGCGGCGGACTTGAGGCGCAAACCGGCTAGCGTTCTTATTAATCTTGTCAAACCATGCGTTCGCTAATTCAGCGGGCGAATCCGTCGAGAGATTCCCGGCGACGTCCGGCAGGCGATTCAGGAAATCGAGTTCCGGATCATGGAAGGTTTCGAGCCTGCTTAACGCCGCTTGATTGAAGACCTCCATCACTCCCGTTTCACTATGAAACCAGACGACCGGCTTGCCCATCTTCTTAGCGAAGGCCACAATCTCCTGGGTACCGCCTAAACCCTTCGATGCCTTACCATTCCAGAGCGCAATCATCAGTTGAGTCTGTTGAACTGTCTCGATGCCGCATTCGTAATACCGTTCGGCACGAATCTCGCGGTCTCCCGTAACTTCGACTGATATGGCCGTGCTCAGTACCTTTTCAACGCGCAGCCACGTAACANNGTCCTTGCGAAAATCCTCTTGCGGGAGTGGCAACAACACCCTGAGTGGAATTCCCAACTGGGTACAGCTCTCAGCAAAAATCAGGTCGGCCCCTGCGGCTGCTGAGGAGACTCCATAGACTTTTCCAGGAGACGTCGCCTTCTGCCCCTCAAGAAAGTCGCAGATCAGCTTGCGACACTTCGCCTCATCGGGCAGGTTTCGGTGTCCCGTAAATCCAATTGCGAGGACCAATGGTAGTTGAATGGCCGACTTGATCTCATTTCGGTGTGAGGGCATCGTCGTAAGCGACACTTCCGATCTGCTGCGTTCACTATTGCAGGATTTCCGTAAGCGGGAATTTGCTGATATCCACGGTTACCTGCGAAGTGAGCTGGTTGATGAGCCGGAACACATCGCGGTTCCAGTATTGATTCGGGGTGCCAGCGTCACTCTTGTAGTCGGCGATCCGGTAGTTAGTCCCTCTGTAGTTCAACTGGATCACCGGGGATACTTGCTCGTCCGCCGCTCCTCCAGTCATGCGCAACAACGGGAGCCGTTCAATGGCTGGAATGGCCTCCAAGAACCGGGGAGGTGGTCCCATAGCAGCTACTTCCACGGGCGAAAGGTAGGGGCTGTTGGGAATGGCTGGGTTGGCCTGGGTGAGGGAATCAAACGGGGCCTGTTCCTGGGCAGCAGCCGCCATTAGGCCAAGCAAGGAGCGCATGACAAGATGTGTCGAGATTCCCGACGTCCCAGAGGCTGAGCTGCACGCGTCTAGCTGGTTCGCAGTTCCCTCGATAGTAAAGCCGGCAGAAAGGGCTTGAAGGACCATGTGGAGTGCGGGCCCCTGCCGGAGTTCCGCCATTTCAGGATCGGCCAGGATCTGGCCCTCAACTGTCTTAATGTCCGGTCCGAGCTTTGTGGCATCGCCGGCAAGAGGATAGAGACTGAAAATGGGGCTGAAGACTTTCTCTCCCAATATCCACTTTTTTGTGGTCGGGTCGAGCTGCCAAACTGCATTCTTCTGGGCTGCACTCACAAAATCGGAGCCCTTCGGTGCGTTCGCTGTGGCGGAGTCAGCAATTCCAGAATCATTGTTAAGCGAATAGGGAACAAACGTGTTTGTGCCCCGAAGCAGCAGATAGCCGTGCTTCTGCAGCCAGTAGACGACGGCGTTAATCCTGAGAAAGGTTGCATAACTGGAGACTTCAGCTGGATCGCGAGAATAGTCAGCGGGAGGAGCATTGCGAATGGTTTCCACGGTGCAGGTGTGATTCGCCGCGGAATACCTGGTTAACTCCAGCCGGTCGACCATCAGGCGAACAAGTTGATCCGCACGCCAACCCTGTTCGTAGAGAAAGTAGAACGACTCGGCAGGAACAGGTTTCAGAAGGAGTTGCGCGTTGGTTTCATCATTGACCGGGATGAATGTGAAGATTGGATCGTTCTCGTAGGTGGCACCAGGAGTTCCTGAGCCCGCCGGCGAGCCAGCGGCTACATTGGTGGACTGGAGCGTATAGCCAGCGGTTCCCCCCAGAGAGACAGCCATCTTATAGGCGCTCTGGATCGAGCCAATCTTGAAGAAATAGGTGGGATCACGGTTCTGGAGGCGGGCCAGATTTAACAGCATCTCTTGATTTGAGGTCTGCGCATAAGCTTTCTCAAATCCGGTGAAGTCCACCTTGAGGCGTTTTGTCGCGCAGCCAGATAAACCGAGCGGCAGAAGGCCGCAAAGAATCAGCAGCAGATACTTTCCGAAATGCTTGTCTGCCCGGAGCCCTAAGCCAACTGTCAATCGTGAATTCATCTGAACCTCACGGAGTTGCGATTTTCAAATTACGAGGAATGAAGCAGATCATACTTCGGCATATGGGAGAAAGCAAGAAAGATAGATTGAGCCTGCCACCGCAGCATCAAAAATCCTGACTATCAACGAGAAAGCTGCGAGCTGGGGCTTTGCATGGCCCCGCCTTGCGTATTTTGAACCGGCATCCCCCGGGGAACAAAGCGGTCTTAAGTGTGCGGGTGTTCTTCCGGGATTGCCCGCTGCCCGGGAGTCTTTCTGGCTTGACTTTCAATCCGCGCAGAGATCTCGGGTGCAACATATGCCGGAAAATGGGTTTTAATGTCTAAAGAAGCGTGCCGGCTCGTCCGGCGCTGAAAGGGGCCTGGTCTTGCCCAAACTTCAAACTCTGGCACTTACATTGTGTCTCGCCTGTCCGGCGGCCTGTCCGGCGTTTGCACAAAGTTTGCCGCAACGAGAGCTGACAGTCGTCGTTGTCAATGCCCACGCCGACCCATCGCAGCCGGTGCAGGGGGTGCGCGTTTCGCTTAGCTTTGTTGCCGGCTCAGAAAAGGTTGTCGATTCGCGCGATGCCACCAATCGGTCCGGCCAGGCACTACTTCTCGTTTCACCAGAGGCGGCGCAGCGAGACGACCTTCGCGTGGAGATATCCGGCACCAGCGAACTTGTAGTCTTCCAGCCTGCTGATGGGCAGCTGTCGGGCCTTCCATCTTCAGTGACCGTTCGCCTGCTGCCGAAGGGGTCAGTTTTGCTGCTTGGACCGCCCCAGATTGAGGCCATGCTGCAGCGGCTGTCCATTCAAAACCGGGCAAAGAACCAGGAGATCCGCGAGCTGAAGGCAGAGCTTGCCGGTGCCCAGAGCCAAAAACCCGACGATCTTACGGCAGCCATGAACGAGTGGGCCAAAACCAGCGGCTTGGACCTCGCCGAGGTGGACAAGCAGGTTCAGCAATGGGCAGCAGATATCCAAAAGCGCAAAGATCAGGCCACTGCGAATGAGAAGGCACTTGCGGAGTTGGCGCTTAAACATTACGGCGCCGCCGCTCAACTGTTTGACCAGGCTGCCGACGACGACGACAAGGCGATGGAGGAAACGAAGCAAAGGTTTCTCGAAGAAGACCGGAAGATGTTGCGGGCGCTGGTTGACAAGAAGTTCCAGAGCGCGAATGCCTACCAGCTGAATCTTCAATTTCACCAGGCGACGGTGACTCTGACTCAGGCGCGGGACCGGGCGGCAGCGGAACATAAACAGTACCCGGATGACGCTGCACTGCGCAGCATCTGGCTCGATGCGGTTCTTCGTTTAGCGAACGCGCGCCGGGACGAAGGCGATTTTGGCGCAGCAAGCGACAGCTCTACGCTATTGAGCGAATCAATCAAGGACTATCAGACTTTGCTTCCAGAGAGGTCCGCGCCGGAGGAGAAACAGGACTGGGCAATGGCCCAGCTGAATCTAGGTATCGCTCTCGATGGCCAGGCGCTCAGAAGCAGCGGAGCGCAGGCTACGGATTTGTTAGCACGGGCGGTAAGTGCCTACCGGTCTGCCCTCGAGGTTTATACCAAGGCGGATCAGCCCAAGGAGTGGGCCCGGGTAGAGATCAACGCAGGAAACGCACTTCTGGATCAGGGTGACCGAAGCAATGGGGCGAAAGCGAACGAATTGCTTGCCCAGGCAGTAGTCGCCTACCGTGCAGCGCTTGAGGTGAGAACCAAGTCGGACCTGCCCCTGGATTGGGCAAACACGCAGAACAGTCTTGGCAGAGCCCTGAGCGGCCAGGCGCAACGCAGCAGCGGCGCCCAGTCAACCGACTTGATGGCGCAGGCGGTCGCAGCCTACAGGGCGGCGCTCGAAGTGGAAACCAAGACTGACCAGCCCCAGGATTGGGCCAGGGTCGAAAACAATCTGGGTATCGCTCTTGAGATTCAGGGTGAACGTGCCAGTGGTGCCCAGGCGATGGATTTACTGGCTCAGGCAGCGCAAGCATACCGGGCGTCACTGGAGGTGCGGACCAAGGCCAGCCTGCCCCAGGACTGGGCCGGAACGGAGAACAACCTCGGCGGGGCCCTGATGGAACAGGGAGTACGCAGCAATGGGGCACAGGCAACGGATTTGTTAGCGCAGGCAGTCGAAGCTTACCGGGCAGCCCTCGAGGTGCGGACGAAAGCCAACCTGCCCCAAGACTGGGCCGAGACCGAGAACAACCTGGGAGACGCCTTAGTCGACCAAGGGCTGCGCAGCAGTGGCGCGCAGGCGACGGATTTGCTTGCCCAGGGGGTCGAAGCTTACCGGGCAACGCTGGAGGTCTATACAAAAGCGGACCTTCCGCAGGACTGGGCAATGGCCCATAACAATCTCGGTCTTGCCCTCGTAGATCAGGGGGAAATGAGCCACGGGAAGCAGGCCACCGACTTGATTGCCCAGGCCGTCGAGGCCTATCGTGCGGCGCTCGAGGTTTATACCAAGGCGGACCTGCCCCATGACTGGGCAATGACCCAGAACAATCTCGGTCTGGCTCTTCGAGACATGGGTGAGAGGACGAGCGGCGCGCAGGCAAAGGAGCTGTTTGCCCAGGCAATCCAGGCCTACCAGGCGGCGTTGCAGGTTTATTCCACGGTGCACACACCCTTCGACTGGGCTGCGACCGAGAACAATCTGAGCAATGTGCTTGTCGATGAGGGGGACTTTGCTGCCGCAGCCAAAGCCATAGAAGCGGTTCTCGAGGTCTTTCCCAACGACGTTGGATATCTTCAGACTGCTGTCTCCATTTACCACGACAACCTGTTCCGTTACGATCGGTCGTATGAGCTGGCCCAGCGCTGGCTCAAGCTGGATGATTCTCCACTTGCCCGCCTCAGCATGGAAGAGAACGACCTTGTGACCGGACGATTTGAGGAATGCGAAAAGCAGGCTGCGACGATCGGCGATACTGCCTTTCCCAATGCACCCGTCAGCATGACCATGATCCGCGACTCCATCAGAATGAGCTGCCAATGGGGCGCCGGGCAAAAAGCGGACGCGCAGCAGACGGCGCAGGCACTCTCCTTCAAATCAGCCCAGTTGCAGGATATGGGTTGGGAGTTCACCGGTACCCGCCACTTTCTCGACTCTTCCCAGGCCTTTGAGGCAGGTCGCACATCGTGGGTCTCCCTGTTTCAAAGCCTCGAAAAAGGAGATGGCGCCGCAATGGTCGCTGCCTTGCATCAGCTTGAGGAGGTCGTCAAACACTGAGGTGAAACAGCCGCGGACTCAGTGGTTGGGCCGCAAGATTCTCCCACCTTGGGCATGTGTCAGAAAAGCATCATCTATCCTGATGATCTCTAGATCATTGTCCAGTCGCCGGTGAAAGGGAGGACAATTTGCGAAATCTTCAGGCCCTCGCTGCGATCATTGTGGGCTACGCGTTCTCTATCGGCGGCGCTTTTGCCAGCTCAGCGCCAGCACAGGGCTCGCCTCAGCGGGAGCTGACGGTCGTCGTCGTCAACGCGCACGATGATCCTGCCCAGCCGGTTGAAGGCATACGTGTGTCGTTGAGCTTTGTGACCGGCTCTGAAAAGGTTGTCGATGCACGCGATGCAACGAATCGCGCCGGCCAGGCACTGCTCCTCGTATCTCCTGAAGCCGCTCAGCGCGGGGATCTGCGCATCGAGGTCACGGGCGCGAGCGACCTGGTTGTCTTTGAGCCCGCGGATGGTCAACTGGCCGGGCTGCCTGTAACGCTGACCCTCAGCCTGCTCCCGAAAGGATCTGCCGCTCTGCTTGGCCCCGTACAGATTGAGGCAACACTTCACCGGTTGTCACTCCGCGCGCAGACTTTGCAACAGCAGAACCAGGAGATGAAGGGACAGCTTGCCCAAGCGAACGAACAGAAGGCCGACCTGACGGCCTCTCTGACCGAGTGGGCCAAGGCCAACGGCTTTGACTCGGCACAAGTCGACACAAAGGTTCGGGAATGGGCCGAGGACATTGAAGGCAAGAAGGAACAGGCCACGCTAGAACAGAAGGGCCTCGCGGAACTCGCGCTCGAACATTACGGAGTTGCTGCCGAAACCTTTGAACAGGCTTTCGATCGAAAGCGGCAGGCACTCAAAGACGAAAAAGAGAAGTATCTTGAAGGCCGCCGCAAGGAGCTGAGTGACTCGATCGCGGCAGCTGTCCAGGCGTCGAATACCTACGATCTCAATTCGCAGTTTCACAAGGCGACTCAGATTTTCGAGGAGGCGCGGGATGCGGCGACCGAAGAACATGGCCGCTTTCCGGATGATGCCGCCTTGCGGAACATCTGGCTCAATGCCCGCTGGTATGTTGCGAACGCGCAGTGGCAGGAGGCAGAGGTGACAGGTCCGGAAAAGAGCCACTCATTGCTTGCGGAGTCTCTTGAAGAATTCCAAAGCCTGTCCCAGGCATACGATCCGATCAAGGAAAAGCAGAGCGTGGCGTCTCTGCTCGACAGCGAAGGACTCGTGCTNNAGCGGCGCGGGCAACCGGGGATCAGGCCCCAGCTCTGTCTGATCTCGCGGTAAAGGACCTCCAGAAGGCGCTCGAAATGACGTCCAAATCTGATGATCCAAAAGACTGGGCAGGAATTCAGGATAGCCTTGGCAACGCGTTTGTTGTTCGAGGGGACCAGGTTTTAGGGGATCGAGCCAATGTACTTTATGACCAGGCAATACAGGCTTTCAAGAATGCTTTGGAGTTATTCACGAAGTCCAGTTCGCCCAAGGAATGGGCATCTGTTCAGCACAATCTTGGCGCTGCTCTCGAAGCTGAGGGGGAAAGGGCCGAAGGGGATCAGGCCAATCTCTTACTGAGTGAGGCCGTGGAGGCTTATCAGAACGTTCTTACCGTGCGCACCAAGGCCAGTTTTCCGCAGGACTGGGCCATGACTCAGAACAATCTTGGCATTGCGTGGATGAACCAGGCCGATAAGGCTTCAGGTGACAAAGCAAGTGCTCTTCTCGAGCAGGCCTCAAAGGCCTTCAAGAATGCGCTGGACGTCCTGACGAGGGACAATCTTCCCCAGTACTGGGCGGTGATCGAGAACAACCTGGGCCTTGTATTGCGCAGACAAGCGGAAAAGGTTACCGGAGACAAGGCGTCCGGACTTTTCGACCTGTCGATCGAGGCCTCCGAAAGCGCGCAGCAGGTGCAGACCAAGACCGATCTTCCCCAGCAATGGGCAAGAACGGAGTTCAACCTTGGCAATACCGAAAGAATTGAGGCGGACACGGCCGAAGGGGCCAAAGCTTCAGCTCTGCTTGACAAGGCAGAAGAGGCCTACAACCATGCGTTAGAGGTGCAGACCAAGGCTGATCTTCCCCACGATTGGGCCAGAACGGAGGAGAACCTTGGCATTGCTTTGGTGAGTGAGGGGCAACAAGCTACCGGGGACAAAGCTTCTGCGGCTGCAGACCAAGCCATGAAGGCCTTCGGCCTGGCGCTCGAGGTATATTCCAAGAGCGATCTTCCTAGCAGTTGGGCCACTGTGCAGTTCTATATGGGCCGGGCCTATGAACTAAAGGGAGCCTTCACAGATGCCGCCTCAGCCGACGAATCCTACCTCNNCCCGCCGATCTTCCCATGCTGAAGCATCTGTCGCATATCGACCATGAGCTCTTATTTCGATTTGACCGGGCGCTTGAGCTGGACGAACGACGCATGAAGATCGATACCTCGACCGCGGCGCGGCTGGATGTGGAGGAAGCGAGCCTTACGGCGGGCGACTTCGCCGGGTGCATCCAGCAAGCGGCAGGCATTCATGAGGCGGATTCATCGGCACGCGATCTCCTTGTCCGCGACACGCTCAAGCTGGCTTGCCAATGGGGCGCGGGACAAAAGGCCGCCGCGGGGGAGGGCGCATCTGCGCTGCTGCCCAAGACTGTGGGGCTGAAAGATCCGGATTGGGAAGTAACGGGCACGCTNNTTGCGTCGTCCCCTGTGTTTGAGCGTGGCCGCGCAGCGTGGATCGCCCTGTTTGACGGCCTCCAAAAAGGAGATGGCATCGCGATGGCAAACTCCTTGCACGAGCTTGAGAAAGTTATGCGAAACTAAGGCCATGCTCCTGCCAAGCTACGATGTTTTTCTCAGTTATTCGCGCGCTGACACCGAGCGCATCCGACCTCTGGTGGATGCATTGCGCAGCGAGGGGTATCGGGTTTTCTTCGACGTGCAATCGATCGACCCCGGCCAGGAATGGAAGAAGCGGCTCGATCGCTCTATCCGCGGTTCCCGCACCCTGATCCTGTGCTGGTCAGCCAACGCCCATGGCTCCGATTACATTACATTTGAATACTCGCGCGCCCAGGCGCTGCACAAGCCGGTCTTTCCCTGGCTTCTAGACAAGACGCCACTGCCGGCAATGCTTGAGATTCAGGGCATTGGTGAGCCAGACGGCGCAAAGGTTGCCGCCTTGCTTCGCCGCTCGCTCGGTTTGACTCTGGCCCGAAGGCGGGCTATTCAGGCCATTGTGGCCATTCTGATCTTTGCGGCACTGGCCATTCCAACCTGGCGCAAGCTGAACCCACCCCCACCGCCTCCCTGGCAGTATCAAGGCGAGGTCACCGACCTTCATACCCGGTTGCCCATCACCGGAGCCGGGGTCAGGTTGACTTTGGGCAACGGCAAAACCTACACCGCCGTTTCGGACGACCAGGGCAAATACACCTTGCAGAACCTGCCCCCGCCGGTCCCCGACCACATTCACCTGGAGTTCTCGAAAGCGGGCTATCAAGGCGAAAGCGACACCGTCCCAGCCGCCAAGGCCGGGTTCGACCCAAGGCTCGAAAAAGAGCCATAGCTGCTGGGGCGAACTGACCGGATGCCAGGCCCAGAAGCCTTCACGCTGATTCAAACGCTTCCAGCCATGGAGTGCAAAGGTTATGAGGCCGACCAATTCACCTCTCTCAAGTCAATTATTACAAAGGAGTAAAGTCACTGTGACCTGCAAAGGTTGGCTTGCCGCCACGTGAAGAGGACCGTGAGGATTTGCAGTAAGTGTTTTTTTTCGAACACACGAGAATCGTGTACACTGATTTCGCATGAAGAACATCACTTTGAGTGCCGACGAGGACCTGATCGAGCGTGCCCGCTCCATTGCGCGTGGACAGCGCAGGACGCTGAATGCGGCATTCCGTGAATGGCTGACGCAATTCGCTCAAAGCGCAGGAGACGCTCAGGGTTTCGATGCGCTGATGAAACAAATGCGACACGTCGATGCCGGCGGGCACTTTAGCAGGGACGACCTGAATGAGCGATAGATTCTTTC
>PLKU01000414.1 GCA_003140705.1 Acidobacteriaceae bacterium
AAGTTCATGTGGCCGCTGTTGGGCAGGATGACCAGTTCCGAACCGGCGATCTTGTCGTGCATCTCGCGGCTCAGGCTGGGGTTGCACTCATCGTGGTCGCCGGCCATGATCAGGGTAGGGACATGGATGGTCGGCAGGCGGTCCACATACTCAACGGATTTCAGGTTGCCGTCGATGACGAACTCTCCGTGCTCGCCCCACANNGGATCGTAGGTAGCGTCGGGGCGCGCGCCGTAAAGGAAGGGGAAGTAGCCGGGGCCCCAGGCCAGTTTTTCGTACTCTTCGGTGTAGCGGCCGTGCTCCCATGCTTCACCCTTGCCGAACAAGCCAGCTTGTTCCAACTCATTCAGCCGCCTGAGCTTCTCCGGAGGCATCTGGGCTTTTTCTTGGGCAAGAACCTCGTTCATCTGCCGGGTAGACGGAAACGTGATATTCAGNNTGGTGGCTGAGGTTTTGCTGATACTTGAGGGCGTAGGCTTGGGCCAAAACGCCGCCATAGCTGTGGCCAAGGAGCGAGATCTTGCCAAGATGAAGTGCGATGCGAACATCCTCGACATCTTCCACCATGGCCTCGACAGCGTAGAGGCTGGCATCATGAAGGCGCTCGGACCGGCCTGAGCCGCGCTCATCGATGAAGATCAGCCGATGGGTGCGGGCCAGCGGGAGCACATAGGGCAGAAAATAGGTGTGATCGGCGCCAGGTCCTCCGTGGACGACGAGCAGCGGGGATCCGTTGCCAAAAGCTGTGTAATAGATCAGCACGCCATGCGCGTCGACAAAGCCTTCCTGCTGGGGATAGACGGTTGATTGAGCACGAGAAGTGGCTGACAGAGTGGCGAGAGACACAGCCAGAGTGAGGGCAAGAGCCAGGCGCAAGGGCTTCATGGGAAAAAGCATACCGGAAGAATGTGTCCTCGTGGTTTATCCTGCTGATTACGCATGACGAACGAAGAAATTCCCAATCTGACGACATTTGACGAGGCCTCGCTGAATCAGGCGTTCACCTTGCTTGAGAACCAGGCACGCGCCGCTGCATCGTTAATCTCCACCGAAGCAGAGGTGGAGGCCTTTCGCCTGCAATGGCTGGGACGCAAACAGGGCCGATTGAATGAAGTTTCGGGGCGTTGGCTAAAGGCTGCGCCTGCGGAGGCCAAGAAGGCGCTGGGTGTCCGCTTCAATGCGCTGAAAGCTGAAGTCGAGAAACTGCTGCATCAAGCCACTGGCGCTGGCCCAAGCGATGCGGAGTTGGCGGCGGAATCGATCGACATCACGCTTCCCGGAACACAGCGGCTGACCGGAGCCGAGCACCCGATCACCAAGGCGCTGAATGAGATTACNNACCGACTTCTACAACTTCGAGTGCATGAATTTTCCGCCGGGACACCCTGCACGGGACACACAAGACACGCTGGTTGTTGCCAATCAAGAGCGAAAGCCACTGCGCGACCGGCTGTTATTGCGCACGCACACTTCGCCGGNNCCGATCTTCCACCAGGTGGAAGGGCTGTGCGTGGACACGAACATCACATTTAGTGATTTAAAGGGGACGCTCGACCACGCCATGAAAGTGCTGTTCGGGTCGGCAGTGAAGACGCGGTTCTTCCCTTCGTTCTTTCCATTCACGGAGCCGAGCGCGGATGTGCAAATCAGCTGCATCTTCTGCGGCGGCAAAGGCTGCCGCAAGTGCAAGCAGTCAGGATGGATTGAGCTGCTGGGTTGCGGGATGGTTGATCCTGCAGTTTTTGCCTTTGCGGCGGAAAAGCAACCTGACTACGATCCGAAGAAGATTTCCGGCTTTGCTTTCGGCATGGGCGTGGAGCGAATCGCGATGATGAAGTACGGGGTCAGCGAGATAGGGCAGTTCTACGCGGGAGATATGCGGTTCCTGGGGCAGTTTGCATGAAAATACTCACCAAATGGCTTAGAGCTTACTTGCACGGACTGCCAGTGGACGATGCGCGGCTCGCAGAGGATCTGACGCTGCGCGGCATCGCCGTCGAGGGGATCTACGATCTCGGCGACGGGAATGGATCGCTGTTCGAGATGGACATTACGACCAACCGCGTGGACGCGATGAACCACTACGGCGTGGCGCGCGAGGCTGCTGCAATCTATTCACTCGCACTGGGGGTGCTTGATTCTTCTTTGCCTGAGGCGCGTCCGGCCGCCGCGGCGTTTCCCGTACGCATCGAGGCGGAAAACGAGTGTGGACGGTTCACGGCGCGGATCCTGCGCGCCATTTCGATTGGTGACTCGCGGGACTGGTTTGTGGGCGGAGAAGTTGCAACATACTTTGGCCTGTTGGAACAGAAGAGCATTTCCAATGCCGTTGACGCATCGAATTTTGCGTGGCTGGCGATGGGTCAGCCGACACACACCTTCGACCTGGACAAGATCGAGGGCGGCATCGTCGTTCGGCGTGCTCGCAAGGGCGAAAGGCTGAAGACCCTGGACGGCGTGGAGCGCATGCTCGATCCGGAAGACCTGGTTGTGGCCGACCATGCCAAGCCGCTTGGGCTGGCGGGCGTGATGGGCGGCTGGGACACGATGATTACGGCATCGACGACCAATGTGTTGGTGGAGGCTGCGTGGTTTGACCCAATCGCGGTGCGGCGAACGGCCAAGCGCCACAGTCTGCACACCGATGCCAGCCACCGCTTTGAGCGCGGTGCGGACTTCAATGCGGGTCCGATTGCTTCAGGGCTGGTCAGCAGAATCCTGTTGGCGAACGGAGGTTGGCTCGAAGGTGACCTGGTGGACGTGCAGGTTGCGGCGCTGGCGGCGCGAACAGCCAACCGGACGCCTGTAGCCTTGGCCTTGAGTGAGGTCCGGCGGATTCTGGGCACGACGGTCGACGAGGAGGGCATCAGCGGGGCGACGGTTGCGGAAGTACTCAAGGCATTGGGTTGTGAGTTAGCAGGTCAGCAAGTCAGCGGGTCAGCTCGGAGGGATGACGCAAGATGGCAGGTGACGCTGCCGAGTTGGCGGCTTGACCTGGAGCGCGAGATCGATCTTATCGAGGAAGTTGCACGCGTCTACGGGTACAACCGCTTTGCGAACACGCTGCCGGCGTTTGGTGAAGGACTGCAAGCGCTGCCCTGGGCGGAGCACGAAGCCGCGGTGCGGCGGACATTTCTTGCGGCTGGATTTCATGAGGCGATTGCCAGCACCTTTTGTTCCGCTGCGGAGGCTGTGTTGACGGCGCCGCAACCGGGCCTCGTAGTTCCACTCGGCAATCCACTCAGCGAAGAGGCGGGCGTGCTTCGGCCTTCGCTGGTGCCGGGGATGCTGGGCATGATCGCGGGCAACCTGCATCGCGATGTGAGCGAGGTGCGCCTGTTCGAGGTGGGCACGGTCTTCAGCGGGAGTAGTGAAAAGGTAGATGAGCGGCCGGCAGTGGCTTTCGGCGCGGTGGGCAGTTTGCCGGAGCAGGGTCCGCTGCATCCAGCGCGTGCAATTGATTTTCATGACGTGAAAGGTGCGGTAGAGCAGGTTCTGGCGCGGTTTCAGACGCGCGCCGTATATTTCGACCGGTTTCCAGCCGATGCTGGGCTGACGCCTGATTGGCTGCATCCATACCGCTCTGCGCGGGTTGCGGTGGATGGCGAGACGGTGGGGTGGTGCGGCCAACTGCATCCGCGCGAAGCCGCCGCACGCAAGTTGCGGGAGCCTGTGCTAGTGGGTGAGTTGTACCTGGACCGGCTCTACAAGCTCAACCTCCGCAAGACGATTGCTCGAGAGATTTCCCGGTTCCAGCCGGTGCGCCGCGATTTTTCGCTGGTCCTGGACGCGAGTGTTGGCTGGGAGAAGATTAACCAGGCCCTGGCCGGATTGCAGATCCCGGAACTCGTGGACTGGCGAGTGCGCGAAGTATTTCGCGACGCGCGACTTGGTCACGGCGAGTACTCGCTGCTGATGGGAACCACCTTTCAGGCGCCGGATCGCACGCTGCGCGAGGAAGAGTTGCAGGGCTTTCAGGCGCAGGTTGTGGGAGCGGTGGGCAAAGCCGGAGCAAAGCTGCGCAGTTAGAGGGGAAGATTGGGGCGTTTCGGGGCTATACTTGCTCCGTTACGCTGCATTTGAGTGGAGGTCCTTGAATGTCGGAGTTTTCCTGGAATAAAGATGTGGCCGGGGAAGCGGGCGCGCAGCCGCGGAATCATCTTCTTGGGGAGCCGGCAACCCTGGCTTTGAGCGCAGACGATTTTTCGGCGCTCGAAGAGCGGGTGATGCGCGCGGTGGCCATAGTGAGGCGAGAGCGAAAGGCGCGTGCTGAGGCCCAGGAGCGCGCGGGACAGGCTGAGGTACAAGTGCGTGAGCAAGCAGGGCAGTTGGAGAATCTGCAGAAAGAACTAACTGCACTACGCGCTGAGCGCGATCAAGTGCGGCAGCGCGTAGACCGCCTTTTGGCGGAGCTCAATGGACTTGAACTGTGAGGAATGGCATGGCTGAGGAGAAGCGGAGCGATCCTCCTGGTTACGTAACCGTAGAGATTTACGACCAGGTTTATCACCTTTCGGGACAAGATACCGTGCACATCCGCGAACTGGCTGCGCGCGTAGACGCAAAGATGCGTGCAGTGGCCGCGCAGGGGCGTACGGTTGATTCGCTGCGGGTGGCTGTGCTTGCCGCATTAAATCTAGCTGATGAACTGGCTCAGGCTGGAGGCGCCAATGCGCAGATGGGCCATGCGCGCGCAGCCAGTCTGCGCGGTCTGCTGGACGAAGTGCTTGAAGAAGAGTGGAAGACAGGATCGTAATTTTTATCTCAACGGGACACATTCCGTGATAGAGTGGGTGCGATTCTGGAGATGTTACGTGCAAGTCAATCTCTTGTCTTGTCCTGTTTTCTTTACTACTCTGTGTTGCCTGCATAGCCCAAGCCCCCACAACCGCTCAGCCGAACAAGCCGGAAACGCGAACCAGCTGCCCCTCGGATCCCAAAGCCAAAAAGACTTTTGACGAAGCCGTCCTTCTGATGAAGGACTCTCGCTATGTATTTGCTCTGGAGGGATTTCGCAAGGCGGATAAGCAGGATGGCGGACACTGTATCGTTTGCGAGCAGAAAGCCTGGGATGCTGCCGTCGCACCTTGGGGATTACAAAGCGGCGCGCGCGCAGACGAGTGCGATGCTAGCTAATGCGACCGCGGTAAGCGACAGGGTAAACGCGCAGTTCCTACTAGGCGAAACCTGTTTGAGAGAAGGTATTCACGGCAAGCGAGATGACCCATTGGTGGCGGCCGACGGAGCATTTCAAGCGGCGCTCCATCTACAGCCGAATAGCGCAGATTGTCTCTATGCTGACGGCGAGGCACTTGCATATCTCAAGCGAGATGAAGACGCCAAGGAGCGGTTTAGGCAGTTCTTGAGGGTGGTCGGGCCCAGTGGCCTGGACTATGCCCGGGCAGTTCGTTTTGTCGAGCGTCCCGAGTTGGCTCGAGCCAAGATGGCCCCAAATTTTGGTCTGAAGACGCTCGATGGCCGAACCTTGACACTGGAAAGCCTTACAGGGAAGGTGGTGCTGATCGACTTTTGGGCTACCTGGTGTGGTCCATGCCGCGAGGCGCCCCCCACATCCGGAAGATCGCCCAGAAATTTGACGGCCAGCCTCTGGTAGTCCTAAGCGTCAGTCTGGATAACGATGAAGGCAAATGGAAGGACTTTGTCGGCAAGAACGGCTTGACCTGGCTTCAATATCGCGACGGTGGATTCGATGGCCGAATCGCCATGCAGTTTGGCGTAAACGCGATTCCCGCCACATTCACGATTGATGCGGATGGCGTGCTGGAGGACCAGCACGTTGGTGATGCGGACATCGAGGGAAAGCTCAAGAAGCTTGTTGCCCGGGCAGAGCAGATGAATAATAGCAAGCTTGAATCGGTAGCTCCGAGTGGCGGGCACTAACCAGCGATGGGCAGTTCCAATTTCGGCCTGTTGGGTTCAAAACGGCAAGACCCAAAACGGTAGCACACCGCGCGCACTTCGCACAAGACTTGTAATTTCTGGCACGGACCCGTACTATCCGCAATAGAAACCGGCCTGCAAAGCAGGTGGGNNGAACCGCGGAGAGCTCCACCGTCTTTGGACGGGTTCACCAGCGCATCATTCACGGCCCAGCGGGTCGGATTCTACCTTCCTTTGAAAACAACCTGACGGCTACGCGCGCAGTGAAAATGCCGTATGCTGACTCAGGTGTATCCAGTTTTCTTCCACATCGGTGCAGTTCTGATTCCGTCCTATGGCGCGATGGCGGCGTTGGGCGTGTTGATGGCACTGTTTCTGGCGCAGCGCACGGCGCGCATTGCGGGCGTGGATGCCGGGCAGGTGTGGAATCTGTGCGTTGTTGCGTTGTCTGCGGCTCTCGTGGGCCAGCGGCTGCTGTTGATTGCAATAAACTGGAACGACGTGCGCCGCCATCCAACGTGGATGCTGGGGTTGGCGATGATTCATCATCCCTTGCTGGGCGCAGCGGGCGCGTTGGCAGGCGTCGCGTCTGCCGGGTTATATGCGCACTTGAAGGGACTGAGCGTGTGGAGTACGGCCGATGCGCTGGCCGGTCCGTTGGCTCTGGGTCTGGCCTTGGAACAGTTTGGCGGACTGCTTGCAGGGTCGGGCTACGGGACCGCATCAACCGCGCGCTGGGCCGTGACCTACGTAAATCCGCTGGCCGCGCGCTGGAGTGGGACGCCGCTGGGGATTCCGCTGCACCCTGTGCAGGCATACGCGGCACTGGGATTCTTCACCCTATCGGCATCGCTGCTTGCGGGTCTGGCGGCGAGACGGCAGCAAGGCGATATTGCGGGATCGGGTTTGCTGGGTTTCGGCGTTGTAGTTTTCATGACAGAGTTGTGGCGCGATCCTGAAGGACGTGGCGCTCTGCTTGGCGGAATGCTGGATGGTCCGCAGGCTGCAGCCGTGTTGTTGGTGCTCGCAGGAGGACTTGTGCTGATGGAGCGCAAGGGCGCGAGCAGGAAGAGCGAGGCGCAACATGGGTGAGGTTGGAAAGCTGGAACTGCGCACGATCGATGTGCCTGCTGAAACTGCCGGGCAGCGGCTTGACATGTTTCTTGTGTCGAAGCTTGAGGGCGTCAGCCGCTCGCGTGTGCAACTGCTCATGGACCAGGGCGATGTGCTGGTGAACGGCGAGCGTGAGAAGGCTTCGATGAAGTTGCGTGGGGGCGAGCATATCGCCATCACTGGCGAGCCTCATCCAGCGCCGCTCAAAGCAACGGCAGAAGACATCCCGCTGGACGTTGTGTACGAAGACGCCGATCTTGCTGTGGTGAACAAGCCTGCGGGCATGATGGTGCACGCCGGATCAGGGCAGAATGAGGACGCTCGCAGTTTGGGGACACTGGTGAATGCGTTGCTCCATAGGTTCAAGGCCCTTTCTTCAACAGGCGGAGAGCTTAGACCGGGCATCGTTCACAGGCTGGACAAAGACACCAGTGGCTTGATTGTGGTGGCCAAGAACGACCGCGCGCATGCGGCACTGGGAGAGATGTTTGCCACACGCAAAATCAAGAAGACCTATATTTCCTTGGTGCACGGGGCGATCGAACGAGCAAAAGGGACCATCAACGCGGGCGTGGGCCGCGACCCCACGCGGCGCACTCGAATGACCGCGAAGCCGCAGGACAATGCGCGCTCGGCGGTCTCTCACTACGAAGTGGTGCGACGGCTGGCGAATCGGTTTGGCAAATTCACGCTCATTCGCGTTCGTATTGAGACCGGGCGGACCCACCAGATCAGAGTGCACATGGCTTCGATCGGTCACCCGGTGGTCGGAGACTCCCTTTACGGCGCTGCTGGTCAACTGACAGACCAGGTTGCTTCACAGGCAGCACAGTCCAAGGCGGCGCGCCGGAAATTGGAACCGGAGAAACTGCGGTTGGGACGGAACTTTCTTCACGCAGCGAATCTGGAGTTCGCACACCCTTTGACCGGAAAGCTGGTCAAACTGGAGGCGCCGCTGCCTGAAGAGTTGGAGCGTTTCCTGGGCCAACTGGAAGCGCCCGCCGGCAAAGCGGCACAGTACTGACGTACCTGAAAGGATTCCTTAAGGGATTTGGAGGGGTGCGGGAATTCGGGTGCGATTGCTAAAATGAGAAAGCCATGATGAGAAATACAATTAGAGTCGTGCTTGCGGCAGCGCTTTCGACTGCCGCACTGCCCGCACAGCAACCAGCATCCAAACCGCCGCAAACTTCCTCTCCCGACCAAGCCGGGGACGCGAATGTGCCAGTCGTTCACTTGGGCGTGAACGAGGTCAGCCTCATCTTCACCGTGACTGACAAGCATGGGCACTACATTCCCAACCTGCAGCAAAGCGACTTTGCCTTGCTCGACGACCAGAAGGCTCCGGAGAAGGTGAACACCTTTCATCAGCAGATCAATCTTCCCCTGCGTGTCGCGATTGTGATCGACGCCAGCACATCCATTCGTACGCGATTCCAGTTTGAGCAACAGTCGGCCCAGGAGTTCCTGATTCAGGTCCTCAAGGCCAAGAGCGATCGTGCTTTTGTAATGGGGTTCGATGTGACGCCGACAGTGATGCAGGACTGGACGAACAATGTGGACGCCCTGCAGACGGGGATTGACCGGTTGCGCCCCGGAGGCGGCACTGCGCTCTTCGATGCGATCTACACCGCCTGCCGCGACAAGCTGCTGGATGCGCACGTGACGGAGCCGGTGCGCAAGGCGATGGTGCTGCTTTCAGACGGCGATGACAACCAGAGCCGCGTTCACCCTGACGAAGCAATCAAAGAGTGCGAGCGGGCAGAGACCATCATTTACGCCATCAGCACCAACTGGACGCCGAGCCGCGGCAAGGGCGACGATGTACTTCAGCAGATGTCCGAGGCTACAGGTGGCAAGACGTTCTTTCCGCCGTCGGTAGAAGAAGTTTCAAACGCCTTTGCATCCATCGAAGAGGAGTTGCGCAGCCAGTACGCATTGACGTATACGCCTGCGGACTTCAAGTACGACGGATCTTTTAGGCCCATTTATCTTTACTGCACTGATCGGCGCTACCAGGTGCGAGCCAAGAAGGGGTACTTCGCGCCGCGGCAATAGTTGAAGATTTGAGCAGCAAAACGCAGCGAGCTCGGAATGCGAGTGCAATTCCGGCTGGCTGCGTTTTCCATTTCAAGAAGGTTCTGCTCCCTTCATTCCCGATTTGATCTCCCACCACAATACGGTCGGTCCTGTCTCACGCCTTCCATCTGACGAGCGATGAAGTAAGGGGACGCGATTCCAAGAGTTCTCTGCACGGGCGGCCGGCGGCGTCCGCGTATGCATTTGCGCGTTGTTGCCCGAACGAGTGGAGCCGGCACTTAGGAATCGACGAAGCCGTAGGAGGATTGTACGGCGTGGGGGAGATTCAGTGATCCGGCAGGCGATCTGTTGCGACATCTGCAATGCGGAGAAGAAGCAGACGAACCACTGGTTTGTGGCATATGACCAGAACGGAGAGTTGCGGATAAGCGGGTGGAATTCACGGAACCGCTTGCGGCCCAGGTCGAAACCTCTTTGCGGGCAGACCTGCCTGCACAAGCTGGTGGACAAATTCATGGCCAGGATACTTGCCGTGCGTCTCCAACCCAACGCGGCCGACGATGTGGAGATGGAGGCAGGTGTCGCTGCGACCGACGGCAGCCTGACGGGAAACGCCACGTATTCAGATGCGGAATGTTCAGCGCAGGTGATTCCACCGCCGGTTCGGATTACGCCCAAGGTGCCGCCGTTCAACGTACAGCCTGAGCTGGTCACGATGCCGGCAAGAATCCCAGGCGCAGAGCCGACTCTTGCGCCTGACGAGCCGCCTCGCTTTGCGTCGCGCAACTGGCGCGCGGAGGCATGGGACCGGGAGCGCTCGATGCGCGGCGTGGACCGGGGCCCGGGAATCATCGCGCGGCGGCGGGTGGGTTCTTGATTCAACTTGCGGTGAGCTTCCGCGGGAGCCCTCTATTCTGTCTGTGAATTTTCACCCAGCAACGCCAGGAGTCCAGCTTCGTCGAGGACCGGAATCTTGAGTTCGAGAGCTTTCTCGAGTTTTGAGCCAGCCTCTTCCCCTGCGACCACATAGTTAGTCTTCTTGCTCACAGACCCTGCGGTCTTGCCGCCGGCGTCTTCGATTTTCCGCTTGGCCTCTTCGCGGGAGAGCGTGGGCAGCGTGCCGGAGAGGACGAAGGTTAGCCCCGCAAGCTGGGTTGAACGCTGCTTCCGCTCCGCAGTCATCCCCACTCCAGCATCCTTGAGTTTCTGGATGAGAGCGAGGTTGGCCGGTTGCGCGAAGAACTCCAAAATCGCCTGGGAGATACGTGGACCAACCTCTTCCACTCTTTCCAATTCTTCGGCGGTTGCGGACTCCAAAGCTTCGATTGAACCGAACTCAAGGGCGAGCAACTCGGCGGTGCGCTCACCGACAAAGCGAATGCCCAGGCCCATCAGAACACGGGCTAATCCCGCCTTCTTTGAGCGTTCAATTTCGTCAAGCAGCGCGATGGCTGACTTTTCCGCAAAGCGATCAAGGGCAATCAGCTCATCCTTTTTCAAGGCGTACAGATCGGCGACGCTGTGCACCAGTCCGCGATCAAGCAACTGTTGCACTACGGCGTCGCCGAGACCTTCGATGTTCATGACGCTGCGACGGCCAAAGTGGAGCAGGCTCTCGCGCAGCTTGGCGGGGCAGTTGGCGTTGACGCAGCGATAGTCCACTTCGCCCTCGACGCGCACGACGTCACTCTGGCACTCGGGGCAACGCATTGGAAAAGCGAATGGCACACTGCCGCGCGGATGGTCGGCGTCTTCAAAGACTTCAACGACCTTCGGGATGACGTCGCCACCGCGCTCAACTTTGACCCAGTCGCCAACGAGCAGGCCGAGGCGTTCGATGAAATCGGCGTTGTGCAGCGTAGCGCGGCTGACCGTAGTGCCTCCGATGAAGACGGGTGTGAGTTCGGCAACGGGTGTGAGCTTACCGGTGCGGCCTACCTGTACAGTGATTTCGCGGACCTGGGTGACGCCTGATTTGGCAGTGAACTTGTAAGCGATAGCCCAGCGCGGAGCGCGGCCGGTGTAGCCGAGGCGCTGCTGTGTGGCGTGGGAGTCGACCTTGAGAACAACACCATCGATCTCATAGCCGAGCGTGGCGCGATCCAACTCTGCCTGATCGATGAAGCTGGTCATCTCCTCGACCGACGCCACGAGTTTGCTGTGCGGGTTGACGCGCAAGCCCAGCGTGGTAAGGACGTCGAGCGTTGCCCGTTGGCCATGCGGCCAGTACTCGCCGTCAACAAGCAGGAAGTATGCAAAGAAGACGAGCCGGCGGTTGGCAACGATGCTGGGTTCAAGCGTGCGCAGTGTGCCGGCCGCGGCATTTCGAGGATTGACTGCAGCGGCCAACCCCTGCTGCTCGCGCTCCTCGTTCATGCGTTGGAAGGCCGCCTCGGGCATCACCACCTCGCCACGTACCTCAAATGTTGGCGGCAGTCCTGCTGCGTTCAAACGGTCGGCTGAGGTTGAAAGCGGCACACTGCGGATGGTGCGCACATTTGAGGTTACGTCTTCGCCGATTTGGCCGTCGCCGCGGGTGATGCCGCGGACAAGGCGGGCGCCGCCGCTTTCCGTCGCTTCATAGTGCAGGGCGATGCTGAGGCCGTCGAGCTTTAGCTCCGCCGTGTACTCGACCGGGAGCCCGCCAGCGAGCTCGCGAACGCGGCGATCCCAGTCTGCCAGTTCTTCTGCGGAGTAGGCGTTGTCCAGGCTAAGCATGGGACGCGAATGGCTCACTTTCTTGAAGCCTTCGGCGGGCTTACCGCCTACGCGCTGGGTCGGCGAGTCGGGGGTCAGCAGCTCAGGATGCGCGGTCTCGATCCGCTTGAGCTCGTTCATCAGCGCGTCGTACTGGGCGTCGCTGATCTGCGGGGCATCCAGGACGTAATAAAAGTGCTCGTGGCGGCGGAGTTCGGAGCGCAGTTCCTTGACGCGATGGGCTGCGGCCGAGTCTGTGTTGGTGTGGTCGCCCATTGGCTGAATTATAGGGGGCCGTGGGGCAGGGTAGTATGGTTGGCAGATCGCATATGGAACCTATTACGCATTTTCTTACTGGGGCTTGCATTGGGCGTGCGGGGCTGAACCGCACAACGCGGTATGCAACGCTGGCGGCTGTGCTGGCGGCGGAAGCTGCGGACATGGATGTGCTTTGGGGGTTGCGTGGGCCGGTGGAGGAACTGAAGCACCACCGGGGAATTACGCATACGTTTATCGCCTTGCCGGTGGTAGCCGGAGTTGTGGTGGGGCTGGTGTGGCTGCTTGATCTGTGGGTGAAGCGGCGAAGACATAGAAAGCTGGCGGCGACGCCACCACGCGTGATTGACCCGGGCGCACCGGAGCCACGGCAGACGCAGCCGGTGCATTGGGGCTGGCTCTACGCAACTGCCATGATTGCGGCCCTGAGCCATCTGCTGCTGGATTGGACCAACAACTATGGTCTGCGGCCATTCTTCCCTTTCAATCCGCGCTGGTATGCGGGCAGCTTCATGTTTATTGCCGAACCAGTATTGTGGGCACTCTTGCTGATGGCGTTCATTATGCCGTGGCTGTTTGGACTTGTGGCTGGGGAGATTGGTGCACGGCGGAAGGAGTTTCGCGGGCGCGGATGGGCGATTCTCGCGCTGACAGGCATGGTGTTGTTGTGGGGTTGGCGGTGGGAGGAGCACGCAGAGGCCGGTTCACTGTTGGAAAAGACACAAGTGGCAACCTCGCCGGTGACGCGGATGGGAATCGAGCCATATCCGGTCGATCCGTTTCGCTGGCACGCGGTTCTGGAGACTGGGGGCTTTTACCAGACTGCGGAAGTCGACACTTGGACTGGGACGATCGACAGCGACCCACAGCAGGACGTGCAGTTCAAGCCGCCAGCGACCGCGGCCACAGAGGTTGCGAAACGAACACCCCTGGGCCAGGTGTACCTGGACTGGGGAACATGGGCGGTGGTGCGCGACGTGGGGCAGGTGCCAGTTGCGGGGATGGAAGCGCCACAGCTGGTACCCGGCAGGACCTGGACGACAGTGGAGTTCAAAGACCTGCGCTTCGATTATTCGTTCATAGGCACAGGAAATGCGACCGGCCGGTCATTGCTAAGCGGCTGGGTCTATGTCATAGATGGGCACGAGGATGCCGGCGAGCAAGCCGATGATGGAGATCACCGTCAGCAACTCNNGATGCCGGCGAGGCGATGAATGGGCGTGAGCAGCACTAGGCGGTTTTGCTCCTGGTGGAAACATTTGTTGGTGTGATGGAACGATTCCGGTTGACCGGGCGGCTCGCGGACCCCAGAATGAAGAGAGTCGCAGTTGCCGCAACTCCATCGATTAGGACCTGTCGCTGTGGACCCCGATATTCGACAGGAATGGTTTTCCCCCACTCTGGGACCTGGTCCCCGGAAATCGAAGAAATTGAGGTTTTCATGCCCGCTTATCTGTTATTGCTTGTTGCCGTGTTGAGCCGTCTGCTGCCCCACGCGGGCTTGTGGAACTTTACCGCAGTCGGCGGCACTCTGTTGTATTTTGGCGCTAGGCGGTCATGGCGGGAGATGCTTGGGCCCCTGGCAGTGCTCATGGCTTGCGACTACTTCCTGACGGTTTACGTGTACCACTACGGCTTCCACACACAGGAGTACTTGCCTACATGGGCGTGGTATGTTGCGGCGATGGCACTGGGGCAGATTCTGCTGCACAGCCGGACCACGTTTGTGCGCGCAGGCGCTGCGACTCTTCTTGGACCGACGTCGTTCTTTTTGATTTCGAATTATGCGGTCTGGGCCAGCAGCGCGATGTTTCCGCGCACGGCTGGAGGACTGGCCACCTGCTACGCGGCCGGACTGCCCTTCTATCGCAACGACCTGGTGTCAACGGCGATCGTGGTTGCTGTGGCTTTTGGCGTCCCAGTAATGGTGCGGCGGCTGAGTGGGGCGCAGGAACAGACTGCGCTGGCGGCGAAATAGCCGTTTTCGATCCCCGCCCTTGCGATGAAAAATCGGAAGGGTGGGGCATCCGGACCTATCGTTTCAATCCTTGGATCGATTAAGTTGGCAAGTCCCGCCTCGGGGGTTAGCCCGTTCGCGGAATGGCAAGATCGCGAAACTGTGTGCGGTCTAGTTTTCGAGGAGCTTGTCGGCGCGCTTTCTGCGCATCCACCACCAGGTGAACCCGGCGATTGCCAGGGCACCCACGATGGCCACCAAGATGAGAGCGTGGTGCTCGACGATCTGAACAGCTCCCGGGCCCAGCTTGAGCACGAGGAGTGAGAGCACCATCCAGCGAACCATCCTGCCGAAGAATACGGACAGCATGAATGGGACCACCCTCATCTCGAATACGCCCGCGGCAAAGACGAAGGCCTTCCACGGCGTGGGCGGAGGCAGCATGGAGGGGATCATCATGGCCAGGAATTCCTGGCGTTCGAAGCGAGTGCGCATCCTCTCAAAGCGCTCACGGTTGACCCGCTTGAGCAGAAAGAGTTCGCCGCCGGCGCGCCCCAGTCCATAGGGAAGCAGACCGCCTATCGCCGAGCCGACTGAGGCCGTAAGGCAATAGAGCCAGAAGTGGCCCTTGTCGTTCCAGATGGAGAAGGCCAAGAATGCATCCATGGGAACGGGGAGGCTTGAAGAATCAAGCAATGCGAGAGCGCCGAGGCCCCAGAACCCAAATTTGGCCAGGAAAGGCAGGAGTACAAAATGCAACTTGGCTATGAACCTGGCAAGAAACGACTTCAAACGGGTCCCCTTCCGCCTAATAATCCGTCTTAATCATCAGGAACCATTGTACGAGGCTCGCCGAGTGCACGGATTTCAGGTGGAATGAGAGAATAGATAGAAAGGACTCGAGAGGGAGCCGTTGGGCAGTGTGTGCCCAAGCAAGCTCCCAAGCAACTGATGCCCACCAGCGAAGCTCCAACTAGCATGAACGAGCCCAAAGAGCCGAGCGAGAATGGCCGCGTGTCGAAACCGAACGCCACTCCGCTGATCAGCCTGAACATCGCCAGTCCGGAGCCGAGCGGCAGCATCTCCGTCACCGGCGAAGAGGACCCGCCGCTGGAGACTCCGGCAGAGGGCACAGAGTTGCGCGAGGCTGAGACCGAGTCCAAGACAGAAACTGAATCTCCTGTCGTTCGCGGTTCGCGCTGGGTGGACTACGACACCCACGAACTGCTGGAGATGATCGGCGAACTTGAGGATGAGCGGCGCTGGGCGCGGCTGCGCGAGGGAGTATGGTTAGCAATTCTCATCCACCTGGCGATACTTTCGGCGATTACGTGGATTCCGAAGTATGTCTTCAAAGTGCCGCAGGTGATCGATCCCATGGAAGCGATCAAGAATCGCAAGGATCTGCAATATCTTGATCTGCCACCCGACGCACTTCGTCAACTGCAACCGAAGGTAAAGATCAACCCCATTCCTGAAAAACCGACGGTGATGGACAAGAAGACGCTGGAGGCTCTGAACAAGGCCATACCGCCGCCAGCGCCAACACCGGCACCCCCGGCGCCCGCGCAAGTTCAGCAGCCCGCTCCAAATCAACCTCCTCCTTCCACCCCGCAGCCACAGCTTGAAACTCCTCGCCCAGCAGCGGTGCCGGCGCGTCCGAACTTTGCGATGGGATCGCAGAATCCAGCCGACCAGCTGCGAGACGCCATGCGCGGTTCGCGTGCCCCAGGGCAAGGTGCTCCGGGGAGCATGGGTATGGGCGGGCTGGCCCGTCATCCAGGGGCCGGCGGCGGTGTGGAGATTCTGTCGCCCACCGAGGGTGTGGACTTCAGTGCCTGGTTGCAGCGCTGGCACTACGAGACGCAACGTACCTGGGATCCGTTGATTCCGGACGAAGTGAACCCGCCAATCTTGAAGTCAGGAATGGTAGTAATACGGTTCAAGGTTCTTCCCGATGGCCGGCTTGTGGATCCTATGTACCTGGAAGGCCGTTCCGGCGACACGGCGTTGGATCGTGCTGCCTGGGGCGCTCTTACCGGATCAAACTATCCGCCGCTGCCCCATGACTTCAAGGGCCCCTACCTGGAGTTGCGCGCTTATTTCCTTTACAACATGGAGCCAGGGCAGCGGTAATAGCGGCGTCAGCGGCGTTGGCGAACTACTGCTTTGGTTCGGTGGTTTTGAGAAGCTCGATCAGGTAGTCCTTCCAAACTGCGGCTACGGTGTGGGTTCCATGTCCGCGGGTGGCATCCGAAATGGGGATAAGGATGAAGCGCGCATTGGGTATGCGCTTGGCCATTTTTTCGGCAATCCCGAGCTCGGGCGGGTTGATGTAATCGTCCGCCGAGTTGATCCACAGCACAGGCGTCGTGATCTGTTCGAGGCGGGGGCTGGGGTCGTAGTTGCGGCTGGCGTTGACGTAATAGATAAGGTCATTCGCATCTGTATTCGCCATCGTGCGCGCAAGGTACTGGTCTACATACTTTTCCGCAAGCTCGCGAGTCGGCTCATTCTTCTGCATCTGTAGCGGGCTTGATCCCATGACGAGGAGCATTTCGTTGGCGTTGCGCAGGCCCAGCGCAGGCTCGGTCTTGTACTCGCCATCCATCCATGCCGGGTCGAGCTTGATGCCCTGGATGGCCATGTAGCGCATCATTCGGTTGCGACCGGCGATCTGGACCGGGAGGCAGGCGAAGGGGGCAAGGGCGTCGGCAAAGCCGGGGTAGGTCTCTCCCCAGACGAAGGTCTGCATGCAACCCATTGAGGTTCCCAGGATGAGGCGGAGATGATCGATCTTCATCTCGTCGAGCATCATGTGCTGGCTGCGGACCATGTCGTCGTAGTCGTAGGCAGGGAACTTCATATGCGAGCCGTCAGAGGGCTTGGAGCTTTCGCCGTGGCCGATGTCGTCGGGCAGGATGATGAAGTATTTGGTGATGTCGAGCGGCTGGCCGGGGCCGAAGAGAACATTCGAGAACAAGGGATTCATGAGCGAGTGGGCATTGCCACCGGTGCCGTGGAGGAGGAGCACGGCATTATCGACGTGGCCCGCTGCATTGCGGTGGGGCGTGCCGAGAGTGAGGTAATGCAGCTTGAGCTGGGGCAGCGTCTCGCCAGTGCCGAAACGAAAGTTGGGCAGAACAGCAACGCCGTCTACGGTGGGCCAGGTAACGGCAAGCGCTTGCTGCGCGGCTGGCGGACTCGCGGGGGGCATGGACATGGTCTGGCTATTTGCCGCCACACCGAGGAAGAGCATGGCGGCAATTGGGGACAGGACTCTGCGCAGGTGCATCGGGACCTCCTGAAGCTTCGGGTTTGAGCATAGCTTCTGGTTCTGGATTCGTACAATGCAGAAATGGGCCGGGCCGTTTGGAAGGCGTTCGACGACCCACGAGCCCGGGCTTGCTTTCAATTGCGGATAAAGATTCCCTGAATCGCGACTTGGCGCTAGAATTTTAGTATCCGCTATGTTTAGCCGTTCCGCAGTCCGAATTTCATCGACGCCCGTGCTGAAGCGGTTCCACCGCGGCCGGCCCGATCGTGGGCGCGGTTCTTCCCTCTGAATCATCCAGCCGGTTAATTCGAGGTTTCCCGGGACTCAAAGACGAGGCCTGGGCACCCGCTGTCCGGCGGAGTTCCCATCATTCGACGGCTCCGCCTGCAACTCAAGACATCCATCCACCGATGCGCGGATAGAAAGGGTTCCCACGATGAATAGTTTTGACAGCCGGGCCACACTGGCATCCGGCAATCGCTCCTACACGATGTTTCGGCTTCCGGCACTGACAGCCCGCGGCTTCAACCTGAATCGGCTTCCCTTCAGCCTGAAGATATTGCTTGAAAACCTGTTGCGCCGAGAAGACGGCCTGAACGTGACGGTCGGCGATATCGAATTCCTGGCCAACTGGGATGCCAAGGCGGAGCCGAGCCGCGAGATTGCTTACATGCCGGCGCGCGTGCTGATGCAGGACTTCACCGGCG
>PLKU01000218.1 GCA_003140705.1 Acidobacteriaceae bacterium
TACCCCGTGCAACCAAAGCTCTCTGCGAGGCTGCGGCCGCAATTCAGGGAAGGAAGCTGACCGACTTCGTTGTTAACAGCGTGGTCGAAGCCGCTCAGCGTGTCGTCCGTGCAAGCGAGCTATCAGAGCTGACGCGTCGCGACAAGATCGCTTTTGTGGAAGCCTTACTGAATCCTCCAGCCCCAAATGCAAGACTGCGTAACGCCGCCGCTCGGCATGCACAGGTGTTTGGGAGGTAGCTTATTTCCAAGTCAAATTTCCAGACAATCGAGCCGTTCGGACCTCATCACAAGAAGCTCCGGGCGGCTTTTTCATGTGGTCCAGTAGAACTCGACAAATACCTGAAGGAGCGAGCCACACAGGATATCGATCGGCGAGCTGCTGCTGTGTACGTACTTTTGGCAGAAAACCGGATCGCCGGCTATTACACCCTTTCCGCCGACAATATCGATGCTAAGGATCTCCCCGAGGGCATTGTTACCAAATTGAACCTGCCGCGGTATCCGTACATCGGGGCGACGCTCATTGGTAGATTGGCGAGGGATTTAGTTTATAAGGGGCAGGGCGTTGGGGAGCTGCTCCTCGTAGACGCCCTGCAGAAGTCTCTTTATATGAGTCGGAATATTGTGTCTGCCGCTGTAGTGGTGGATGCCAAAGACGAAAAGGCGCGCCAGTTCTACGTGGACTTCGGGTTTATACCATTCCCTGACGCTAAGAAGAAGCGCCTCTTCCTCCCCATGGCCACAGTCGAAAAGACTTTTACTCGCTGACGGCTGCTCAAGGCGCACCGAAGATGCGATGCGCGAGTGGTATGCATCGGAGACTCCTGCCTGCCAGACATCGGCGGCGTCGGTACTGACATAAAGGGATTCGTTGCCTCAGGCAATTCGGCCTCAAAACGCGCAAAGCCCAGTTATCGCCAACTGANNAGGAATTGACCGAATGGCCTGCCGTTTAGATGGGCGGTCACTCGGCCGGACCCAACCGCTCCACTCCGACGGGAGCTCCATAGTCTTACAACTAGTCGGGAAGAAGAGTACCGAATCTGTCGATCTCGAAGTGAGGATATGAGACGGTGTTGAGCGTGATGTAGGCCCGGGTATTGGGCGGGAGCCGCTGGTATTGACCGGTGACGGAGTCGATCAGGAGCAGCCCGTTGTAGTTGGCGCAACGGTTCGCATTGAAGAGCAGGTATCGATCGCCGGGCAGGAAAGCGCTGTTGCGGAAATCTGCGCAAAAGAACACTTCAAAGTTGTTTCCCATGGTGAAGCGAAGGTAAGGGCGGGAACCGATCTCGAGCACCTCATCTCGATTGTTGTCCGACTTCTCGAGGTGGGCGCCCTTGGCGGACAGGATGCGCGTCGTGTAGGCAATATCGTCGAACGAATAGAAGGGCTGCTCAGTGAAGCGAGTCGAAAGCTGATCGACGGAAATCTGGGCTGCGCCGGGATTGCCGATATTGGAGATCGTCTTACCATCGAAACACTGGAGCTGTAGGCCTTTTTCCCCGGTTGAGATCCAGAAGTAAATGCTGTTGTTGAGCCCGAAGAAGTATTGCTCGACGGGGAATGGCTTGAGGACAAGCTGCAGCTTGCCAGTATCGAGATCGTGGCGCCAGAGCTCGAGTTTTTTGAAAAAGTTTGACCGCCGCTCAGGTAGGTGTCGCCCATCAGGTAGAGGCTTTTCGCATCGCGCGATCATTGAAAGCCGGTATCGCGGAAATAGTGCTGGCCGATGAGCTTCGAATTGCCCTCTCCCGAAAGGACTGCACTCATCGCGCTGTTGACCGGCGTGACGGTTCGCTGAGACGGCCCGGAGCGGTCGACGATGACCAGGTTGCCGCCGGTGACGACAGCAATTTTCTGGTTGCCGGGCGAGACGAGAAAGTTGTCGACCGCACCACGCATGAGCGTTGGAGCCTGCGGGTCGATATGATCAGAAAATTTGAGTCCATCGCCGATGGAGAAGAAGAATGGCGCGGCGGCGTATGCGGAAAACTGCGTGGGGTGGAAGTCGACGATTTTCGACGCGTGCGAGGAAAAGAAAAAGAAGAGAGAGATAGCTGCGACGAGGCCCACAGTAAGAAGGCCATTGTTGAAAGCGACAATTCATTTGGGAAGATGCGACTCTCAGCTGGAGAAAAGAGTTTGCACCGATCGGTTCTGGAATCGCAGTTTGGCGATTTAGCGGCACGAAGAGGAAGTGCGGATTACCTTCAGCATTTCCATTCGCTGGCAGACTAGACGTCACCCTGTCATCGTCGAGTTTGCCTGCATCGTGAATCAGCACAACTCAACGAGGCGGCGATGAGACCTTGGCACGACTCGTAGCTCCCATCAATGCGGGGAGGATGATCTTTGCCATGATCGTATTTGGCGGAGTCGACTCCGCATTGTAGCCGCCTGCGGTGAAGACAGCGACGAGGTCGTACTGCGGGACGAGATAAATCTTTTGTCCGCCGTTACCCTGAGCAGCTGCTACATCAACGTGCTGGGGTCCGGCGGGTGTTTCTACATTCAACCAGGGCCGCCACCAGAAGTAGCCATAGCTGGTATTGTCCACGTGGCTGTGCTCGGCGATCGATGTGCGCGCCCACGACTCGGAAATGATCTGGTGTCCGTGCCAGCGGCCGCCGTCTGCAAAGAGAATGCCAAGCTTGAGCATGTCACGGGGGCGGAGGTGGATCTGGGAGTATTCCTTATCCGCGTTGGTCAGGTCGTAGTTCCACGTCCAATTGGAGCGCGCAATTCCCAGCGGGCCAAAGAGGTTTGCCTGCGCGAACTCCGGAACCCGCATGTGAACCGCATTTTCGACGGCCCGGCCAACCACCGCGACACCGCCGGAGCAGTAGTACGCTTTGGTTCCGGGGTCGTTGATCATCGGCAGATCGAGAGTCGCCTTGACCCAGTCGGGCTTGTCATCAATCTCTGTCTCGCGCCCCGGAGACGTAGAGCTATGGTCGTTGCAGTCCAGCCCGGAGCTCATGGAGAGGAAGCTGTCTAGTGTCATGGCTGGTTTGCGCGGATCGGGATGGTCATAGCTCTCATAGCTCAACAGCGGCAGTACGCGCTCGCTTACTCCTGTGAGGGCACCGCGATCGATCGCGATACCCGCAAGCGCGCTGACGACGGACTTGGTGGCAGAGCGGAGCTGTTGCGTTCGCCCCGCACTGTAGCCATAGAAGTATTCTTCGAGCACCAGTTTGCCACGCTGGTAGAGCAAGACGCTGTGTACATTTTTGTAAGTGCCGTCGAGGACGGCGTGGAAATGGAGTTGGCTGTGACGACTCCAAGGTCAGACTGCGCAATATCTCCGACGGCGATTCCGTCATGCAGGTCGGCGGGAGGATGGTAGCGATAATCCTTAGGGGAATCCTGCCCTTTGGGACGGGGCCGAGCCAGCGCGGCGGATTCAGGCGTGATGGTCGTGGATACACGAGGATGGAACGTGCCATTCTGCTGATACCCTGTCACCTTGCCGCTTGCATCGCGCGGGAACGAGACCGTTTGACCGTTCATGGTGGTGAACAGATCGACCCCCGAGGGACGCAGTTGATACTCGGCTTCATCCACAACGGCAAAGAGGCCGTCGCCATCCACCATTTCAAGCGTATGGCCAGGAGCATCGGCGTACGTGCCAACGTAGTCTGCCAACCCCGAAGCGGCGGTTTGCTGCGCTTTGAGCCCGCCGGCGAGCATGACCAGAACAGCCGAAAGCACCGCCAGAGGCAAAGGATGCCCATATGCGCGATATAGTCCCAACCTGTCGCCTCATCTTAGTTGTGTTGAAAGGGAATTTGAAGAGCCTCCATCTAGTCTACAGGCCACAGATGAAAATATCTCCAACCTTGGAATCGAGCCTTAGTTGACCTCCTCTACCCAGCGAAACCAGTCGCTTGAACATTTGGAGACCCCCGTCACCGCTTCAATCCGGAACAGATTCTCAAATTGCGCAATCAGACCAAAGCGCGTTTCGAGGGCTGGCCGTCATGGGTCGTTCGGCGCAATAGCCCTTCAATTCCGGAATCGTTGTGGTCGATGTTCGGGTACTCCGCTGAGTTCGACCCCGGTCTGCCCTCAATTGGTGCGAAGCCCAGCTATCGCCAAGCCAGGGTTCGTTCCAGATTGCCGATGATAGGACCGGAACCCCAGCCGACTGCCGTCTCATGCCGCTTTTCGCGCGATCTTACCGTAAAGGTGGCCTTACAGGCACACCAGGGTAGGAAGCCACCCTATTGCTGTCCATCTTGGTTATTGCAGCATCGCTGTTCCACCTAAGGGAGCCCGGCCCGCCAGTTCGTGAATACTGTCGAGCCCACTTATCCTCCATTGGTGAATTCCCGGATGATAGCCCTCGTCGCTGTTATACAGGTAAATATCGTTTCCGTTGGTCGCGGTCGTCATCGTCCAGATATTGCCAGCCGCGCTCGGATACTCGGTTCCATCGACTGGGGCCGGGGTAGGGAAGCCGTGCCCGAATTGGCCGATTAACGCTCCTGCTTCACTCCAGAGCATCCACTGGCTTGCATACGTTCCCCATTGGCCGTCATAGCCTTGGAGAATGAATCGTCCTTCAGAAAATGCTGCAATACCGCCGTGGCCTCCAAAGGGCTGATTATCCGTAAAGGTTCCATGGCCATCCGGCGCAGCGAGGATCGCTCCAGGTGCGGCCACCCATGACCAATTCTTGCCACCCGCCAACACCGCCCCAAGATGACGATCTTGTCCCGGTGTGGATATAGCCGTTTGGTAGGTCGGATAGTAGCCGCCCGTCGTGGGAATCGGCGCGAACCACTGGCCCCAGCCCTGATAGCCGTTCGGTGTCAATGAAGTCGGGTAGCCGAGAGTTGATGAGGTGGTGTTCGGCACGGAGGCCACAACCGTAGAAGGACCCCACGTTGGCCAGACGTTCACATTGTGGCCGGTAAGAGGAGCCGAGTAAGCTGCCTGCACCACTGCGCTGTTGATTGTCGTGAAGGCCCACCACGCAAGATTGCCCGAGTGATCGAAGAACTCGAAGGACCACGGTGTAGTCGAGAGGAACTGGCCGCTGAATTTGAGAGGGCCGGTTGCTGGTAGCTGCGCGAGTTCATTGTATGGTCCGGTTGCATTCCAGACGAGCGCATAAGTCAATCCGTTCGGGAGGGTCTGGGCTTGGGCAAAGCGGAATCCGAATTGACCGGTGTAGCTGGCCGGAACACACGCCGCCCAGTTACGAACAAGCTGCCAAGAACCCCCACCACCGTCACCAGAAACGATAGGAACGGAGTAATTAACCGCGAATTCAAGAGCGTCAGCAAAAACGCGAGATGAGGCTTGATGATCGACGGCGACATAGTAGAGATACCTCAAAAACGAGATTTCTTCGATGTACACGCCTGTCGAAGAGATGTGAAGGATTCGTGCATTACCGGGATCACCTATCCAGTAGGACGAGTCAGGAGCGACAGCAAGCAACGTCTGCGTGGTGTATCCAACTCCAGCCGTGTTATCAAGCCAAAGGCGCGTCTTGCTGACCGTTGGAGAGCAGTCTGTGTACCCGCCGAGAGTTCCGTAAGTCGAGAGCAAAACTCCGTTTTCAGAGAATGTCTTTACCTGCTGAGAGCTTCCGCCATCGGCGACGAGGATGTTTGATGTTGCAGGATCGACAGCCACGGTCAAAGGGGCCACTAAACCGGGCAGTGTTGTGACAATCTTATTGGAGCCGCCCACCCCGGAGATATTGATCACGCTTATGCCTGAGATCGCCCAGAGGCTACCGTCAGGCTCGAATGCCATCCTTCCGGGGGAGGGAAGGGTTTCAATCTGAAGCGTTGCACCCGTCGTCTTGTCGAACAGCACGATTTGATTTGCAGCCGCGTGACTCAGTGCGAGAATGTTGCCTGTCGTTTGCACTGCGATTCCACCGGCCACATTGCCTTGGTCGATGACGCTGGTAGCCTTGGTCCCGTCAGTCGGAGTCATGCCGGATGGGAAAGTATAGTAAGCCTTCGACGCAATGTTCCACGCCATGACGTAGGGCACACTTGCAGCCCAACCCGGAGCATCACTAACCTGAGCGAAGTAGACGTTGATGCCGTCTGAAGCCACGTATTGATCCTCATCCAAGTAGCCGGGACTCATCAATGCGGTCGGCTGCTGCGGAGCCGCTAGAGCGAAGCTGGATGCGTTCTTTCCACCCTCTGAATAGGCGTTGGCTGTGTATGCTATGCCCCCGGCAATCGCCATGTCTACCGGGAGCTTGCTTTGTGCGTCCCAACTATTCGGAGCAGTCCACGAAGTAGAAGTATCTCCGATCACGCCCCAGGTGNNGAATCTGGTATGTACCCGCCGCAACCACATTTCCGGTATCGTCCTTGCCGTCCCAGTTTGCGACTCGTGATCCGGCGGGGTAATGCTGATTGCTCCAGAGCGTTCGGATTAGCAGCCCGTTCAAGTCGTATACGCCCGCGCTGGTAGCAGCTTCAGTTGGGAGAAAAAAGGAGAACAGAATTTGACCTGGTGTTGGGGTCAGTGTCGAAACAGGCGAGAAAGCGGCGATCAGCCGAGGAAAGAAGGCGATACCGAGAAGAAGCAAGCGCACTACTCGCATAGGAANNGCAAGTAGAAATGTCCGCTTTTGAGAACAAATGAAGTGTCCGGTTTAGGAAAACTCATCTCGTCGTCGTAGAGGCGGCGGTAAAGTGCGAATCCCGCGTATTTTGCGGGATTTGCAAGTTGAAAGGGAAAGTCTGTTTTTGGACTTTTCCTNNTCAAGAGCTTTCCTTGCGCGCTGTAATGTCCGACACGGTGTCCTGCGACGGTGAGGGTGAGGGTTTGATCCAGATGCTGGTGGATGATGACCTTGCATCCGGCCATTGTAGGGCGCCACTCGGCGCGCTCGATCTGGATGAATAGGTTGTTAAAGCGTACGGTGTTGCTTCGGTCAACTGTGCGCTCGAATCGTTGTGTGAAGATCATTTCCAGGTTCCTGTGCCGGCAGG
>PLKU01000260.1 GCA_003140705.1 Acidobacteriaceae bacterium
ACTGTCTATTCGCATCTGGACCTCCCGGTCGTGTCCATTCGCGACGCCTTGGTAGGCAGTGTCAGGACTCCGCTGGCGGTCATGATTTGCGCCGTGTGCGTGGTGCTGCTTATCGCGGTGGTTAACGTCGCGAATCTCATGCTGGCGCGCGCCACGGTCAGGCAACGCGAGATTGCTGTGCGCAGCGCGCTGGGCGCAGATGGGGCGCGGCTGGTGAAGCAGATGCTTACTGAGAGTGCATTGCTTGCAGTGCTCTCTGGGGGGGGCTGGGTGTGTTGCTGGCGGCTATGAGCCTGGGCTTGCTGAAGCTGCTGTTGCCTCCAGATACTCCGCGGCTGGCGAACCTTGCCCTGCGCGGCGATGTGCTTCTGTTTGCAGGCTGCATCTCACTTTTTACTGGCTTACTTGCCGGCCTGGTCCCGGCACTGCAGGCTGCCCGAAGAGACTTGCAAGGGAGCCTCAGGCTGAACGCGAGCAATGTTTTTGGGACCGCTCATCGATTCAGGATCTCTCGCCTGTTAGTTGTGGGGCAGATTGCGCTGGCGGTCGTCGTGATTACCGCAGCCGGTGTGATGCTGCGCAGCCTCTTCCGTCTCTCCGGCACCGATCCCGGATTCCATTCCCAGCAGACGCTGACCGCACAGATCTCACTGGATCGGAGCGCCTGCGCGAACAAGGGCTCATGCATGTCCTTCTACGAGTCGCTGCTCGACCGTGCCCAGGGCCTGCCAGGTGTACAGTCGGCTGCCCTGGTGGATGCGCTGCCCATGACCGGTTATGACACGTGGTTTGTGTTCGATGCGGAAGGCCATCCCCGAGATCCGCGCCAACTTGCCCTGGAAGCCTCCAGCCGTATCGTCTCCCCCGGATATTTTCAGCTGATGGGCATCCGCTTGCTGCGTGGCCGCTGGCTCAACGCGGACGACCGCTCTGGAAGCAGCCGCGCCGTGCTGGTGAGCGTCGCGGAGGCGAACGAGCTTTGGCCAAATCAGGATCCGATAGGGAAGCATTTGATCGGCGTGGGCGATGAGCCCGCCCCGGCAGTCATGGATATGAACGCCGCGTCCATTGTTGTGGGAGTTGTGAGCGGCACGCACCATGAAGGCCTCGATAAGGACGCGGGCTGGGAGACCTATCTCCCATTGACAAGGAGCAACGAAAGACCGGTGATGAATATTCTGCTGCGATCCAATGCCGGAGCAGGCGAATTGGCGTCAAGCCTGCGTGGCCTGGTGGCCCAGATGAATCCGACCGTTCCTGTGACGAAGGTGCGCACGCTGCAGAGTGTTATCGTCTCTTCAACAGCCGAACCGCGGTCGCTGACCTTTTTGCTGGCTGCATTCGGCGGGCTGGCGTTCCTCGTGGGCGGCATCGGCGTCTACAGCCTGATCTCGTATACCGTCAGTTGGAGAACGCGCGAGATCGGCCTACGTCTTGCATTGGGCGCCAACCGCATGCAGATTGCGCGGTTGGTTCTGCGCCAGAGCCTTCTCCTGGCTATTGCCGGATCTGCGCTGGGCATTCTGGGGCGGTTGCGGCCACCCGGTTAATGAGCCGGTTCCTATTTCAAACCAGCCCGCTTGATCCGCTTACGTATGCCCTTGTGCCCGTGCTGTTTTGCATTCTGGCGCTCGTGGCAGCGTGGGTTCCGGCGCGGCGGGCTGCTCATGTTGACCCGATGGTGGCGCTGCGCAATGATTAGCTAGTCCTCGGGCGAAGATATGAAATCGGGAAGCAACATCATTTTGGCTGCTGCTTTTCCGGTTTTCAGACTGCCGCCTCCGGCTTACACTCACCGCATGGACAGCGAGCGTATTCGCGAGATTTGCCTGGCGCTCCCGCACGTTGTGGAGACTGTCAACTGGGGCCATCACCTCGTCAACTGGGCTGCCGACCGCGACATCGGCGGAAAAATGTTTGCCATGACCGATCTGGACGGGACAGGCACGGGCGTGCTGTGGTTCCACTGTGGTGCGGAGCGCTTCCATGAGTTGCTTGAGAATGAGGGCATTTGCGCTTCTCCCTACCTGGCCAAGGCGCATTGGGTCACCATGGAGCGCTGGGACGCGCTGAAGCCACGGCAAGTGGAGGACGAGTGCGCCGTGCGCGCGACCTGATCTATGAAAGGCTGCCCAAGCGAACGAAGGCCGTGCTCGCATTGCCAGATAAAGAGCGCGCGAATGTGATCCGGGAGCGAAAGAAGCTGGTAGCTGCCCGGGAAAAAGCGAAAAAGAGCTGAGTTGGAACTGTTCAAGTCCGACCCTCGTATTCTGGATTGAGGCACTGAATCCATGGCAAAGTTTCTCTTGTGGTGCATTCTTCTGGTGCTGTGCTGGCCGCTGGCGATTGTCGCGCTGGTTTTGTATCCGATCGTTTGGCTTCTCCTGCTGCCGTTTCGGGTGGTTGGGATCGCGGTGGGCGGGGCGCTGGACCTGGTGAAGGCGATCATCTTTCTTCCTGGACGCGTTCTCAGGACCATTTGACAAAGGACTGTTCGCTTGGCGGGCGCCCGGATTCCCGTCATGATCGTTGTCGAGGCCTTGATTCCTCGTTGGGCTTGAGCTTTTGTCTTCGGTGGCATTCCTCAAAGATTGTCCGTGAACGGTTCCTGCACCTAAGCATGTCTGGGAATCAAAATGATCGTGAATCGCCGCGAGCGGTGAGCCGCGGCGCTGCCCATTCAGGGCGAAGGGGATGATCGGGTCCCATGGAGTCATATTTGGGGCAGGGCTTCAGTAGGCCCAATCGATGCGGTATGGCCGCTGTGGAGAATGCGCGGGATTCTTCGCTGTCTTTGTGAAAGAAAAGCGCGTTGCTTCGAAGCAGCGCCGCATGTCCGGCGGATCCCTGCCAGCAAGACCGGGCCTTTGAACGTTTGCTTGCCGCCGACCGCCCCTCTGCGGTAGCTTGAGCCCTGACACTTCGGATTCGCTCGATGGGATGTGCCAACAGGCCACGAAACACGTCCAATGGTCAAAGGAGAAGATTGATGCGCAGAGTTTTGCCGGTGGCTGTGGCGTTGCTGATGCTTGCGGCCACACCCATGTCCCGGACGCAGAACGCAGACGACCCCGGCGTGAAGAACTCGAAACAGGCGCGCGCGGCGCTGGACGCCATGGTCCAGGCGATGGGTGGGCAGGCCTGGCTGAACATGAAGAATCGGATGCAGCAAGGGCACGTGGCGGGATTTGACCATGGCCAACCCGGCGAGGGCACCACCGACTATTGGGATTATCACTCCTGGCCAGACGATGACCGCATTGAGTACACCAAGCACCGCGATGTCCTGCAGTTTTACGTTGGACGTGAAGGATGGGAGGTCACATACCGGGGCAAGAAGGCTCTGCCCAAGGAGCAGGTGGACGACTACATGCGTCGCCGCGACCACTCCATCGAGACTGTGGTCAAGAAATGGCTGAATGACCCTCAGACCATCCTC
>PLKU01000116.1 GCA_003140705.1 Acidobacteriaceae bacterium
GGTGGTGGTGGTGGTGGTGGACACCGGTAAGTTTTAAGTCTTTCCCCAGCAAGGCCCGTCTGCTTCGGCAGGCGGGCCTTGCGTTTTTGGGGAGCAATTCAATTTGGGGAACCGGTTCGAGCCCTAAGGCTTCCTGCCTCAGCTCGTATGTATCTGTGAAGCTTTCTCCTGCCCCAGCTCGGCCAGGCGGTCGGCAATGCGTTCGGCGGCGTCGGGATGAGCCTGGGTTCGAGCTGCGGCGGCCATTCGGGAGAGACCTGCAGGGTCATTCAACAAACTTGCGAGTGCGGTAAGCAGCTTGCCAGGAACGTCCAGGTCCGGCTCCTGCAGCATGACCGCGGCTCCAGCATCCACCATGGCTTCGGCATTGCGCTTCTGGTGCTCATCGGCGGAAGCGGCAAAGGGGACAAGCAAGCTGGGCTTGCCGGCAGCTGCAAGCTCTGCCACGGTGGAGGCTCCTGAACGCGCCATGATCAGATGTGCGGCGGCGAATCTTACCGGCATGTCATCCAAAAATGGCTTGACCTCCCACCTGAAAGGGTCCGCGCCGCCGGCTGTGTAGGCCGCTTCGGTTTGCTCAAGATGACGTACACCACTCTGGTGCAGAACCGTGAGGCCGGGTACCCTGCCGAGCAGAGCGGAAATCACCATGGGCAGATGGTTATTGAAGATGCGCGCTCCTTGTGATCCTCCAAAGACAAGCAGGTGGGGTGCTGCGCCGAGCGGCGCCCGCAGGTGGAAGAACTCGGGGCGCACCGGAATTCCCGTGACCTCGCAGTTGTTAAACCACTTGACGGCGGCTGGAAAGTTGACCGCCGCCGCCTGAACTTTTTTGCCGACGAGACGATTGGCCAGCCCAGGCATGGCGTTGGGCTCGAAGGCCATTGTGGGGACTTTGAGCTGAAGCGCGGCCGCCATGGCTGGTCCCGACGCGTAGCCCCCTACACCAAACACAACATTGGGCTGGAATTGGCGAATGAGCGCCTTGCAGTCAGAGATGCTTTTGGGAAGCCGTAGCAAGGTGCGCAATCGAGTGGCGAGCGACACGTTTTTGAGCGGGCCCGCCTCGATGAGGCGGAGGTTGAAACCGGCCTCGGGCACAAGACGAATCTCCATACCGCGGGAGGTGCCTACAAAGAGCACTTCGGCTGAATGCCGGGCAACCAGCTCGCGCGCCACGGCCAGCGCTGGAATAATGTGGCCTCCGGTACCGCCGCCGGCGATGAGTACACGCAGACTCGACAATCAAATTCCTTTCACGAGGGATTGCCTTCTGGTTCGGAATTGTCCTCCTCAGGCACCATTCCTTCGCGCATTGAAAAGACAATTAATCCAACTATTCCGAGTGCCAACACGATCCCGTCGTAACTCCGAACGTGCCACGAGTGGACAACAATTTGCCGGAGGGGAAGCAGGATTTGCAAGATGCTAGCCACGATTCCCAATCCCCTCGCCGACGGTCTTCCCTTCCAAATGGTCCAAAAAGCTACGGCATAGATGACGGCCAAAGCTGGGAAGGCCAAATCGGCAAGCAGAACACCGGGATGCGAGAATGCGTATCTCTTTTGCACTTGAAATGTCTGCTGTACAAGCCAAAAAGCCAGGAAAGTACAAATCAAGGACGAAATCGCGAACACCCCACCCATGTAGACCCTGAGCACACGCATATTGATCCCGAACATAGCGAATGCCACCTTTCGGAGCCAGTCAAGTCTACGCGCTCCTCCTCAATCAATCCGCCTCGCGAGTGATGTTCAGCAGGATGCCAATGCTGGCCAGGGTAAAGAACAGAGAGGTACCTCCGGAGGAGATGAGCGGCAGCGGAATTCCCTTGGTGGGCACAAGCGAGAGGACGACACTGATGTTGAAGAAGGCCTGAAGGAGAATCGTTGTCGTGATGCCAAAGGCAACCAGCCGGGCGAATGGGTCCCGCGAACGAAATGCCGCGCGCAATCCGCGCACGCCGAGCATGGCAAAAAGCATGACAATGAAGAAGGCGCCGATGAAGCCAAGCTCTTCAGCGATGTTGGCAAAGATGAAGTCAGTAGACGCCTCGGGCAGGAAGAACAGCTTCTGAATGCCCTCCATATAGCCGACGCCCGAGAATCCACCGGTCCCCACGGCGATGAGCGACTGGTTGATGTGAAATCCCGCGCCCTGCGGATCGGCCTCAGGGTTGAGGAAGACCAACATGCGCTGGCGACGCCAGGCAACCATCAGGAGCAGCGCAGCCAGGCCAGGCAGCGTGGCGCAAAATCCCGCGAGCAGATACTTCCACTCCATGCCGGCAAGGATCAGCATCATCGCGGTGACGCCGAGCAAAACCAGCGCCGTACCTAGATCGGGCTGCTTGATGATGAGCAGGACAAAGACTGCCGGGATGATGACGGCGCGCAAAAGCGTGTGCTTCAAGTCGCGCATTTCGTCCAGGCGCGTGTGAAGGAACCAGGCGAGAAACAGGACCAGCACGGGCTTGGCGATCTCAGAAGGCTGGAAGGTGAAGTGAGTGCCAAAGCGGATCCAGCGGTGCACATTGTGCGAACCGGGAATAAAGAAGACGAGGACAAGCAGTAACGTAGTGGCGCTCAGTGCGGTATAGATGAACTTTGTGGATTTGTAGAAGTTATAATCCACATGCATCAGGCCCAACATGGCCAACACACCGGCGAGCGCCCAGCCAGCCTGCCTGCCCACATCGGCAAACTCTGAGTGATAGCGCTCCTGGCCCACAACAGCCGAGGCGGAAAAGACCATCGCCAGCCCGACCACAATGAGCAGGAGTGTGGTGAAAAACATCCACTTGTCGACGCCTACGCGCTTTGCCATGCTTCTATGTCTTCCATCCGCGCCGTTCGCCGACAAGTTCCTTGAAGAAGCGGCCCCGGTGCTCGTAGTTTTCGAACTGGTCGTAACTGGAACAGGCTGGTGCCAACAGCACCACCTCTCCCGGACGTGCGGCGGAGGCCGCTGCGCTGACCGCGTTTTCCAACGTTTGGCAGGAGTGGATGGAGACAACCCCNNCGCGCAGTTGCGACTCGATCTTGGCAGCCGCCGACCCGATGGTATAGACAGCACGCACCCGAGAGCGCAACAGAGCCGCCAGCTGCAAATAATCGGAGCCCTTATCCTTTCCGCCCAGTATGAGATGAATGCCTGATTCGAATGCGGCTACGGCCTTGGCGGCGGCATCAACGTTTGTGGCCTTCGAGTCGTTGTAGAAAT
>PLKU01000420.1 GCA_003140705.1 Acidobacteriaceae bacterium
AGGTCGAAGATTCTCTCCGCCACTTCGACCGGAATTCCAGAGCCCCAGTCGCGTACGGAAATCACGGCAAGATCTCCCTCACGCACGAGTTTCACTTCAACTGTCGTATCGACGGGTGCATAACGGATTGCATTTCGTAAAACATTCTCAAATGCTCGGCGGAGCAACTCGGCGTTGCCCTCAAGGCAAAAAACCTCCGGAGCGATCACAATGAATTTGCAGTGTCGGTCTCTGGCTTCTATCTCACAGTCCTCTGCGGTTGTGAGCACAAGGTCGTTCAAGCTCAGATACTCCATCTCAATTGTTCCTGGTTCCCCCTCGGCACGAGCCATATCGATTAGGGTGCCTACCAGTTCTGATAGACGGTCAATTTCGTGACGGAGCCGACTTGCCGCAACATCGCGGTCCGCGGTTTTGCGCACCAATTCAGCTTCGAACGTTAGGCGAGCCAGTGGCGAACGCAGTTCGTGGGAAACATCTTGAAGGAGTTGGCGCTCAGTTGTGAGCAGAGTCTGTATCCGCTCCGCCATGGCATTGAACGATCGGCTCAGATTCCCAATCTCGTCCTTTGATTTCGCACTAGAACGTGCCTTAAGTTCTCCTTGTCCAAATCGGTCGACCACCTGAGCAAGATGACGCAAAGGGCGGGCAATGTTTGCCGTAATGAGCCAAAATAGCACCGCCACCGTGACGAGCAAAAGGACATAGAAGGGTGCGAAAAGTACGAACGAGGGAGCAGGAGAGGAAACGAGCCATATGTAGCGACCGTCCTCGGAACTGAGTCCCATCGTGATTGCATTTCGGTTCTTGAAATATGGGCGATGGCTACCGACGGTCTCCTGGACCAAAGCCGAGAGATCCGCGCCGCGCTCAAGATCGCGGCCCCGAGAATCGCACATGTAAAACTGAACCGCCCCGGGCCGATTGAGTTCGTGGAGATAGCTAGATAGACCGTTAGCACCGCCTGCCTGGTATGCAGCAATGGCCTGTCGAAACAGGACATGGTTGAATTGCGTGAAATTCTGAGCCGCGGATCTTCCGATAACGCTGTCGCCGATGAAGATGAAGGCAGCAAGCGAGAGGACGAGCGCGGCAACTGACCAGACTGTGACCTTGAGGGAAATCGATTTCACTGCTCATCTCCAGCCAGAACGTAACCGACGCCGCGAATTGAACGAATAATGACACCAGCTCCCTCGGTTTTTCGGCGCAGCTTACTGATGTGTACCTCAAGCGCTCTCTCGAAGGGCGTTGCCTTGCGTTGGTAGAGGATGCCGCAAACCTGATCTCGGGTTACCACCTTGCCTCCTGCTCGGGCGAGCAGGTCGAGGATGTCGAATTCAGTACTGGTGATTTCCATCGGCTCCTCCCCGATCCATGCTCGCCGGGAAGCGGCACTCAGGCGCAGGCGCCCAATCGAGACGGTTTCGACCTTTGAGGATTGCACGCTCCGTGAGCGCCGCAGCACAGCCGCTATTCGAGCGGCCAGCTCTTCCGGACCGAAGGGCTTGCCGAGATAATCGTCCGCTCCGGCGTTCAGTCCACGCACGCAATCCTCACGAGCGCCGCGCGCGGTGAGCATGATGACCGGCACACTCGACCGGCGGCGAAGTTGCGTGAGGATTTCGAATCCATCGAGTCCGGGCAACATGACGTCGAGAAGAATGAGGTCGTGTTTCTCATCAAGGGCTCGAGCGAGACCTGAAGGTCCGGTGTGTGCCGCCTCGATCTGATATCCCGAGTCAGAGAAAAACTCCACAATCAATCGGCACAGACGCACGTCGTCATCGATTACTAGGATTGCAGTCCGTGAGCTGTCATTTTTCTCCATTTTGCATCCTGTTGTATTTCTATCGCAATCCAGCAGCCCGAAGTCCTTAACCAGAGAAATATTAACAATTCTTGAGCCTTTGCGGGAGGTTGCGGCCAAGGCGCGTCTGGTTTTGCAAATCTTGAGGTTCGCGCGGCGTAATCGGGTGTTCAATCGATTCAGAAGTCAAACTCTTAGAGGTTAGGCAGATGAAGCGAGTCGGAATCATTTGGTGCATGGCGGGTGTGGCGGCAGTGATGTTGAGCGGTTGTTCACTAAGGAACGCACGCTATCAAGCGCCACTCGCGCCAGCACTCAGTGATGCGAAGAACTGGAACACTGGGTTGGCTGCAGGAGAGGTCCCCAAGCCGGTGGACGACGTTGCGCTGTCGCATTGGTGGTCGATATTTGGAGATCCTGAACTCACATCTTTAGAGGAGCGCGCCCTGAAGGCCAATCTAGATTTGCGCAAGGCAGACGCGGAGATCCAGCAGGCTCGTGCCAACCGCGACTACAATGCCGCAAATCTGTTCCCCAGCGTCACCGGAACCTTCAGCAGCACAGGAACTCACATTGGCTCCGGCGTAACCGGCCTAACTTCGGGCACATCGTTGGGGAGTTCTTCGCTGGGCGGCATTGCGCCATGGTCGGCCACAAATTCCGCCGAAATAGAAGCCAGCTGGGAGCCGGATTTTTTCGGCGGTCTCCACAAAAATGTGGCGTCGTATGAGGCCACGACGCAAGCGCAGCAGGAAAATCTGCGCAATGTGATGATTACTCTAACCGCCGATGTCGCACAGGACTACATCGATGCGCGGTCGTACCAGGAGCAACTAAACGTTACGAGGCAAAACCTGGTGGAGTACAGGCAAACTTACGACATGACCGTGGCAAAACGCGACAGCGGGCTAGCGACGGATCTCGACGTGCAGCAGGCGCTTGAAACGGTGGAATCGACGGACGCCACCATACCCTCGCTGGATTCCAGCCTGCAGCAGTCGTACAACGCCATCTCGGTCTTGCTCGCCGAAAAGCCGGGCTCAGTTGACGCCGAGCTTGCGGAAGCGAAGCCGATTCCGGTGATCCCGCCCGAGGTCGCCGTAGGAATTCCGGCCGACCTGATCCGCCGCCGTCCGGATATCCGCCAGGCAGAGCGAACATATGCAGCGCAATGGAATCAGGTGGGAGTGGCAAAGGCAAACTTGTATCCCACCTTTACGCTCAGCGGAGCCTTCTTGTTCAGCGCAACGAACCTGCTGAATGTCTTCGACGCCAAGAACCTCGAGTCCAGCATCGCGGGGGCGGTGCAACAGACGCTCATTAACCGGAGAGCACTGAAAGCTCAGGTTCGCTTGCAGAACGCCGTTCTCGATCAGGACGAAGTGGCATACGAGAGCACGGTACTCGGCGCGATTCAGGACGTTGAAAATGCGCTGAAGTCGTTTAGCGCCGAGCAAGAGCGCAGGAAATCCCTGGCCGGGGCGGCAGATGCAGCGGAGAATGCTGCGGAGATATCGCGGCAGCTCTATGCGGGAGGCCTGAAGGATTTTCTTACCGTTCTCGTTTCCGAGCGTACGGAATTGAGCGCTCAGAACAGCCTGGTGCAGAGCGATGCGAATGTTGCCACGGATCTTGTGCAGCTTTACAAGGTAATGGGCGGCGGGTGGCGGTAGTCGTGTTCGCCGGCCAAAAAACATTGGATGGGGAGGATCGAGGATTATGACGGCAGGAATGGACATCAAGGAGACATTAGGCATTACAGCAGGCAGGAACCGCTGGAACCGGTACGTTTACGCTCTCGTAGTGCTCGTTCTGGTTTTGGGTATCGCAGGTTTGTTGGTTAGCAGGAGAAGTGCGGCCGCCGCCAAGTCGGCGGAGCACTATCGAACCGAAACCGCGCGAACCGGCGATCTAACAGTGACCGTAACGGCGACCGGACAACTGAAGCCGACCCGCACCGTCGATGTGGGCAGCCAGGTTTCCGGTATCGTGGATGCAGTGAATGTTAAATATAACGATATTGTAAAAAAGGGCGAGATTCTGGCAAAAATCAATACCGAGAAGCTCGATGCGCAGGTACAGCAGGATCAAGCTGTCCTTGATAGCTCGGTGGCAAAGGTAGAAGATGCCAAGGTGACCGTTGCGCAATCTGACGCGCAATACAGGCGCGATCTCGATGCGCGCGAGCGCTCCAAAACGTACCAGATCGTCTCCCAGCAAGACCTGGAGTCTGACAAGGCAACCTACGACCATGCAGTTGTTTCCGTCAAAACCGCGGAAGCGGCAGTTATCCAGGCCAAGGACAATCTCAAGATCGACGAGACCAATGTCGAGTGGGCGACCATCATGTCGCCGGTGGACGGCATGGTGCTGTCGCGAAGCGTGGAGCCCGGCCAAACCATCGCCGCCTCGTTTCAAGTGACCACGCTGTTCGAAATTGCCGAGGACCTGAGGAAAATGATCCTCGATGTCAACATCGACGAAGCCGACGTAGGCAAGGTCAAGGTTGGTCAGCACGCGCTCTTCACTGTAGATGCCTATCCCGGCCAGCAGTTCCCCGGCACCATCACCATCATTCGATACAGCTCTACCACCACCAACAATGTGGTCACCTACCTTGCAGAGATATCGGTCGACAATGGCCAGATGCTGCTTCGCCCCGGCATGACCGCTACGGCTACCATTACTGTTCAGTCCGTCCATAATGCGCTGCTGGTCTCGAACCATGCGCTCCGATTCCTGCCATCGAGCGGCGACGAGAATGCCAGCTCGGGTTCATTCTTGATGGCGCCGCCGGGCATGGACCAGAGTGCAAGCGCTCCGTCTACTGCCGCACTGAACAACCCGCGGGTCTGGGTAGTGCGCGATGGCAGACCTTCTCCGATTCCGGTTGCGGTCGGAGCCACCGATGGCAAGCTCACCGAGATTCGCTCCGGCCAGGTTACACAGGGCATGCCCTTGATTGTCGAAGCAGTGAAGGAAGGCAAATGAGTACGCCCATCGAGATACCGACGACAACCTCGCCCACCGAGCCATTGCTGGAGTTCTGCGATGTCACGCGGATCTACGGCTCGGGCGAGGGCGAGGTCCGGGCGCTTGACGGAGCCAGCTTCCAGATTAACCCCGGCGAATTCGTGGCCATGATGGGCCCCAGCGGCTCGGGCAAATCCACCGCGATGAACATTCTTGGCTGTCTCGATACTCCGTCCGGAGGCGCATATCTGTTTCGCGGCGTCGATGTCGGAGCGCTCGATCGAAAGCAGCGTGCTCGCCTGCGCCGCTACTATCTCGGCTTCGTCTTCCAGGGATTCAATCTTCTCGCCCGCACCAACGCCGTCGAAAATGTCGAGCTGCCGCTCATCTATCGCGGCATGAAGCGCTTGGAGCGGCGGGAACGCGCCTTCCAGGCATTGGAACTGGTTGGACTGTCCAAGTGGTGGGATCACACGCCAGCTGAACTCTCCGGTGGTCAGCAACAGCGTGTGGCGATTGCCCGCGCCATGGTCTCCGAGCCCTCCGTCCTTCTGGCCGATGAACCTACGGGCAACCTCGACAGCGCGCGAAGCGAGGAGATCATGGAATTGCTTTGCGGCCTTAATCGGGAGCGGCACCTCACCATCGCTATGGTCACGCATGAGCCAGACATGGCGGACTATGCGAGCCGAACCATCCATTTCCGCGACGGGCACGTCCATTCCGATTCGTACAATTCCGCCGACTCCTCGGCAGTGACAACCGTGCAGTGAAACCGCTCAGGCGGAATCAGGGAGAGATTCATGATCTGGAACGCAATTCTGCTCGCGTTATCGGCCATCCGGCGCAACACCATGCGCTCGGTGTTGACCGTGCTCGGGATCATCATTGGTGTTGCCGCCGTCATTGCCATGGTCACGCTCGGCAACGGAGCTACAGCAAGTGTTGCGGCACAGATCAACAACCTTGGCCAGAATGTTCTTATCCTCATGCCCGGCCAGCAGCGTGATGCCATGAGCGGCCTTCGCGAGCAATCAAGGCTCTTCGAAGAATCCGACGTGAACGCGCTTGGCAGCGATGTCACCGGCGTGCGTTCTGTAGCGCCCACCGCCTCGCAATCCATGCAGGCCATCTACGGCAACGCTAACTGGTCGACGACCGTCTATGGCGTCGACAACGCCTACTTCGATGTTCGCAACTGGGATATCCAGTCTGGCCGCGAGTTTACTGACGCCGAGATTAGAACCGGCGCCGCCGTCTGCATCATCGGCACCAAGGTTCGCAAGCAATTATTTGACCAGCAAGATCCTGTCGGCGCCAATATCCGCCTGCAGGCTATCTCGTGCCAGGTCATCGGGCTGCTCAAGTCCAAAGGCCAGGGTGGAATGGGAATGGATCAGGATGATCTGGTGCTGGTGCCACTGCAAACCTTCCAGCGCAGGATCTCCGGCGATCACAAGGTCTCCTCCGTCCAGCTTGGGGTTAGCAGCGATTCGGACGCGAAGTCCGTCCAGAACGAAGTCCTTGCTCTCATGCGGCAGCGCCGGGGCATTCAACCCGGCCAGGAAGACGACTTCATGGTCATGAACTCGCAGGAGTTCCTTACCACCATGACGTCTACGATGAATGTGCTCACGGCGCTGCTCAGCGCAATCGCCGCCATCAGCCTGCTTGTCGGCGGCATCGGCATCATGAACATCATGCTGGTATCTGTCACCGAGCGCACGCGCGAGATCGGCATTCGGCTGGCTATCGGCGCATTCGACAACGACGTCATGATTCAATTTCTCGTCGAAGCCGTCGTGCTCGCTTCTCTGGGCGGAATCATTGGCATCATCCTCGGCCTGGGTGCATCGTTTGTCGGCTGTCTCCTGATGAAGCTCAGCTTTACGCCTAACCCGACGATCGCTTTGATCGCGTTCGTCTTCTCGGCCTTGGTCGGCGTCGTTTTTGGTTTCTTTCCCGCGCAAAAGGCTGCGCGTCTTGATCCGATTGAGGCCCTCAGGCATGAGTAATCGGAGGCAAGTCGAGGCTGCACTGGTACGGAGCTTAAACTGCACCGCGTATTCTCAGTGGCCACTGCAGTTAACCAAAATTGGCTTTCGGGACATGTCCCAAGTTTCCGAACGACGCTGTCAGCAATTCGAACCAGCTTCGGTAAGGCTGAATTCGCCAAACAATAACCGCAGCAGGATTGAATGCGGGATCGGAGCATTAATCCTAAGTTTCTAAACCCAAAACTGAAATAGGAGGAAACATTATGTTCCGGAAGATACTTCTTGCGACGCTCATAACAGCGTTCGCGTGCACAACGGCTTTTGCGGCAAGTGTCGATGGTAAGTGGAAGGCGACGTTCGACACTCAAATGGGAACGCAAAACTACACATACGAGTTTCATGTGGATGGGAACAAAGTGACTGGCACGGCCACCAACGATCATGGCCACGCTCAGATTACTGAGGGCAAGATCGACGGAGAAACGATCACCTTCGTTGAGCCCCTCAGTTTCAACGGCAACGACATCCGAATCGAGTACACAGGCAAGATCGATGGCGACCAAATCAAGTTCACGCGGAAGGTTGGAGAATTTGCTACCGAGAAACTGGTTGCCAAACGCTCACAGTGACGCATTTCCGATGGGGCGTTGCGATCGCACACATTTTCGCGCGCCCCAAACTCCCCATTGCTATGGGACTGTAATCCCATCAGTATCCTCCAACCGTTGAGCCGAGAAAGGACTCGCAATGACGTTCGAGGTCATGATTAAACGCTTCGTTTGGGCATGGGTGCTGCTGGTCGCACCCTTATCAACAAAATGGGGTGCGGCTCAATTCCCAGGAATGCCGCAGCCGAAACACTACGCATGGTCGGACTCCAGCCTGTCATCGGACGAACGCGCCGATCTAGTCATCAAGGAGATGACACTTGAAGAGAAGATTTCTCTACTGCACGGCCAAGGGATGACGTTCTTCAGTAGTGGGCCTACGGAGTCAAATGGCGGCGCCGGCTTTTCAAAGTCCATTCCTCACGCACAAACCCTTGCCGCAAGTGGGGCACAATCAGAGAATTCTGCTGAAGTCAGCACGGACATCTCCGGCACATGGGTTGCGAAACTGTCGAATCCGATGGGTGAAATGGAAATCGTGTATAAGCTGAATGTACACGATGGAAAAATCACCGGCACCCAGACTTTGCCGTTTGGGGACTCGCCCATCGTCGATGGTCAGGTTAGGGGCGATACGTTCCATTTCACGGTTGAATTGGAATCTTTCGGCGATATCCAGAGGAAAGACGTCGCGGGCAAAATCGTTGGAGACACTCTCGTCTTGACGCCGGCAATGCCGGGTCCACCGCCAGGAATGCGTCCAGACGGACCGGGACCTGGAGTACCACCTGCGGGAGAGTCGGGCGGCCCGCCGCCGGGAGCAGGAGCGGCAGGAGGCCCTCCCGGGGCACCTCCTGCTTTTCCGATCGGCCCTGTCACAGCGAGGCGTGGAACCCCGACGCCATCATATCGGGCCACTGCTGTTGACTATGCGAAATTGGCTCGCGTTGTTCTTCCCCAGTTGCATCCGATTCCAGTCAATGGCCTGGCGAAGACACCACCCATGGGCTGGAACAGCTGGAACAAATTCCAGACGCATATCAACGATGGAATAGTTCGTGGAATCGCCGACGCAATCGTCTCTAACGGAATGAAGGATGCCGGCTATGAGTACGTCATCATCGACGACGGATGGCAGGGCACGCGAGACGCAAAGGGACTTCTTTCACCAAATCCGAACTTTCCGGACATGAAAGATCTCGCTGATTACGTTCACTCGAAAGGATTAAAAATCGGAATCTACTCTTCCCCTGGCCCTCGAACTTGCGGCGGCTTTGAAGGGAGCTACGGACATGAGGACCAAGATGCGAAGANNTCGACTACCTGAAGTATGACTGGTGCAGCGCCTCGCGCATCTGGAAGGACTCTGATATGCAAGCCGCATATCAAAAAATGGGTGAGGCGCTGGAAAAATCCGGCCGGCCCATCGCGTATGCACTTTGCCAGTACGGTCGGGCCGGAGTCGAGCAGTGGAGTACCAAAGTGGGTGCGAACCTCTGGCGCACTACGTTCGATATCCGCGATCAGTACGACTCCATGACAAAGATCGGTTTTGCCCAGAGCGAGTTTGCGGAGTTCGCCGGACCCGGACACTGGAATGACCCTGACATGCTGGAGATTGGAAACGGCGGGATGTCCCTAGATGAGTACAAGACACATTTCAGTCTGTGGGCGATGATCGCGGCGCCTTTAATCGCGGGCAATGACATCCGAGACATGAACCCGGATATCGAGGCCATCCTGTTGAACAGGGAGGTCATTGCAGTTGATCAGGACTCCCTCGGTTCAGGTGGGAGACGAGTCAGCAAGATGGGCGACCTTGAGATTTGGAAAAAACCTCTTGCTTCCGGCGACACGGCAATCGCCATTTTCAATGACAGCAACCAGGAGATGCGCGCTGTTTTGTACTGGAAGAACCTCGGGCTTAGCGGGAATTATGCGGTCCGTGATCTATGGGCACATACAGACGGCGCCAAAACCACAGACGCTTTCTCCGGAGCTGTACCGGGCCACGGCGTTATTATGCTTCGGCTTCGCAGCCCGAATTGATTTATCGGCAGCACCTGTGAGACGGGGGACGCAAACGCGTCTGCCAAACCGACCACGACACTTCCGGAATTTGCTACAAGTCATTGGAACATTCGCTCGACTTCACTCGGAGGCAACGACAAATGAAAATCCTGTTAGCTTCGCTTCTCTTTTCCATCGCCGCGTTGGGGCAAAAGGCCACAAATGATAGAGTGATTACCTTCGACCGCGCAGATGCGGAGCATTGCAAGGTCGTTGTCATAGGTGGCAAACCACTTCTGGAATCGACCTACGATGGTACAAGCGTCGCTATAGCAATGCCAACGAAGACTGGAAACGGCGAGTTCTTGATATTTGTCGCAATTTCGCAGGCTGGTGCGGGTGCCGCCCAGGTGAATCCGAAGGGTTTTTACGGACTTTATTCCGACAAAAACCACAGTCGTTTTACTTTCTACGACAAGGCCGCCGGAATGGATGGACAACCTCGTGGGCCAGCTGGAGATCCAGGCCTTTCGGCCGCAAACGCACAAGTGGATCCCGGATCACTCCGACCGGGCCAAGCAGGTGGAGGTCCTCCATCTTGGGCCGGTCCCCCAGGAGCTGGATCGGCCGGCGAAGGAGGTCCATCCGGCGCAGCTTCGACGACTCCTGGTGCTGCGCAAATCGGTGCGCCCATACCGGTCGGCTATCTCCGGCGGAGCAAGATCAAGCAGGGTGCCAAGATTGTCGGCTGGGTAGCCTTGCGGCCAGCGAAAGGGACCAAGCCTGATGTCCAGTCCGCCGACATGCTCGACGAAGTCGACATACCCGTGAACGGCATTGTTTTCCGCTTCTGACGAGAGAAAACCCCTGTACCTCGCCAAAACTCCATCCGGCCGAGA
>PLKU01000387.1 GCA_003140705.1 Acidobacteriaceae bacterium
TAGCCGTCCCAGTTGCCCTGCATGGCGAACACGTCGTCCGAGGTACGCAAGAATGCGTTACGAACAAACGTATCGCCGCCGCCGAGCCAATCCATTCCGTCCTGATTGGCATTTCCCGGGTTGCCGCCGATGACGCGCAGATCATCGAATGTGAACCCCGTGGAGTCCTTCATTTGGATTGACCAGGTTCGGGCTCGAACGATGCAGGTGAGTCCGTCGATCTGAATGTTGTGAGCTTCAAGCGCGCCGATGCAATGCCAATCGGGTTTCTGCATCCAGCCCTCGTCGCTGTTTGGATCCTGCGAGCCTTCATAAACAATGGTGCCTCGGCCAAGGACGCGCACGTCGTGGACTTTCCAGAGATTCAGGCTGCCGAAGAAGTAAGATCCGGGCGCAAGATAAAGAGTCTCGCCGCTTTTTGGATTCAGGCTTTGGTGATAGATCCCGGGCTGAAAGGCCTGGACGTTCGGACCGCGGGGCGCAGGCGGCGGTGGAGAGCCTGCGAATAAAAAGAGCATCCGTCCGTAGTTCAGGAAGTCGCCGGGCCGGGAGATGGAGAGTTTTGCCGGACCTGCGAGCTTGAATCGAATGGTCTGGCCCTGGCGGGTTGGGCGCAAACCGAGGCGCCACGGCTGAATGTCCACACCGCCATCCCAAAAACCCTTCTCAGCTGCAGTGATCGATACGTCGACAGGGCCGGTTACGTCAAAGGTGACATATTCATACATCGACGCTGCGTGGGCCACACCGACGGTTTGTCCGTTCACGGTGACAGTGAATGCCGTTGCGCGCATCTCCGCTGGCACGGGTGGGGACTGAACGCGAGGGGCCGCATAAGCGGCGAGAGGCAAACCGAGCAAGGTGGCGAGATACACCGCAGTCAGCGGACGAAAATCCGGCAAGGAGCAAGTTCCCCGTTGAGAAAGTGAGAACGGAACCACTGTAGCACCGGAGACGAATGCCGTCAGATACCTTCGCCCATTGACACGTATTGGCGAAGGTATTCGAGCTCCTGGCGGTAGGCGTTGCGCTCTGCCTCTTCCGCGGCGAAAGGCTCTGCAGGCTGCGCCTCGCCGCCAAGGCGCTTTTCGAGCTCTTCTACCCGGAAAGAGAGCGCAATCAGCGCATCAGAAAGCGGGTCCTTGACATCGTGCGGATCCGTAATCAGCACACGCTGGCCGTTGCGGTAAATGATGTGGGCGGGAACGCCAACGACGGTCGAGTTGGGAGGCACGTCAGAGAGCACCACTGAGCCAGCGCCCACGCGAGAGTTCTCACCGACGGTGATGTTGCCGAGGACGTTGGNNTGTCGCCGATGGTGATGTTGCCCAGCAGGTTGGCGTTGTTGCCGATGAAGACGCGGTCGCAGACGGTGGGGTGGCGCTTGCCGTGACCTTTGCCGGTGCCGCCAAGGGTGACTCCTTGGTAGAGGGTCACATCGCTGCCAACAATGGCGGTTTCGCCAATCACCACGCCCATGGCATGGTCGATGAACAGGCGACGGCCCAGGAGCGCACCGGGGTGAATATCCACGCCAGTAAAAAGACGAGCAAACTGAGAAAGCAGCCGAGCCAGGAGACGCATCTTGGCGCGCCAGAGAAAGTGCGAGATGCGGTGAATCCATACCGCCCATAATCCGGGATAGCAAAGCAGGACTTCCAACCGCGAGCGTGCGGCGGGGTCGCGCTCCATTACGGAGTTCATGTCTTCGCGAATTCGAGCAAACAGAGCCATTTCAGAGAGGGCGTTGCAATAACGGTAGCAGAGCGAAAACAATGATGACCGGCAGAACGGACTTCGTTCCGCCGGTCATCATCTTGGCTAAGCGGGAAGTGAAGCGGTGGGCAGAGCCAACGCTTGCTGCCGCAGAGATTCGAAGAGCACGCTGGAAAGATAGCGCTCACCGAAGTCGGGCAGAACCACCACGATCAGCTTGCCCTCGTTCTCTGGCCGGGCCGCGACTTTGAGCGCGGCCGCAACCGCAGCGCCTGAAGAGATGCCGACAAACAATCCCTCCTCCAGCGGCAGGCGGCGAGCAGCAGCAACGGATTCATCGTTAGTCACCTGGATAACCTCGTCGACGAGGCCGGTGTCGAGCACGCTGGGGACAAACCCCGCACCGATACCTTGAATCTTGTGCGGTCCGGGCTTGCCGCCAGAAAGCACAGGGCTGTCAGTGGGTTCCACGGCGATGGCCTTGAACTCCGGCTTGCGTTCCTTGATGTACTTGGCCGCGCCGGTGATGGTGCCGCCGGTGCCTACGCCGGAGATCAGAATGTCCACCTTCCCGTCGGTATCGTTCCAGATCTCCGGGCCCGTGGTGGCGTAGTGAATTGCGGGGTTAGCGGGATTGTTGAATTGCTGCAGGATATAGCCGTTGGGGGTATTGGCGAGGATCTCATCGGCCTTCGCGATAGCGCCTTTCATGCCGTTGGGCCCGGGCGTAAGAACGATCTCGGCACCAAAGGCCAGGAGCAACACGCGGCGCTCAAGGCTCATAGTCTCAGGCAGAGTAAGGATGAGCCGGTAGCCTTTGACCGCGGCGATGAATGCCAGCGCAATTCCTGTATTTCCACTTGTGGGCTCAATGAGAACTGTCTCGCCGGGTCTGATCTTGCCGGCTTTTTCAGCGGCGTCGATCATTGCGAAGCCGATACGGTCTTTTACGCTGGAAACCGGATTCTGGCTTTCCAATTTGGCAACGACGGTAGCGGGGAGTCCAGCAGCTATCCGGTTCAGCCGAACCAGCGGGGTGCGGCCAATGAGTTCAGTTACATCCGCGGCAATGCGCGCCATGATGTTCTCCTCTTTCGGGGCCTTTGGCCCAGATCTTCAAATTCAAATGGTTTGTGGTGGTGGTGGAGCTGTAAGAGCGGTGAAAGCGCGCAGAAACTGGGGCGCACGTTTGCATCGGAGCTGTCACCAGGACGGTGTTAGCGACATCGACGCATGACAACAGGGTAGACCCGAAGCATGGGATATGGCAAGGGCGGCGCTCGGGAAAACTGAACGAGCGCTTCCAATCGGCCAAGGGAAGCAAAGCCTCCACGCATTGGTCTTGGAGGTCACGGCCACTGATCACCGATGGAGCAACCTTGTGGATTAGCCCGTATTTCTCAGGCCGGCGGAGATGCCGCTGATGGTGGCGGCGATGGCGCGGTTTACCTCAGGGGTGTCTTCGCCGGCGCGCTTGCGGCGGAGCATGTCTACCTGGATTAGGTGCATGGGATCAACATAGGGATTGCGCAGTTTGATGGAGTGGGCTAACACCTGATTAGTCTGAAGCAGTTCTGTCTGGCGGGTGATGGCCAGAATGGCGCGCACGGTGCGATGGAACTCGGCATCGAAGAGGTCGTAAATCCGTTCGCGGAGCGTCGGATCCTCGACCAGCGAGGAATAGAGGCGCGCTGTGGCCAAGTCTACTTTGCCCAGCGCCATTTCCACGTTGCGGACGAGATCAATGAAGAGCGGGAACTCGCGAGCCATGGTTTGAAATAGAGCAAGGGAATCTGTAGCACCAGGCCGCGAGAGATACTCTTCGAGTGCGAATCCAACGCCGAACCACGCCGGAACCAGCAGGCGCGATTGTGTCCAGCCGAAAACCCAGGGAATGGCGCGCATGTCTGCGAGCGAGGGAGAGGCTTTCCTCCGCGAAGGCCGTGAGCCGATCTTGGCGTTTTCCAACTCGGCCATCGGTGTGGACTGCTCAAAGTAGATCAGGACCTCAGGATCGTCAAGGATGTGCTTTCGATAAAAGCCGTACGAGATCTCAGAAAGCTCGTCGAGTGCGGTCTCCCATTCCGGCTTCAGAATGCCGGTGAAATGGCCCCGGGGGTCGCGGGCGTTGGGGCGCGCCAGGGCATCGAGAGAAGCCGCGATCATGAGTTCCAGGTTGCGCTCAGCGAGGACTTCGTCTGCATATTTGAAGTTGAGCACCTCACCCTGCTCGGTAATGCGCAACTGGCCATCAAACGAATCCATGGGCTGAGCAAAGATTGCGCGATGCGTGGGCCCTCCACCGCGGCCCACCGTGCCGCCGCGGCCATGGAAGAGGCGCAGCTTCACACCGGCCTCACGCGCGACCGTGTGCAGATCGCGATGGGCCCGGAAGATCTCCCATGTGCTGGTGAGCATGCCGCCATCTTTATTCGAGTCTGAATAGCCGAGCATGACCTCCTGCCAATTGTCCCAGGTGGCCATGAGCTTGCGATAGTCTGGGCGGCTCCATAAGTCGCGGCAAACGGCAGGTGCCTGGCGCAGGTCTTCGATAGACTCAAAAAGCGGCACGGGCATAAGGCCGGGGTCTTTGCCGGGCCCAACACCAGAGCCCTCGACACGCACACCGCCGAGGCGGGCGAGGCGGACTACGGCGAGCACATCTTCAACTGTTGCTGCTCCGCTGATGACATACTGGCGAATTGCTTCAGGCGAGCAACCGGTCTTTATCTCGGCCACAGCTCGGAAGGTTTCAAGTACGCTTGCGGTTTCAGCGGAAAGGCCGCTTGGCAGCGATTGCGCCATGGTATCTGCGATGGCTTCCTGCAACGCAACCGCATGCACGCGTGCGTGCTGGCGAATATCGAGTGCGTGCAGATGAAGTCCAAAGGTTCGGACCTGCAGGATGAGTGGGTCGATGAGCGTGCGCGCGATACGCAATCCACGATTGGCCGTCAATGAGGCTCGCAGCGTCTCCAGGTCGTCAAGAAACTCTTCGACGGAGGAATAGGCTTTCAGTACCTGGGCCAGCTTTTCTTGTCCCTGAGCAAGCGTGTACGACGTGACCGGCAGTGAGGCGCCTGTGGGCCCGGGATGTTCCATGGTCCGCTGCACTCGCGCCTTCAGGCAGATGACGAAACGGCGATAGTATTCGAACTCGTACTGCTCGCCGAAGACTTGTGCCTCGGGAGTATTCACCTGCGCCACGTATGCTTCAAGGCGAGCGAGCAGCGCGTCGCTCACGGCAATCTGCTGAGCGCTGGAAGTGAGCAGGTCAATGATCTCCTGCAATTGCCGCTGGTAGTAGAGGAGCAGATGGCCCCGAGCCAGTTGAATCGCGTCGCGGGTTACCTGCGGCGTCACATAGGGATTGCCATCGCGGTCCCCACCGATCCACGAACCAAAACAGAGAACCTGAGGCAATGCGAGCGCTTCAATTTCCAGGCCGTAAGAGGCGCGCAGCGCCTCGGAAATCTCGCGGTAAAGACTGGGCAGCGTTTCAAAGATGGAGACGTCGTAGTAGTCGAGGCCCATCTTGATCTCGTCGTAGACCGTCGGGCGTCGCGAGCGGACTTCATCGGTTTGCCACAGGCTGGTGATCTCGGCGAGGATCATTTGTTCCAGGCGGGCCAGGTCTTGCGCAGGCGCAGGGATGCGATCGAGCGTGGCTAGAAAATCGCCGATGCGACGGCGCTTGAACATGACGGAGCGCCGTGCTACCTCAGTCGGGTGCGCGGTAAAAACAGGAATGATCAGGACGCGCTTAAGCCAGTCGAGAGCCTCTTCCGCGGTGATGCCTACGCGGCGCATCTCGGAAAGCGTTCCAGCCAGCGAGCCGCGTTGGCGACCGGCTCCGCCACTGAGTTGAAGGGCAATTCGGCGGCGTTTCCGATGGTTTGTTTCAGCCAGATTGATGAGCTCGAAGTAGAAAGCAAAAGCGCGTGTAAGCAGGATGGCGCGCTCGACAGGGAGCGAATGCACCAACTCCAGCGCACTTGCGGCCTGAAGCGCTGCTTCTCCTTCGCTACCGCGAGCCTCCGCATCTCGACGGCGAATCGTGCCCTGGCGCAATGCTTCGACGTGGGCAAACAAGTCTTCGCCAGCCTGCTCGCGCAGAACTTCTCCAAGCAACATCCCCAGGGACCGCACATCGCGACGCAGAGGAGCTTCTTTCAGATCGCCTGACTGCGCCTCGAGCTCCGCCAGGCGCTGTGTCCAACTCTCAGGATTCCATAGAAGAGCCATCGTATTTTGATTATGCACGAGAGCCGATAAGGATCGTCTCAGGAGATGGCTGCTTGGCCGTCCATCTGTATCATCAGGTCTTCCCATTCGGCGGTGAGAGCGGCCAACTGGTTGCGCAGGTCTTCGGCCAGCAGGGTAAGTCGCTGAGTCTCCGCGGCAGAAACATAGACGCCTAACTGCTCCTCAGTATGCGCGATGGCGGCCTCGATGCGCGGGGTTTCTTCTTCCAAGAACGCACAGCGCTCTTCCATCTGTTTCTGCTTGATGGGATTGAGGCGGCGGGGACGATCTTTGGCAGAAAGGTCCTCCGCGGCAACCCCGTCGAACGCGCTCGGGGCGTTCCTGTTCGTCTGCTGCTCTATTTCTGTTGGCGATGCACCCTCGAAAGGGCTGCTGGATGCAATCCCTTCTTTGCGGCGCAGATAGTCTTCGTAGTTGCCTTTATGGCTGGTGACAGTACCGCTCTCTACCTCCAGCACTCGGGTGGCCAGCCGGTCAATGAAGTAGCGATCGTGCGAAACGAAAACCACCGTGCCGGAGAAGGCCGCCAATGCCTCAAGAAGCACGTCTTTGGCGCGCATATCCAGGTGGTTGGTGGGCTCATCCAGAAGGAGGAAATTTGAGGGCGAGACCAGAATTCGGGCCAGCGCGTAGCGGTTGCGCTCGCCGCCGGAGAGAACGCCAAGAGGCTTGAAGACGTCGTCTCCGGTGAAGAGAAAACAGCCGAGGAGCGACCGCAGTGCCTGTTCGGGGACCTTGAGTGCCGCGCGACTGATGTCGTCCAACATGCGCGAATCGCCGCTGAGCACTTTGTACTGGTCTTGTGCGAAGTATTCGCTGACCACATTGTGACCTTGGCGTACCGACCCTGCCGAGGGTGTTTCATCGCCAGTCAGAAGCCGGATCAGCGTGGACTTGCCCGCGCCATTGACGCCCACCAGGGCCACTCGGTCACCGCGCTCGATGGTGAAGTCGACGTTCTTCAGCACTTCTTTGGCGCCGTAACTCTTTGCGAGTCCCTCAGCCGTTACCACTGTACGTCCAGATGGAGGCGGCTGGGGAAACTTGAAATGAATGATCGGCTCTTCTTCCGGAATCTCGATGCGCTCTATCTTTTCCAGTTCCTTGATGCGGGATTGCACTTGTTTGGCTTTGGTGGCCTGGGCACGAAAGCGGTTGATGAACGCTTCAAGATGCTCGATCTGAATGCGCTGGTTGCGGTATGCCGACTCTAACTGAATCCGCCGCTCGTCCTTCTGAGAGAGGTATTTGGTGTAGTTGCCTTGATAAATATTGAGCCGCTTGTTCCATATCTCCACGGTGCGGTCGATGGTTACGTCCAGAAAGTAGCGATCATGGGAGATGAGGATGTATCCGAAGGGATAAGTCCGGAGATAGTCTTCAAGCCAGTTGCGTGTTTCAAGATCCAGGTGATTGGTAGGCTCGTCGAGTAGCAGCAGGTTGGGTTTGGCCAGCAGCAGCTTGGCGAGAGCGATGCGCATCTGCCAGCCTCCGCTGAATTCATCGGTCTGGCGCGCCCAATCCTGCTTGCCGAATCCGAGGCCGGTGAGCACTCCGCCCACTTGTGCATCGAGCGCGTATCCATCGAGCGCATGAAACCGCTCCTGCAGCATTGAGAAGCGCTCTGCTGCGGACTCATATTCAGAACCACTGTGTTCCAGGACAGCCAGTTGTCCGGCGAGGCGCTCGATCTCTTTTTCCATGTCACGCAGTTCATCAAAGACCGTGAGGCATTCTTCAAAGACGCTTCGGCCGGCGAGGCGAAGGCCTTCCTGGGGAAGGTAGCCAATGCTCATGCCGCGGGTCTGTTGCAGGCTTCCGTAGTCGAGCGTCTCAAGCCCCGTCAACACCTTCATTAGAGTGGACTTGCCGGTTCCATTGGCGCCGACAAGAGCGGTTTTCTCGCGCGCCCGGATGAGCCAGCTGGCCTCAAGGAACAGGACGCGGGGCCCGAACCGCTTACCGGCATTTTGCAACGAAAGCATACAGATCCATTCTCGCAGAAGGGCGGCGGGGCGATTGGATCAGCTAGGCTAAGGCATTCTTAATGCCTGATTTCGACGGGCGTGCCCAATGGGACCATATTCCAGATCTCTTCAATCTCAGGATCGGTGACTGCGATGCAGCCCAGCGTCCAATCGTAGAGCCGGTGGGCTGAGCCAATCCATGCCTTCCCGTTAGGCAGTCCGTGAATCATGATTGCACCGCCCGGGGCGACGCCCAACAGGGCCGCGCGCTGGCGGTCTTCAGCATTCGGATATGAGATGTGCAGAGACCTGTGATACTCGCTGATCGCGTTCCGCGCATCGATCACATAGTGCCCCTCGGGTGTGCGTCCGTCGCCTTCGCGCTCCTTGAGTTCTGTGCCCCCGCGGCCCAGCGCCACTTTGTAGGTGCGGATGACCTTGCCGTCGCGAATCAGTTCCAGCACATGATCCTTCTTCAGAATCAGCACAGAATCAGCCTTCAACGATGGCGTTGCCTGCTGGGAGGTCGCCGAGGTTGTCGAACCCCAAAGAGCGATGCAGACACAGGCGAATGCCAGGCGAATTTTGACACTAAAAACGACCTGGAATGAGGGCATGAAGGCAGTCTAAATCAGGCTTGAAATCCGCACGGGTGGTGCACCGCTAAGCGACAGAATNNTGCTTCTGCCGATAACGGTAGCACGAATGTGTTATGGACACAGACCCTCCATTTCTGCGATTCGTAAAGGTCAGAGCCTTACCCTTTCATCGGAGGCTAGTTTACACAAGCTTTTATAAATGAGAGGTTTGGCAGTTGCTTCAAGGAATGAACGTCCCCGAACCAGGGGAAAGGAGCCTGAGGTAGCCACTCGTCTGCTTTGTGGTGATCTTTTGTCGCTTTCGGTATGGCAAGCACGACGGATTTTCGTAACCGGTGTGAAACGAAGTGGGTGGTGTATGCAAATCCACTGGATCGCACGATTCTGAACATTGCAGCCTGGAATTCTGAAGCATTGGTTTCTCAATTTTCCCGTTAAGGATCGGAGCCCACTTGATGTCCAACTCGCATTCGATATACGAACTTCAAGGTAACCACCAAGCAGATTCTGAATTAAAAGGAAGTGGCGCGTCTGTGAATTCTTTCTCTTCTGAATATTTCGATTCACAGTACGCCGACACCCTTGGCGCAGACCACATGTCGATTGCGTTAATCGGGCCGGACATGGAGCGGCGCAGCGCCGTAGCGAGTGCGCTTGCAGGTTGCAGTGGGAGTGAGGTGGAAGAGTTCTCATCCTATCCTCCTGCGCTCGACGATGTCCCGCGGTTGTTGGAGCAGTACCACGACATCATCATCATCGACCTTGACAGTAACCCGGAGTACGCCCTCGAACTCGTGGAGAGCATCTGCGCCAAAGACACAGCGACGGTGATGGTCTATTCGGAAAGGGCCGATCGGGACCTGGTTGTCCGCTGCATGCGTGCCGGAGCGCGCGAGTTTCTGACGTTGCCCCTCGAGCAAGACACGATGGCCGAAGCTCTGGTGCGAGCCGCGTCAACACTCGACTCGAACCCTCGGCCGGGGAAAAAGGCGCACGGCAGGATGCTCGTATTCCTGGGCGCAAAGGGCGGCTCAGGCGTTACGACTATTGCCTGCAATTTCGCGGTCGCTTTAGCACAAGAATCCAGCCAGAGCACTTTGCTGGTCGATCTTGGACTTCCGATGGGCGACGCCGCACTGAACCTGGGTATCGTTGCGGAGTACTCGACGGACAACGCACTTTTGGATACCGGCAGGCTGGATACGAGCTTCTTCTCCAAGCTTTTGGTGAAACATCGCTCAGGCTTATTCGTTCTCGCAGCGCCGAGTAAGGTACCCAAGGTACAAGCTTCCAACGAGGCCATCGACAAGCTGATGACCATCGCCCGCCAGGAATTCGAAAACGTGGTTGTCGATGTGGGATCGAGGCTTGATCTGATGGGAACCGCCCTGTTCAGGGAGGCGGCCTCGATCTACCTGGTCACCCAGGCCGGTGTTTCTGAGCTGCGTAACTCGAATCGCCTGATTACTCAGTTCTTCAGCGACGGTCGTCAAAAGCTGGAAGTCGTAATTAACCGATATGAGCCGCGATCCCTTGGCGTCACCGAAGAGCACATCACCAAGGCTCTGACCCGGTCCGCCCAGTGGAAGATTCCAGACGATTATTCGGCTGCGCGCCAGATGCAGAATTCCACCACGCCGCTCTCGGCTTCAGATTCGCCGATTGCCCGGCAGATCCAGCAGATGGCTCGCGCTGCTTGTGGCTTGCCCGCGGCTCCTGAAAAGAAGTCAGGATTCAGCCTCAGAAACTTAACCAGAAACATCACAGAAAAAGTAGCGCCCGCAGAAGCGGCGCCGGCTCTTCCCAAAGCAGCTCCGACCATTGCATGGTCCCCGCCGGCTCCGATTCCCTGCGGCACGGCTCTCAGCTCTGCTCAGCTGGATGCCGAAGCATCGGTCTCCGGAACATTTGTATACACACCCAGCGCCGGTTATGTTCTCCCGGTGGGCACACACACGCTGTGGGTGACGTTCACTCCAGATGACGCTGCAGGTGACACCCCGGCACAGGCTGCCGTGCCCATCACGGTAACCAAGGCAACGCCGGCCATCAAATGGGCGGCACCGAGGGGGATGACGAGCGGCAGTGCGCTTAGCAGTGCGCAGCTCAACGCGGAGGCATCGGTTCCGGGAACATTTGTTTACACGCCCGCCGTGGGCGATGTCCCGGCCTCTGGAAAGCACACGCTTACAGTAACATTTACTCCGACGGACGGTGCGAGTTACACCACAGCTGAAGCCGAAGTTTCGGTAACGGTTGCTACAGCCAAGCCAACCATTTCATGGCAAGTGCCTGCCCAGATTACCTGCGGAACACCGCTCGGCAACAGCCAGCTCAATGCTGCAGCATCGGTTCCCGGATCATTCGTTTATACGCCGGGATCTGACGAAGTGTTGATGGCAGGGCGGCATACCATCTCCGTAACCTTCACACCGACAGATACCACAGGCTACTCAACGGCACATGCTGAAGTGTCGCTGACTGTGGTGGCCGCGACGCCCGCCATTTCATGGTCGACGCCTACACCAATCACCTACGGATCGCCGCTAAGCGCCGCGCAGTTGGATGCGACGGCGTCGGTACCGGGATCATTCTCTTTCACACCAGCCGAAGGAGCCATGCTCACGGCCGGGACGCACACGCCGACCGCAACCTTTACGCCGTCAGATGAAGCTAACTACACCAAAGCGTATGCCGCCGTGTCACTGACCGTGGCAAAGGCGAAGGCGACGATCGCCTGGCCGACGCCCGCTTCGATCCCAGAGGCTACTGCGCTCGACACTTCTCAGCTGAATGCAAGCGCGTCGGCTCCTGGCACCTTGGTCTATAGTCCTGCTGCAGGTGAAGTTCTTGCGACGGGGACGCACACGCTCACGGTGACATTTACGCCGCTTGACGAATTGAACTACACGTCGGCGCAGGCCACGGTGTCGCTGAATGTGACCAAGAAAGCGCCGTCAACGATCACGTGGCAGACTCCGTCGGCCATTCTCTACGGGACACCGCTGGGCTCCGCGCAGCACAACGCGAAGGCACCGGTTCCTGGAACACTCGCATATTTTCCTGCAGCAGGTGATGTGCTTACCCCAGGGAAGCATTGCCTCACCGTCGCCTTCACTCCAACAGACAGCTCGAAGTACGCACCGGCACAAGCCACGGTGGAGCTTGTGGTTGAGGAGTTGCCGGACATCGACTCGCTGCTCGCAGCGGCCACTCAGGCGTCATACGCGGTAACGGACAACTCAGGCAACTCAGATTTCTCGGACGAAAAGTGGGAGGCTTCCCAGAGCAACATTAACTCCAACCAGAAGGGCGAACTTGAGACGCGCACATACAAGGGCGCTACGTATGAGAAACGAGAGGATGGCCAATGGCATCTCCAGCAGAAATAGTTCAGACAGCACCAGAAACACTTCCCGCGGACTTCAGCGAATGGGATAACGGGGAAGAGTTCCCGTCGACGCCACCTGAAACGTCCAACGGGTTCGAAGCTGTCCGTGACTCCGGTGCTGCACCAGAGCCGCCTTCGCAACCCGTGAAGCCGCGATCCGTCACGTCACCTTCGCCTGCCGTCGACAGGATGCGTTACAGACCCTCGCTGAATCCGGCAACCGCTTATGGGGATGCGGATTCCGTTTTCCAACCGCTTCGGTCGAACAGCACGAAGAGCGGCGGCGGGCAACGCAGGATCGAAACCAAACCAGCGAGTAAGATTGCGGACAAGCTTAAGAATAAAGTGTTGTTGATAGCTTTTAGTGTCGGCTCAGTTGTACTTCTTCCCATCTTGATAGCGCAGATTTACCCCAGGGTCATGGGCAAGACTGCTACGGTGAAGCAGTCGGTTGTATCCCAGCCGACGACGAGCTCGCTTACGACTAACTCACAGGCGACTAATTCCTCGCAGGCGACTAACTCGTTGCAGAAGCCGTCGCCGATGACGCAGCTCGCACCGCACGGACAGACGCAGCCGACAACCCAGCAGGTAGCGCAACCCGGGGCACAGCAGCCCACGATGGCGCCGCCGTCGACTCCCGCGCAGACGGCTGCAGTCCGGTCGGACATGATGAACCAGCAGCTGGCTGTACCGTCGCGAATCCCGACCTCTGCAAAGATGTTGGAGGATAAGGATGCGCCGTCAGCAGGATTCGGACCAATCGCCGATGACGGACTTGGCGGGACCGCGAACAGTACTGTGGGCAGCGTGTTTAATGGACAGGGTCGTCCCAAAGTGAAGGTCGATGCGCCCAAGATCGTCAATGTTTCGGCCGGCGTCGCAGTGGGTCTGCTCATTCAGAGGATGCCGCCGGTCTATCCTCAGATCGCCAGGACTGCCCGCGTCTCTGGGACGGTAGTGTTGCAAGCCACCATTTCAAAGTCGGGAGCCATCGAAGGTTTGCATGTGGTCAGCGGGCCGGACATGTTGAGGCAGGCTGCTCTAGATGCCGTGCGCACTTGGCGCTACAAGCCCTTTATGCTCAACAACGAACCAGTGGCCGTGGAGACAACCGTCAACGTGATCTTTGCCTTATAGGTGGATGACACTAAACTCACGGATTGACTAGCTTCGACGATTCTGAATCGCCTGGAACCGTTAGGTCCGCAATGTTCATCGCGTTGCGGCCTATCGGTGTCTCCCAAGATATCTTTATATAGTGATATTCGTTGGAGATTCTGTGCATTCCATATCAATCGACATTTGCTCATCACTCTGACGCAGCGAGTTAAGGTGCAGCTCGCCATCTATCCGTGAAGGTAAAGGATAGTCGTCTCGGATTGAAGAGGAACTAAGCCCGAATGACTGCCAGCTAGAAACCTATTGTCGGAATACAGGTTGCAGCCAAATCAGTACCGAGCGGAACTCAGCGAGGTCCGGTTTGTGGCTCATTTGCTGCTGCAAGGAATCATCTGATCAAGATGCGCTCTTTGTAGACAAAGTCTCCTGCACCTTGGCCGCCAGCTGGCTTGGACTGAACGGCTTTTGAATATAACCGGAACCCGCATCCAATACATCTTCAAGCAAGGGATGGCCCTCGCCGTAGCCCGACATGAAGAGCACTTTGATATGGGGCCAGCGTCCTCGCACCAGGTTGGCTATCTCTTTGCCGCTCAACTTAGGCATCACCACATCGGCCAGAATCAAGTCGACTTGGCCTCGCTCGCGATTACACAGCGGAAGCACCTGATCAGGGGTTTCAGCTTCGATCACACTATAGCCATACGACATGAGCGCGGCAATTGCCAACTTGCGGACGTCCGAACTGTCTACTGTAACCAAAACGGTTGCTACCCCTCTGGCAACCGGGAGGCCCCTCCGTTTGATCGCATCAACCTGCCCATCCTTGATCCAAGGGAGGTACACCGTGAACGTCGATCCGTGTCCTGGTTCACTTTGGACTTCTAAGCTTCCGCCACTTTGTTCCACGATACTCTGAGCTACAGCTAGCCCGAGCCCGGTTCCTTTGCCAGGATCTTTTGTTGTGAAGAAGGGCTCGAAGATGTGGTTTTGGGTCTCTTTGGTCATTCCCACCCCTGAGTCGCGCACTGCAAGGGCCACCCAATCTCCCACGCGCCCGCTCGATCACGCCTGGATGCCGGCGCTGCCGCGTTCAATGGCTGCCGTCACAATTTCGATTGAACCGCCTTCTGGCATCGCGTCTCGAGCGTTCACAACAAGATTTAAAATCACGCTATCGAGTTTCAGCGGATCGACTTCAATCGTCATGGGCTGAGCGGTCTCCGTTGGCCTCACAATAAATCGACCGAAAATCGACCGAGTTCCGAGTACGATCAAGACTCGTTTCCTCGCCTAGCTACCGTTAAGTCCATTGCACCCGTGTGAGCCATCTGTCACATTCATATAGGCTGGCAGTCGTTGTGTGATTATGTAAGACTGGCAAAGGAAGCGCAGAATGAAGTCACCACAGGTGTGCGAACAGCCCCGATCAAGGTGCACCGAGAGATGACTCCTAGCTTGGCATAAGTTAAACAAGATAAAATAGTTGGTGACAATGCGCCTGTAGCTCAACGGTTAGAGCAGGGGACTCATAATCCCTTGGTTGGGGGTTCAAATCCCTCCGGGCCCACCAT
>PLKU01000376.1 GCA_003140705.1 Acidobacteriaceae bacterium
GACGCTGTCATACATGGGCATTTCACTCGTTGAGAGCAAAAGGCGTCGCTCTTGGGGGAACAATCCGATGAGAACCTGCCCTCGAAACGCGCTTTGGCCTGAAGTCATCAACCGACCAGCTGTTGGACTCGGATGATTGTTCCAATGAGGTGAGCGCGGCACGTTGGTCCATCGTCCTTCCTAATGCTTGGATCAAGCCTTTGAGAAGATAAAAGCGCTAGTCAGAGACTCTCGCCCCGAAGAGTTGCGTAGCCTATCTGTGGATTGGTTCGAGTTGTGATGAGTTGGAGGTGAACTCTATGCTGGCCAGGGCTCCGCGGGTAGTGCTCGCTTGGTGTGTTGCATTGTTGCTTGGGCAATCCTGCTCACTCCCACAGGCGCAAGCTCCGGAGAAGAGTCGTCATCGGCCGATCTCCTTTTTCATCTATACCCCCGGCCTCTCCGGCGCCCAACATGGGGATGACGCTGTTCGCGCTCAATTCCAGGAGTTTATCGATCATCTCGGTAGTCGCTCGCGCTACGGTTCCATGAGGCAAGTGGGCTAGACGCTTGCCGCGTTCACCATTGCGGTAGAGAAAGTTCGAAAGAATGGTCTCTCTTCGCGGAACAGAAGGGAACCGGACTCGAAATTACCCGCAGCCTGTTGCCGCAGTGAGAAGCCTGGTCGTCAAATCGCGTCTCCCCAGGTCGAACCTGTACGCGCAAGCGCGCTTCGACGTACAACTCCTGGGTCATCTTTTATATAAGTCTTGGTTTTTCAATTATATAAGAAAGCTAATGATGTGACAGAAATCACATTGCGATTGCAAAGACTGCCATCTAATCGATCTATAAACAGCTGTCATTCTGGTTCGACAAAACCGGCGAAGGCTCCGAAAGGCCCGAGAAGGGGACTCTGAGCTGACTTGGTGGTTGTACACGGGGGGATGCAGCCTGATCGTTGGGAGAATGCCGATGAAATCTACCACGAAGCAGCATGCAAGTCGCCTCAATTCGAGCGACGGCAGAATCTTCATATCTCTGGTCACCGTGATCGTTTTGCTTGCCGCTGGTGGAGTCAAGCTCAGCCATGTAGTGGCGGCAGATATGCTGCGCACCGACGCACATTCCACGTCCAGCAGCTGGGTCGCAACGCTGATGGAGAGCGTCGATGTTCCTGCACTGATCACCGGCCCGTCACCCACTGGGGAGACAAAACATCTTCTCGAAAGTGCCAATCGCGTGAGCGACGTTTATCGGTACAGAATCTGGAACAAGAATGGAACCCCCGTCTTCTCGTCGGATCGCCCGAGTTCTGTCGGAGTGCAGTTGGCGCCCGCTGATGGTTCCAGGCGACACATCGCCAAATCCCTCTCTGCCGGGGCTGAATTCACAGAGACTCATGTCGGACTTCCGCCGGCCAATCCCGCTTACTTCGCGGAGTCCTACATTCCGATCCGCAAAAATGGAGAGGTAATTGGCGTCTTTGAGATCTATCTGGATCAGACTGCTGATCACGCGTTCTATCAAGAATCCTTTCTGCACACGGAATTCATCATTGCCTTAGCTGTCCTGCTTGCAGGTGCATTTCCAGGATTTCTGGTCTATCGCAAGATGGTTGCCCATCGTGTCGCCCAAGCAGAGGCGTTGTTTCTGGCTGAGCACGATACATTGACGGGCGTTGCCAACCGAAGGTGGCTCGGAGAAGTGGCAAAGAATTCATTGGCATTCGCCGTCCGCAACAAGACCTATGTCGCGGCATTGTTGATTGACTTGGATCGATTTAAAAGCATCAACGACAGTTTTGGGCATGGAGCCGGAGATGAAGTGCTCAGGGCATTGGCTCTGCGCCTCAACTCCGCGGTCCGAGCAGAGGATGTCGTGGCACGACTTGGCGGGGACGAATTTGTGATTTTACAGGTTGGCGTGGCTCAGCCTGGGGGGGCCCAGAGCCTTGCCACACGGCTGATGGAGATCTTATCGGTCCCATATAGGATTGGAGACTTGAAGCTGGATTGTGGAGCGAGCATCGGAGTTGCCATCGCGCCTCCCGACGCAAGAGACTGGGACGCGCTTCTCGTCTGTGCCGATGCCGCTCTCTATAAAGCAAAGGCAGAAGGTGGCAACGCGGTAAGCTTCTACGAAATGGGAATGGACGCGATCTTCCGCGAGCGCCGGCGGCTTGAAACCGACCTGCGACGCGCATTGGACACAAACGCATTCGAGTTGGCCTTTCAACCTCTCTTTTCATTTCACGACAACAGGCTGCTTGGGTTTGAGACTCTTTTGCGCTGGCCCGATGGATGGGCCCCTCAATCGCCCGCTGCGTTCATCCCCGTGGCCGAAGAGTCGGGTCTCATCGTTCCCATTGGAGCCTGGGTGCTGATGACGGCATGCAAGACAGCCGCAGCATGGACGAAACCGCTTAAGGTGGCGGTGAATCTTTCCCCGGTTCAGTTCCGAAATGGGGACATAGTTGCCACCGTCAAAGAGGCTTTGAAGATATCCGGGCTTGATCCCGCGCGACTGGAACTGGAAGTGACAGAAGGCGTCTGGATTCAAAATTCGGATGCAGTGCTGGAGCAACTCGCACACCTTCGGGCAATGGGAATTTCCATTGCGCTGGATGACTTCGGCACTGGCTATTCGAGCCTGGCCTATCTCTGGAAGTTCCCCTTCGATGTAGTGAAGATTGATCGCTCCTTCGTGGCTGCAATGACCATCGATCCAAAGGCGGATGCCATTGTGAAAACGATCATCGCGATGGGAAAGACCCTCTTTCTCACTGTGACTGCGGAGGGCGTTGAAACATCGGCACAAGCGCAGACCCTAAGCGCTGCCGGCTGCGATCAAGTGCAGGGTTACTTATTTGGCCGACCATTGTCCGCTATGTTGGCCAGCGCGCTCGAGCAAAACGATCGGGGACATGTACCCGGAGATCCGAATTCCACTCCTCTCGCTGGATCAGACACTCGAACTGGATTTCATATATGAGTGGTGGCACCGCGTATGTACTTGAATGCTTGCTTGGTGGAATATTGCAAAATGAGCAAAAAGCACGCAAGAGACTCTATCGGAGCGATCTCTTCAAACTATCCGTGTTCTTTTTGGTGGCCGCGGGCATCGCTCATGCACAGGCCGGTCCGCCCATCAGGACCGACGATCCCGACACACCGGGCAACAAACATTGGGAGATCAATTTCGGCTGGCTGGCAGATCGCAATCCTCAGGAGGGCGCCTACTCAATTCCCGATTTCGATGTCAAGTACGGAAGCATGACCGGCAACGGCGCGGATACACCGACAAGGCTCATTCCTGAGTGAAATGTCCAGTTGGTGAGCAGTGTGGAGGACGGCACCAAATCCGTGATTGTGCGGATGCACGCTGAACACAATTCATTGGACTTCCGCTTCCTCAACCGTGGCGGTCAGGGAAATGAAGGTGTCCACCTTGGTCAAATTGAACAGTTGAAGGACGCGTGGGCTCGCCCCGGCGGCAATAATCCGGACGCCTTTGCCATGGCACCGGACATACTGACTGACAAGCATGCCAGGCCCGTAGAATCCATATAGGGAACTCCGGTGATGTCGAAAATGTTCTTCGTGATCAGCGGCGCATCCCCTGGTGTCAAATCGCCTTCGAACAAGTTGCGCACGGCGATGGGTGTCAGGGATCCAAACACATCGCGTGCGGTGAAGGGTCCGGTAAAGCGGAAAATCACCGTTCCGGGAGACTTACCTTGTAGGCGATCGATATTGAAGGCCGAGCCTTTATAGATCTGAGCTTGATATTGTTGGCATGGGCATATCACCTGTTGAATTTGTGTGGCTCAACCGAAGACCAAATGCGCTCCGCCATCGCAAGCTTAAGCGAGGGTAGAGACGAATACAAGGTTTATGGAGCAGAAAGCGGGCGGAATACGACCGGACTAGGTCGTTTTTCGGCTCGTCGTGCCTGGATCACCGGCCACTCGGAACCGGCCACTCGGAAGTTACCTTGCNNCAAATGTTGATAACTGGGCTTTTCACTCGTTGAGGCCAATTCCCGGCGGGTCAACAGGTCGAAGCTTCCATCACGTTTTGGCGGAGTTTTCCGGGGGGCAGGTCAATGGCAGCGAATCGCGAAGCCAATTGTTGCTTGACGATTACCCCAGCCAAAGGTATTTCATGAAGGCATGAAGAAGATCAAGCGTCCCAGCTCCTGGCTGACGAAGAGAGTCCGGCGCGGATTCAGAGGCTACCCTATCGCCACTGTCGCCTTCTACGGGCCGACTGCGGATCTGGCTACAAAGATTGCTGTCTCTATCGTCCCGGATGAACGCAACGAACCCGATCTGCTCGAACGCTGGTTCTCCAGTGGCAATGACATCCGCCACGACTTCGTCATCGGTGAGAAAGTCTGTGACTTTCTCCGTCAACATCAAGTACTGTCCGTCGTGGCTGTGGAGGGCATCCTCGGATGCCCACATGAGGAAGGCATCGATTATCCAGCAGGCAAGTCCTGCCCACAATGCCCCTATTGGGCAGGCCGCGACCGCTTCACTCACGAACGCATCCATTAGACATCAAGTGTTGAGAACTGGGCTTTTCACTCTTTGAGACCGAATTGCCGGAACGATAAGAGCGAAAAAGTTCGCCTGCATCAGTGGGCCGGCACGGATCTACCTTATCGGAGAATTCACGGTTGTGAACTTCCAATTTGAGTCTGGCATGATGTCTATGGGAACTCGCTTATGAGTCTTGGTCCGGTTTTCGAGCTTCCGAATGCACTTGCATCGCATCTCCAGGAAGCCGCAGCAACGAAAGGAATCCGAGTAGAGAGCCCGGGTAGCCAAGCCCAGGGGACATTTCCGGGCCTATACATGTTTCGGAGAGGCATGGCACGGATTTGGGGTAGATGGCGGACTTCGGGAGATTCATGCCAAATCTGGCTAACATTTCCGCGCAGTCACGCGTTCAACCCGTTGCTTTGGCTTTTCGACTTTTACCTCATGCGGCGGGTTGAACAGATGCTCGGATATCTTG
>PLKU01000498.1 GCA_003140705.1 Acidobacteriaceae bacterium
CGCGCCTTGCATCTATCTGAAGAATGGTATCGCATATACGGCTTCGATCCGGAAGAGGGCATGCTTACGTGGAAAAAACGGGAGGAGCGTATTCATCCAGATGATCGAGCTGCTCAGCGACAAGCAATCGAGCGAGCAATAAGCGAAAAGTCGGATTACGAAGTTGAATACCGACTTCTTCTTCCAGGTGGCGCCGTAAGACACCTCCACAGTGTCGGACATCCTGTTTTGGACGCGTCTGGAAATTTAGTTCAATTCGTTGGCAGCTCCACCGACATTACGGAGCGCAGGCAAGCCGAAGAAGCTTTACGTCAGGCACAGGCGGATCTTGCACGNNCACGAAGTGAATCAACCGATTGCCGCCGCCGTCACCGACGCGAATACCTGTTTGCGCTGGCTCAATCGCGATCATCCCGATCTGGAAGAGGCTCGCGAGGCCGCCTCGAGAGTCGTCAAAGACGCGACCCGTGCGGCGGAGATCATCAGCCGAACTCGCCTGCTTTTCAAAAAGGTTAATCCGCAATGGGAGTCGGTCGATTTGAACGAGATAATTCGAGAAATGGTGGCCCTCATGAGCGGTGAATCAGCGCGGTACTCCGTATCGGTCCGGACGGAGCTCGCTGCAGGACTTCCTCAGGTCATGGGAGATCGAGTGCAACTGCAACAAGTGTTAATGAACCTCATCATTAACAGCATCGAGGCGATGAAAGATGTGCATGGGACGCGCGAGCTCACCATCCAGTCGCAGTGCGGTGATGATGGTCAGGTGCTGATCTCGGTCAGCGATACCGGCGTGGGGCTACCGCCGCAGCAGGCGGATCAGATCTTCAATGCGTTCTTTACCACCAAGCTCCAAGGAACCGGCATGGGACTGCGGATCAGCCGTTCCATCGTTGAATCGCATGGCGGTCGGTTGTGGGCTGCCGACAACTCTTCGCGCGGCGCAAGCTTTCACTTTACCCTACCTATAACAGCCGAGACGCATGAATGACGCCTGCAACCGCTTCCACAGTATTCGTCATTGATGACGATCCCTTGGTGCGTGCGGCCATTCAAGGCATGCTGAAGTCGGTTGGCTTACGTTCCGAGACCTTCGGGACGCCGCAAGAGTTCCTGCGCAGCAAGCGGCGGGAGGGACCAAGTTGCCTTATTCTGGACGTGAGGCTTCCCGGCGTCAGCGGTCTGGACTTTCAGCGCGAGTTGGCGGAAGCAGGCATCCGGATTCCCATCATCTTCATCACCGGTCATGGAGATATTCCGATGTCAGTGAAGGCCATGAAGTCCGGCGCGGTGGAGTTCTTGACCAAGCCCTTCCGGGACCAGGACTTGCTGGATGCGATTTACCAGGCTTTGGACCGCGACCGGGGGACGCGCCAACAAGAGAATGAGCTTGCCGAATTGAGAAAGCACTACGAGTTGCTGACCAAACGCGAGCGCGAGGTCATGGGCCTGGTGGTTTCAGGCATGCTCAATAAGCAAATAGCGTTTGAGCTCGGAACCAGCGAAATCACCGTGAAAATACAGCGTGGGCATGTAATGACGAAGATGCAAGCGGAATCACTTGCAGAGCTCGTCCGAATGGCCACTAAGCTTCAGCTTCCCGTGAACAGGCACTAACTAGAGCGCAGCTGCTCCTGGGAAATAGCGACCTCTGGCAATCTGATAACCAGCTCGACGGCTTCAATGTGATCCACTCTGCGAGTCTTTTTAGGGAAAGAGATTTCGAACATGAATCATCCGGAAACGATGAATAGGGTCGCTGGATCGGCAAGGTCGATAGCACAGCGCTATGGATTGGCTTTGGTCTCGGTCGCGGCCGCTCTTGGCTTGGCAAGTGTGTTTGTACACTTCCATCTGCCGCAAACATTCGGTGCATTTGCGCTATCCGCGATCGCTGTCACTTTTTGGTACGCCGGCACCAAGCCTGGCATCCTTGCGGCTTTGCTATCGTCAGTCGTCCGCGACTTTCTCTTCAATCCCCAGACCAGTACGGAGTCTCGCCTCCTGTTCGACCTTGTGTTTCTGGTCTTTGCGTTACTCATGACGCAGGTTGTGCGGGGGCGAAATGAACTTCAAATCAGAGTCGCGGAGCGAACCGCGGAGCTGACTCAATTGAATGACAACCTCAAACGTGAGATCGCCAAGCACAACCAGATAGAGGCAGAACTGCGCCTGAGCGAGGCCTATTTAGCCGAGGCACAGAGGCTGAGCCACACCGGCAGTTGGGCATGGAGTCCGCCCCCGGGCGACATCAGGTACTGGTCCGAGGAGTGCTACCGCGTGCAAGGCTTTGACCCGAATGGGGGGCAACCCCGATTTGAAGAGTTCTTTCAGCGCATTCATCCGGACGATCAAGCCCGAATCGCGGAAGTGATTGAGAGAGCAGTGCGTGAAAAGGAGGAGTTCGAATTCGATTACCGAATCATTCATCCCGGCGGCGAAATCAGAGACGCCCGCTCGGTAGGCCATCCCGTTCTCGGCCCAACCGGCGATCTCGTTGAATTCGTGGGTACCATAATCGACGTCACTGACCGCAGGCAGGCGGAGAAAGAGCGGGAGAGGTTGCGCGAGGCACAAGCGGATCTCGCTCACGTTAGCCGGATGACCGCCATGGGAGAGCTGACCGCTTCCCTGGCGCNNGCTTACACGAGAAGATCCCGACCTGGGGGAGGCTCGTGAAGCTGCGCTGGGAGTCATTCGAAATGCCAAGCGTGCGGCAGACATTATCAACCGCATCCGTTCGATATCGAAAAAGGATGAATCGAAGCGGCAGCTGGCCGATGTCAATGA
>PLKU01000220.1 GCA_003140705.1 Acidobacteriaceae bacterium
GGCGATCGCGCCGGTCGTGGCGCTCTGCTGCTGCACGGCGGAGGCAATGCTGGTGGAAACGCGGGTCAGCTCGTTGATGACGCGGGCGATCGAGGAAATCTCCCCAACCGAATGTTTGGTCGCTTCCTGGATGGCGGCGACCTGCTGGGAAATATCTTCGGTGGCGCGCGAGGTCTGATTAGCGAGCGTCTTGACCTCGGCGGCGACCACCGCAAAACCGCGGCCGGCCTCGCCGGCGCGCGCGGCCTCGATGGTCGCATTCAGCGCCAGGAGATTGGTCTGGAACGCGATTTCATCGATGGTGGTGATGATGTCGCCCACCTTGATCCCACCCTTATCCGCGGGTCCGCCAGCGGTGACTCTCTGTACAAGAACGCCATTTTTAAAGCCGTACACGCGATTGACCGCGCCCGAAAGGCCTTCGCGGAATTCGATCCCGATAGAACCGCGTGTGACCTTGTGGTTGGGGCTGATGAGGTCGTTGTAGATCGCCACCACAGTGTTGGACGGCATGGCAAACCCGATGCCCTGGTAGCCGTTCGATTGAGTGAAGATGGCGGTGTTGACGCCGACGACTTCACCATTCATGTTCAGCAGGGGTCCGCCCGAGTTGCCCGGGTTGATAGCAGCGTCGGTCTGGATGAAGTGCTGGAATTGGCCGCTGGCGCCCGGTTCAATGGTGCGGTTCTTGGCTGAGATGATGCCGGCGGTGACTGTCTGCGAGAGCGCGAAGGGGCTGCCGATGGCTTCAACCCAGTCACCTACCTGAGCGGTGTCAGAGTTGCCGAGTTTTACGGTGGGCAGAGGCGTGCTGGTGTCAATCTTGATTACGGCAAGGTCGGTGGCCTTATCGACGCCAATCACCCGTGCCGGACGTCCCAGGTCCTGCGAATCAGGGTCGGTGGAGAGCTTGACGTAGATCTTGTCAGCCTTCTCGATCACGTGATTGTTGGTGATGATGTAGCCCTTCGAGTCGACGATGAAGCCGGAACCGAGGGACTCGCGAACGCCACCGCCGTCGTCGCCGCCATCCATGTCGGGACCCTGGCCGCCGAAGAACCGGTTGAAGAAGTCCTGGAAGTTGCCCTGACCCTGACCCTGACCTTGTTGCTGCTGGTCGTCGTCCTGGTCGTCATCGCCGGGATTTTGTGGCGTGGGTTGAACGCGCTGATGCGGATTGCGACGCGGCCTATTCGCCGATTGCTTGGGAAGAGTCTGGGTGTTGATGTTGACGACCGCCGGGCCCACTTGCTGGGCGATTCTGACGAACTCGTTTGGAGGTACAGAGGAATTGACGACCCGCAGCGGAGTGGCGTCGGAACTGTCGTTCTGTTTTTCCTGACCACGGACCCCGTGAGCGGCAAAAGAACCGGCCACAATGGCGGCCGAGAGGGTGGCAAGCAAGACAAATGCTGAAGCGAGACGGCGTGCGCGCAGCCGTTCAAAGAGCGATTTCATGGGTTCTGTGACCTCGTCGGTTGACCAGCCTGCCGGCTGGATTGTTAACTGCACCAACTACCAGTATAGCCAGTAGCGGGCAATCCCGTCTGGCTGGAGGATCCTTTGCAAATGCGGCGAAATACTCCATATGCGGCTTGGATGCAAGGTCTTGGCTCAAGCGTCGGGCCACGGCGAGCAAAGGACCGTTCTAGGCGTATAGACGCAAACGCGCGTAAAGAGTCTCGGCAGGGCCTGCTGACAGGCACTGTAACTGCGCCCTCCAGCTTCAGACAGTCGACCAATCTCAGCCTGCATCCAAGCAGATGAGGCGAAACCATGGCGTTTCTCGGGCTTTCAGAGCAGGATTGGATGTACGTCATCCTTCTGTTCTCGGCAGTTGTCGTATTTGGCAATGGATTTCACTACCTGGTGTTCCGGTTACTGCGCAGGCAGCAAACTGATGCGCGGCCACGTGGCCTGGGACTGCAAAAGTACCTGGCAGGGCCTGCGCGGGCAGTCTTTCTTTCGATTGGACTGTTGATCGTTCTGCCGTTGACGCCGCGCCTTTCGCCACAGTGGCTGGACCGGATCGAGGAGGGGGTCCAATGCCTGCTGGTTTTATTTCTCGGCTGGCTGGCAATCGGAGGCGTGTTCGTCTTTCAGACCGTCATGTTGAGCAGGTTTGACACGACGGTTGCTGACAACCTTCGCGCACGTACAGTTCACACCCAGATGCAATTCTTCCGTCGCATTCTGATCACAATCGTGGTGATCGTGGATGCCGGGGCGTTGTTCTGGAGTTTGCACGACCAGCGGTTATGGAGCTATGGGACCGGGCTGCTGGCTTCCGCGGGGTTGGCTTCACTGCTGCTTGCTGTAGCCGCCAAATCAACAGCTTCGAACCTGATTGCCGGTTTGCAAATCGCGATTTCGGAACCCATTCGCANNCATTCGCATTGACGATGTCGTGGTGATTCAGGGTGAGTGGGGCCGCATCGAAGAGATCACCAGCACTTATGTGGTGGTGAGAATATGGGACGAACGGCGCCTTGTCGTACCGCTGAGTTTTTTCATTGAACAGCCCTTTGAGAACTGGACACGGCGAACTGGGGATCTACTCGGTACGGTCTTCCTCTATACGGATTACTCGGTTCCGGTAGAGCCGCTGCGAGCCGAGTTACTACTCCTTGTTCAGGAGTCGCCATTATGGGACAAACGGGTTTGCGGCCTGCAAGTGACCAACCTCACTGACCGCTCAATGGAACTGAGGTGCCTGATGAGTTCCAGTGGCTCTTCTCAGTTATTTGACCTGCGCTGCCTGGTGCGAGAAAAGATGGTTGAGTTTCTGCGCGAAACGTATCCGCATGCGCTCCCAACGCTCCGAATTGAAATGCAAAACAAAGGAGTACCGGGTAGGGAAACGGCGCCGGCCGCGGCGCCTCTGGGCTGATCGCGGCTACTGTGTGCCCATTTCTGGTGGGAAGGCCTGTTGCCCGGCGACAAAAGTTTCCTGGACGACCGAGTAGAGGATGGCTGGCGCACCCACGTCGTACAGGTTTCGGTCAACGAGGATGAAGTCCGCATCGTAGCCGGGTAGGAGTTTGCCTTTGTGCTTTTCAGCAAACTCCGCGTAGGCCGAGCCTTGTGTATAGGCGTAGAGCGCCTGTCCGCGAGTGAGCTTGTTCTCAGAGAAGTACGTCTTTGTTCCAGCTTCATTTTTGCGCGTGACGGCGGCGTAGAGGCCACGAAAGGGCGTTATAGGCTCGACGGGATAATCGGTACCGAATGCCAGACGTACTCCCGCATCAAGGAAGGCTTTCCATGCGTAGGAGTACGCGGCGCGACTGGGCCCCAGGCGGTCCTCGGCCCAGTTCATGTCGGTGAGCAAGTGGCTGGGCTGCATGGACGCGATGACGCCCAGCTGGGCGAAGCGCTGAATATCTGCGGGATCGACGACCTGTGCGTGTTCAATGCGGTTACGGGCGGTGCGCGAGATGCCGGGCTGCGCATACGCGTCGAGTGCCATTGTGGCGGCCTTGTCGCCGATGGCGTGGAAGCCCAACTGGAAGCCGGCATGCGCACGCTCCAGCGCCATCTTGTTGAGTTCTGTCTGTGTGAATTGGGGCAGACCCGTGTTTTCAGGATCGTCAGAGAACGGAGCCTTCATCGCTGCAGTTCGCGAGCCCAGAGAGCCATCCATGAATCCTTTCAGGAAGCCGGTGTGCAACATGGGGTCGTTCTGGTCGTGGTGAGCGCGCATCTTGAGGAGTTCCGGCAGTGGGGCCTTGAACGGAAGCCATTCGCTGATGCGCAGGCGTAGCTTGCCTTCCTTCTCCAGCTGTTCAAACACCAGAAAGTCCTGCCAGTCACTGAAATCCTGGACGCTGGTTACGCCGTGCGCGAGGGCATCTGCGATGGCTAGCTCGTCGGCGCGTCGGCGCTCAGTGTCGCTGGGCGGCGGAATGACTTTGGAGATCAGCCCCTGCGCTGACTCCCTGAGGATGCCGGTGGGCTCTCCGTTGGCATCGAGATCGATGGCCCCACCTTGAGGTGGCACGGTTTTCCTTGTAATGCCGGCGATCTTGAGTGCGGCGGTGTTGGCGATGGCAATGTGGCCGTCGATGCGGGCGAGAAAGGCGGGATGGTCCCCGGTCACTTTGTCCAGGTCCTGACGGGACGGCAGGGTTTTTTGCGTCCACAGTGTGTGGTCCCAATTGCCGCCGGTGAGCCAGTGGCCGGCGGGTGCGTCCTTGGCGAAAGCTTGTACCTTGGCCAGCATCGCAGCGAGGGATTTGACGCCCGTCAGGTTCACATTGAGCTTGGTGCGTCCGGCGCTGCCGAGGTGGGTGTGGGCATCGTTGAAACCGGGAAAGATGTAGGTACTGGTGTTGGCGGAGTCCACGTCATGAAGGTGGGTATCGGGCCCGGCAAGGCGGGTGATCTCTTCATTTGTTCCGACGGCTAACACTTTGCCGCCGCCGATGGCCATGGCCTGAACGGTGACGGGCTTATCGTCCGCCAGGCCCTCGCCGGTGAAGATCATGCCGTTGAAAAAGATGATTTCAGGGACAGTTGTGAGCGAAGCAGGGGCAGGTTTCAACTTCTTCGGCGGAGTGTGTTTGGCGGCGGGGGCTTGAGCGTTGGCTGATTCGGCCAGGGAAAGGGACGCGGCAGCGAGGGCTGCGACAAGCACGGCATTCAAAACGCGCATGCGCGGAGTTTAGCAGACCTGCTGCCCACCTCAACACAACTCCGGATTCAGTCACGGAACGGTTCGATCAGGAGGTANNGCGGAGTTTAGCAGACTACGATTGCGCGGCCCATTCGATCATGGCGAGGGTCAGCAGCAGCGCGCGACGGAGGCCGGCTTCGCGGTTTTTGGCGGAGTACCACTCGGCCAGTGTATGGGCACCTCCGCCGTCGCCACCGGCGCCGATCGACAACGCGGGAACACCGAGTGAGAGGGGGATGTTTGCGTCGGTTGAGCCGAGACGAAGATTGGTGCGCAGGCCGAGATGACGGTCGACCGCACGCAGGACGCCGAGCATTGCGGAATCGCTGGGCAGTTGCGCAGCGGGGCGATCGCCGATCTTGCTGATGGCGAAGGAGAGAACTCCAGGCTTTTTGGACTTAGCCGAGACATTTCCGCGCTCGACCGCATCTTCGACAGCGCGATGCAGAGCGACTTCAAGCCGGAGGAGCTGCTCTGGGTCGGTTGAGCGGAAATCGATGGATGCCTGGGCGCTCTCAGGAATGGAATTTACGCTGGTGCCGCCGCGAATAGTGCCCAGATTGAGAGTGGTGCGTGGATCGTCCGGGAGCATGATTTCAGAGAGGGTGGCCAGGGCCGAAGCCAGAGCAGCGATCGGGTTTGGTGTGCCAGCGTCAGTGAAGCTATGACCCCCGGGACCGCGGATGGCGACAAGGTAGCGGCGGCTGCCGAGGGCCTGGGTGACGGCGGAGTCGGCGCCTGCACCATCAAGAACGATGTGCGCGGCGATGCGGCCGGCAAGCGCGGCCTGGTCATAGAGATGGCGCACGCCGCGCAGGTCGCCTTCTCCTTCTTCGCCGACGTTGCCGAGAAAGATGAGGGGCGCGGCAAGCTCAGCCTTTGCCCGGATCAGCGCATGAGCAATGGCCAGCATTCCAACTATGCCAGCGCCGTTGTCGCATGCGCCTGGAGCCTCAAGGCGATCGCCGTCGACTCTTGGGTTCAGTTGGGTTTCAGCGGGGAAGACGGTATCGAGGTGCGCAGACAGAACAACGACTGGGCCTGTGCTTTCCGGGGGAAGCTTTGGGGCCTGCAGAACTCCAAAGACATTGCCTACGGCGTCAGAATGGACCTGACTGAGGCCTGCTTCGCGAAAGCGGTCCAGCAGCCACGCGGAACGGGCCTGTTCTCCGAAAGGGGGAGCGGGAATTGCGACGAGGTTAGCCTGCCAATCCATGATGGTTTTAGGGTTTCCATGGAGCCACGCAAAGGCGGTGTGGACCGGCCTCAGAGCAGCGAGTGCGGTCACACGTGAGAAGGCCGAGCTGCGGGAAAAGAAGGACATGCGTCTGGTTTCAGGGTAGCAGGGAGGATGGGAGGGGGGCAGATTGCCGAGGGCAGTGGCTGGGAATCAGGATTCAGGAGGAAGATCTTCGAGCTCCGGGTATTCGACCGAATGAAGGAAGAGGCCCTGAGCCGGCGCGGTGGGGCCGGCGGCTGAGCGGGAACTGGCGGCAAGAATGGAGGGGATTTCCGACAGTGGAAGGTGTCCGCGGCCGACATCGAGCATGGTTCCTACCAGATTGCGGACCATGTGGTGCAGAAAGCCATTCCCGCAAACGCGATAGATGAGCAGGCCACCAGATTCATTCGACCCTTTTTCCCATTTTGACGAGTGGATGGTGCGCACGGCGCCGATCGGCCGGTTTTCCGGAGTGACAAGGTCCTCCATCTCAATTTCCGCATCCTCGTCTAGTTCATGGGTTCGGGTGGCCAGGTCAGGGTCGGTCGCTGCAAAGCTCAGAAAGTCGTGCTCCCCCTCAAAGAGACTGGCTGACGTTTGCAAAGCTTCCACGTCCATAGGCCAAGGACAGGCGTGGACATAGCGAGCGAGGAAGGGTGGGCAGATTTTTTCACGGAAAACCCTGTATTCATAGGTTTTAGCCACAGCAGAATGCCGTGCGTGAAAGCTGTCTGGCACGGTGCAAGCCTCCAGGATTCGAATGGAGGGCGGCAAGGTGCGGTTGAGGGCGCGAAGCAGGTTCTCTGGCGGGATGGGCGCCTGCAAAGCAAAACTCGCAACCTGGCCCAGTGCATGGACGCCTGCGTCGGTACGTCCAGAACCTTGTGGCAGTGGAGCTTCGCCGGTGATCCTGCCGAGGGCCTGCTGCAATTCGCCCTGGATGGTGCTTTCACGAGGTTGAACTTGCCAGCCTCGGAACTCCGTGCCGTCGTATGCAAGGGTAAGTTTCCAGGTCTGCGTTCCCGGAACGGATTGGTCGAGATGAGTCACCGTTTTTAGTTTAAAGAACAGGTTACCTGACCGGGGCGGTAGCGGAGGGGAGTAGGCCAGTGGGATACACTTAGAGCGAAGCCAGGATGAGTATGCCCCGTCGAGTTTGGTGGAGGGTTGCCGCTTCCTGGTGGTCGCGTCAACTTGAGTGGATGGGCTTCGGGTACACCCNNATCCGCTGAAACTGTCTCATCGGATGGATGTTTGGCCGCTAGTGATCGTGGAGATGGGAACGCGGGGAACGAATTCAAGTCTGCGCGCGTATTGCCAAGGGAGCCCTGATGCAGGGCTACAAGCGGAAATCGCTCAAAAGAGACATAAGTTTGCGTCTGGAGAAGCCTTCCGGCCGTCTTGAAGAATGGCACCCCACATGCCTCAGCTATTCGTGGAGAGGAACCATGCAATTGATCGGTACAAGTGTGTTTGACAGGCAGGATGGCGTTGCGCAGAAAAATGAATTCCAGACCGTGCGCGGGCGCGCAGGCAAACGGCTGCGCGCATTAGCGGCGGCCATGCTGACATTGGCTGCCGGAGTGCCTTCCGGCTATGCCCAGCAGGCGGCACCGGGGGCTACTGACAAATCAGCGTCTGATTTGCCTGCGGTGCCGGCGCCGGTGTTGACCGAGCCATTGAACCTGCGCTCGTCGCAGCGCGATTTCACCAAGCCAGCCGGCCGGCTACTGGGAAATCCGCTCGACATGTACAAGCCGACCACTATACCCAAGGCCAGCTTTGCGAATTCAGTTCGGCTGACCGACCTGGTGAAGGATGGCAAGATCTACCTGAGCCTTTCCGACGCCATCGCAATCGCGCTTGAGAACAATTACGACATAGCCATAGCGCGGTACAACCTTGACATTGCGGATACGGATATTTTGCGGACCCGCACAGGAATGCAGCCGCTCGGCATATCGTCCGGCCTGGTCACCAATACGCTGGGAGGCTCCGCTTCGACACTTACAGTGGGCGGCGGCCCTGGTGGCACAACGGTCGGCTCAGGTGGCGCGGGCTCGGGCACAGCTGGATTGTCGCTGACCACACAGGGCGCGGGCCCAACGCCTGAAGCCCTCGAGCCTTCTGTTTCGTCAACCATTCAAATCGATCGCGCAACCAACCCCTCGACAAGCTTTTTTGCGGGTGGCAAGACCGGGACCAATACTTACGACTTCACTTATAACCAGGGCTTCGTGACCGGCACGGCATTCCAGTTTGCCTTCAACAATGTCGACGCCACGAGCACCAACGGCACCACTCTTTACAGCCCGCAACTTAGCTCAAACTTTAAAGCTCAGGTGACGCAGCATCTGCTGTACGGGGCTGGTATCTGGGTCAACAAACGCTTCATGTACCAGGCGATAAATAACCGGCGCATTGTTGACTCTTCATTCCGCCAGCAGATTATCTACACCGTCAACCAGGTGGAGAGCATCTACTGGGGACTCGTCCAGGCCTATCAGGATGTGCAGGCCAAGCAGAACGCGATGGAGCAGAGCAGCAAAGTGGCGAGCGACAACCGGAAGCAATTGGAAATCGGAACGATGGCTCCGCTGGACGTGCTTAACGCTGACCAGGCAGTCGCTTTGGACAAGCAGTCCCTGATCAGCTCACAGCTTGCCTTGAACTACCAGCAACAGATCATCAAGCAGGCCATTGCCCGCAACCTCAACGATCCGGCGCTCTCAGCTGCGGCAGTCATTCCGACCGACCGTGTGAGCGTCGAGGAGATCCCCGAGGAGAAGCAACCGATCGAGTCCCTGGTTCAGGAAGCATTCCAGCAGAGGCCCGAGCTTGAACAAGCAGTTTTGACTCTCCGCAATGACGAGATCACGCTGAAAGGTGCGCGGAACGCCCTGTTGCCACAAGTGGACGTCTTCGCGTATCTGACCGGATCGGGCGTTGCCGGCTCACTCAACCCGAATCTCATTTGCTCGTTTTACGGCGGTACGTGTCCTGTCATTCCTCCCACAGGTTATGGGACAGCGTTCCAAGGCGCATTCAACGACTCCGCACCTGACAAGGGGATTGGATTCACGATCAACATCCCCATCGGAAACAAGTTTGCGCAATCGCAACAGGCGCGGTCGCTGATGGAGTATCGCCAGGCTGAATTGCGCCTGGAGCAGCTCTACACGCAGATCCGCATGCAGGTTGTGAATCAGCAATTTGCTTTGACGAACGATCGGGCGCAGGTGTTGGCCGATCTCGCAGCCAGGGACTTTAACAACCAGAGTCTGGACGCCGAACAAAAGAAGCTCAAGCTGGGTGCTTCAACCACAGCATTGGTTTTGCAGCAACAGCGCAACATGGCTTCGGCTGAGGACACACTGATTGCTGCTCAGGCGAACTATGCCAAGGATCGCGCGAGTCTGTACCAGATACTCGCGTCTACCTTGCAGCATTACGGCATCAACTTGGGAGAGGCATCTACTGGCGATGTGAAGAGTACGCCTGTCGTTCCCGGACTGGTGGCGGCACCCCCAAGCAAGGAACCTTCGACAACGCCGTCTCCAGCGCAGTAAAGTATCCGGAACAATCGTATTCTTCAAAATGCAAAAGGCCCGTCGAGCTTATGAACCTGGACGGGCCTTTTCAATTCAGCTTGGGTAACGGTGCTTGCCTAACGCTCGGCGACCAAATCCAGAAGGTTGAAAAACTCAGGGAAGCTGATCGCGGCGGATTCTGAACCGCGGATCAGAGTATCGCCTTCGGCACGAAGTGCGGCGACGCTGAAAGCCATGGCGATGCGGTGGTCGCC
>PLKU01000151.1 GCA_003140705.1 Acidobacteriaceae bacterium
CCATCCGTTCCATGCTTGCCATCGGCGGCAACGGCTACGTGCAATCCGGCGCTGGCATCGTAGCCGATTCCGTCCCTGAGCTTGAACACCAGGAGTCGATTAACAAAGCACAAGCGGTGATTCGGGCGATCGAGCGGGCACGAGAGATGTAGGACAGCAGTTAGTGGCTTGCTATCCCCTCCAGAATTCGACATTCCAGAACGGATAGCCGATCAGCCGATTCGCAGCGATCAAGAAGACAACACCGAAGACCAGCACGCCCGGCGCAACCGCCCATCGTCCCTCCGCAACGTCCATGCAGACGTCGAGCAGCTGAATGAATCCGACAAGGACCATAAGGTTGGCCAGAGCGCGCCTGGCCCCGACAAGCAGAAGCGCGATCAGCATGATCGCCAGTGCGAGATTGCGCGCCGCCAGGTATCCCGCAAAGATGCGCACCGCTCCATTGATCTCATCGTGCGGTGAAACCAGCATCGCCGGGTGAACCAGGGCAATCACCGCGCCTATGGCCGTGAGCAAAGCGCCAACAATGACAAGAATCCGCATCCACCAGGCGATCGGCCGAAACTGCGCTAGCGGAGACGGTCCTATTGACCTCGAGCGTGGGTCGCTCTTGATTTCAGACATTGCGCGGCTCCCTTGGCGCCGAGGGCCTCAGGCGCATGCAGAAGGGATACGGTGCGGCCAGTGCCAATGTTCCGAGTATGTGTGTCCCTGCGTCTTCACTCCGCTCCGAATAGACGCCGGAAGAACTTGCCCACCCCCGCGAAGAAGCCGGGCTTTTTCTTAGGCGCAGGGGCCGACGGTGCAGCAGCCGGTTGCGCGTCGGGAACGGGCGTGGGCGCGTGGTCCGCGGCGTTGTACACCAAAGGCGGCACCGGCGCAGGCTGCGCATCTCCATTCCTGGCAACGCCTGGTGTGGCGGCAGGCAGCGGCGCCAGGCCCTCGCTCACTGCCAGCGGGAAATCGTTGCCCTTCGGCTCACTGGGCGGACAGCCGCAGGGCTCCTTTTCCTGGTCGACAACTTCTTTCAGACTGCCGTGCTGGAACATTACCCGCTGCCCCGGCTGCACACGATACGCTCCGCCATCAAAAACGCTGGAGACCAGTACGTACGGTGCATTCACCCCGGCGTTATCCACGCACGTGTCGCCGTGATCGCCCAGGCGAACCTTCATATCCACCGCACCCGGGCCGCCAATGAGAATGCGAAAGTCCGGCGTCAGCAGGATGTCAGAGTTGCGCCCCGTGGCAAAGCTCGCCTCGATTGCGCCATGGTCCATCGCCATCATCAGCCCCGGAACCTCGGTGGACGGGGCGCTGGAGTCGGAGGCCAGCTTCACGGTCGTCGAAGCGCACACCCGCAACACTCCGCGATAAGGCAGTTCAACTTTAGTGGTCTCCGCGCCTGAGGTGATGCTCCCGCTGCCGACAATGACAGCCGAGCCCTGCGACACTTCCAGCGCCCCCGTCACTTTGGCTGCCTGGTCAGGGTTTTTACGGTCCAGCGAGACAATCGCAATCGGCCGTGCGGCCGTCTCCGGAGCCGGCGCCAGTGCGGGAGCTGCCGCCGCGGGCGTCTCCTGCGCGCATGTCATCTGCGCAATGAGAATGAACGCCGCTAGCGGAAGACACGCTGAAAGACGTACGCGGCAAATCGGACTTAAGCGGCGCATCGTTCTCATGCCCTCTACATGCTCAGGAAGTTGCGAATCATCTGGTGGCCGCCGTCAGTCAACACGCTCTCCGGATGGAACTGCACGCCCTCAATGGGCAATGTCCGATGCCGCAACCCCATGATCACTGACCCGCCTGCCTTGCTTGCGCCGTTGGCCTCAGGTGTGCGCGCGGTAATCTCGAGGTCCTCGGGCAGCGACTTCTGCTCCACAATCAGCGAGTGGTAGCGCGTGCAGGTCAGCGGCGTGGGCAGGCCTGCGAAGATGCCCTTGCCGTCGTGCGTCACCTGGCTGGTCTTGCCATGCATCAGTTGGTGCGCCCGCACTACCTTGCCGCCAAATGCCTCGCCGATGGCCTGGTGGCCCAGACAGACTCCAAGAATCGGCGCTTTCCCAGCCATGTGCCGGATCAGCGGAACAAGAATCCCTGCCTCATGCGGCGTGCAGGGTCCGGGCGACAGCAGAATCCGATCTGGGTGCAACGCCTCCACCTGTTCCACCGTAAGCTCGTCATTGCGGTAGACCTCGACCTCCGCGCCCAGCTCTCCCAGGTATTGGACAAGGTTGTACGTAAATGAGTCGTAGTTGTCGAGAACAAAGACCATGCTCTCCAGTCTAGCCGAAATCCGGCGGAGCGCGAGACGGCATCGCTCCGGCCCGTTTCCCGGCCCTCCGAATCGCGGTATATTGGGTCTGTCACCCAGTGGAGGTACCCGTGAGACGCCTTACCGGAACTCTTCTTCTTGCCCTCCTGGTGTCCGCAATTTGGGCGCAGGAAGCGCAGCAGCCCACCGTGGAAATGCGCGACGGTGGCACCTCTGTCCAGCAGATCAAGAAGGGTGTAGTCGCCGAGGTGCTTGAGAGCATCTACATTCCCGCTCTCACCGGCGCGCCTTTCACAGCCACCGTTCACACAGAATGGATGCGTTTCACGCCAGACGGCGGAAGCTTCACGCTCGTCAATCAGCGGCCGATCGCCCGCGACCACGACGGTCGCATCTATGAAGAGCGCTGGACCCTGGTGCCCAAAGAAGGCAACTACAAGTCACAGAAGACGACGATCCAGATCGGCGACCCCACCGCCCATACGCTCTACAACTGCTTCATGTTCAACAAGCCTCGCAACTGTTTTCTTGGATCCTTCAACGAGACCACCACGGCGGTTTACAAGCCGGCCATTGCAAAAAGCGGGCCGATTCCCAACACGGACGCCTTCACCACACATGAGGATCTGGGAGTCGACAGCATCGACGGCATTGAAGTCGTCGGCACCCGCGACACCATCACCTATAACAAGGGCGCCATCGGCAACGACCGTCCCATCAGCGTGAAGCGCGAGTTCTGGTACGCCCCCAGCCTGGGTATCAACCTGCGCTCCGAGGTGAACGATCCGTCGTTCGGGAAGCAGATCTTTACCGTCACCGATATCAACCTGTCCGAGCCTGACCCAAGGCTCTACGAACTGCCTGCGGGATTCCCGGTAATCGATCATAGAAAGCCTCCCGACGCAGCCGAGTGATTGAATCCGACAGATACCCGCGCTAAGGCCGCCTTTCTCCGCATGCCGGCATTGGAGCGCGGGCCTCTGATGGGCGCGCTCGAGAGAACCACCGCAGAGGAGCGGGACTCGATGGGCCGCGCCTTGCGGCGCTTGTGCGAACTGCTCGACGAACCCTAGGGCACTGCCCTGACCGTCTCGGGTTGCGTCGCGAACGCCAATCTGCAAAACTGGCCTTGGATGCAGACCATGGTTCTTCATTTCCTGATTCAAGGCCGAGTGCAGGGTGTGGGCTTCCGGTGGTATGTCCACCGCGAAGCCAGTGAACTCGACCTGCGCGGATGGGTCCGCAACACCGAAGACGGCGAGGTTGAAGTGGTGGCGTCTGGCAATGACAAAGACCTGGCCGAGTTACGTGCCAGCCTGCGCCGCGGACCCCGTGGCAGCCGCGTCGACCGCCTGGTGGAACACTACCTCGACGACGCCGAAGCGGCGAATCTTGATTCCTTCAGGATTGAAGGCGCGTGGTGAAAGCAGGGGTCAGGGTTCAGGGATCAGAGAACAGCTGCTAGCAGCTAGCTTCCATCTTTCCCCTGTTTGTTTTGCGCCGTAATGCAGAGATGCCAATTCAACCTGATAGTTCCTGCCAGGTCTTAGTCCCTGACCGCTGCCTTTATAATCTGTAGGGAAGCCGAACCGCACAATCGCCTGTTCTCTTCCTGCCAAACCCAGCAAAGCCCCAGTCAGGAAGGAATCGACGAATGTCTGAAGAAGCAAACGCCATCAGTGCCGCCAAACCCATCAATGTAGATGCACTTAAGCTGCTGGTGCGGACCGTGCCCGACTTCCCAAAGCCCGGGATTCTCTTCTACGACATCACCACTCTGCTGAAAGACAAGACCGGCTTCGCCCAGATGATTGACGCGCTGGCGGCGCATTACATTCCGCGCAAAGTGGACCTGGTGCTGGGCATTGAGGCGCGCGGTTTCATCTTTGGGCCAGCCCTGGCCTATCGGTTAAACGCAGGCTTTGTGCCCGTGCGGAAGCCGCGCAAGTTGCCCGCTCCCGTCGCGCGCGTCACCTACGACCTGGAGTACGGCTCCGATAGCCTGGAGATTCATCTGGATGCAATTCAACGCGGCCAGAGTGTCGTGCTCGTCGACGATCTGCTGGCCACCGGAGGCACCATGGAGGCCACCATCAAGCTGGTAAGGCAGCTGGGCGGCGAGATTGCCGGACTGGCTTTTGCCGTGGAACTTGACTTCCTGAAGGGCCGCGAACGGTTCAAAGACTACGACGTCTTCAGCCTGCTACATTACGACGAGTAGAACAGCCCTCAGTGCGGCTCAGATAGGCTCAATCCATCAGGATGCGTCTTCGGGCGCGGCCACCAAAGTGGCGGCGTCCGATTCGGCGTCACCGCTCTCCTCCTGGAACGACTGGGCGTCGGCAAACCGGTATCCCACGTAGACGTCCGTCAGAAGGTAAACAGGGTTGGACGGGTCATCTTCAATCTTCTTGCGCAGCTGTCGTACAAAGGTGCGCAGATACTCCACCTCTTCACGGCAGTCCGCTCCCCACACCGCTGCCAGCAGTTTGGCATAGGTCACCACCCGACCGGCGCGGCTCATCAGGCAATGCAGGATGTCGAACTCCTTGCGCGTCAAGTGCAGTGCCTGACCGCCTTTTGTGACAACCCGCTTTTGCGGCTCGAGCCGAATCTCACCGATCTCGATGGGCGCATCCTCATTGCGGATGGGAGCCTTGACCCTGCGAACCGCGGCTCGAATGCGCGCAATCAGTTCGCGCGTACTGAACGGCTTGGTAACGTAATCGTCGGCGCCGAGATCGAGCGCCATCACCTTCTCCTCTTCCTGGTCGCGGACCGTAAGCATCAGAATGGGCAGCCTGAGAGCGAACGCACGAATCCGACGAAGCGTCTCGACGCCGCCAATGCCCGGCATATTCACGTCCAGTAGCACGGCATCGTAGACAGCGTTGCGGAGCATCTGCAGCGCCTCCTCGCCTCGAGAGGCCTCAGCAACCTGAAAGCCGAGTTCGAGCAGCGGCGCCCGCAGTGCGCGGCGGATGGCTGGTTCGTCGTCGACCACAAGAATCCGAATTGCAGGCAGGTTCATCAAGAGCTCCTCTTGGGCATGGGTGCCGGAATGGCTGCGTAAAATGTCGTCCCTTCATTCTCTTCGCTGGTAACCCAAACGTAGCCGCCATGGATCAGTGCGGCGCGCTTGGCCACTGAAAGACCGATTCCGGTGCCCGAGGCGCGGTTGGATTGAGTGGAGGAACGATAGTATCGGTTGAAGATGCGCTCACGGTCTTCCATGGGAATCACGGGGCCGTAGCTATGGACTGAAAATATGGCCTCAGCGTTGACGTGAACCACGCGAATGGTAATCATGGTGCCGAAAATCGAGTATTTGCAGGCATTGTCAATGTACTGGGTCAACAGCATCACCATCAGCTGCCGATCGCAGCACACCACCAGGTTATCGTCCTTCAGGTCCACGCAAACCTTCATGCTGGCCAAGCGGTCCCTCAGGCTGTCCACAACCTCTTCGATCAGCGACCCGACTCCCACCGGCGTGGCGTGGATGGTCACCTCGCCCGCATCCAAGCGAGCAGTGGTCAGCAGGCGGTTGGTCAGGTCGTTCAGCAGCCCGGTCTGTTCATCTATCAGGGCAACCAGGTCCGCTTGCCCCGCTGACAAATGTCCCATCTCGCCCAGCCCCGTGCTTGCTGCGCGGATAGCCGTCAGCGGTGTCTTGTATGCGTGGGCCAGGCTATCCAGCACTGTCGCGCGCAGCTGCTCGGTGCGTCGTTCAGTCTCGATGCGGCTCTCATTCGCAAAGGCTCGATAGCGGTCGAAGGTAATGGCAATCAGCGACGCAATGGCGTTGTTTGTCAGCGGTGTGGTCTCACCACGCACAAGCAGGCTGCCCACCGGCACCGTGCCTAGCCGGACGACGCGTCGCCCCAGCCCGGTCTGCGGATCGTCGTCTGAAGTCTCGAAATAATAGACGTTCTGCGCCGTCTCCTGCGGATCAGTGCTCCAGTACCCGGCCTGATACACATCGTGCAGGTCAGCATCGAAAACAGCCACCGCCTCCAGCGCAAAGATTTCGTGAACCAATTCCACCAACTGAGGACCCGGCTCGACGTGAAGGTTCATTTGCAGGGTGCGCCGCGTGAACTCATACAGGTCGTGCATCTGCCCGCCCCTGGACTCTGCCTCACGCGCATGGCCCGTAACCCTTGCGGAGAGCCGGCTGACCAGCAACGCCACCAGCACAAACACAATCAGCGTGACGGAGTTGGCCGGATCGGCCGCCGGATTGAACTGCGGCTCATGAACGCTCAGGTATCCGTGTGCCAGGACCGCTGAAAATGAGACGATGACCGCCTGCCAGAATCCGCAAAGCAGCGCCGTGGGAACAACGATCAGCAGGTAGAGCAAGACCTCTACCGGGAGCAGCCATCCGGACCAGTGTGCAAAGGCCGAAACAAGAATGACGGCCACAACCCCCAGCGCACACTCCAGCGTGAACAACAGCGCGCGCAGTCCCGACCCGCGGGAACGCATGGCGCCTAAGGCGGAACGCACGGGGATATAAGTTCCAGACAACCAGCCACCCACCTCTCGATTCCGACGGGCTTTGGGGAAAACCCGCGGCCGGGACACATCGATCTACCAAGACGGACGCTTAAGCCGGGCAAACTTCGGGCTGTGCGCCTAAATTGCGGTGCATGACGCCATATTGTGGGTCAGCGCTCCCGTTTTGAACGGCCGAGGGGCTCAGAACGGGGATGTTTAGACAAATTTTAGCAGGCCTCTGATGGACATTTCACAGGGTCTTCTATATGGGGCCCCCTGGCCAGGCTTAAACCGGGCTTGTCCCAGATCGAGCTCTTCATCTTCGCACCTCATTTAAGATTCCTCATTTCATCTTTATTACACTGGTTTTAGCATTCAGAAGACTCAACGGGACCCTGCATGCGTCCGGTGGAAGACACTTCAACGGGCGAATCTTATCCATTCAGATTCAATGATCCAGATCGTCAAAATCCAGGAGCAAGTTGATGGCGGATCGAAGAGCACCACAGTTGCTGGCCGCCATGGGCCTCACCGCACTCATCGGCAGCGCGATGGCGCTGACCGCCCTCACGCCATCTACCGGATTCGCGATGTGCACCCAGGTCGGTGTCATGTCGCCTGCCCTGTGCCTGGCAATTCTCGGCACAATCGGCTGCCTCGGCACATCTGGAACAAAGGGAAAGTTTGTCCGGCTCCCACTAAAATAGGCGGCGGCTAGCGATGGGCGGAGTGTGTTCTCAACCGAATGAAGGGAGGCGCAGAACCATCCATTCGTGTTTTCGTGAGCGATGTTAAACAATCTTTAAATAGGGCATCTTCTTCGCGCAAAAGCGGCTGATGCTTGAGGCGGCGGCGCCCATGCTGGAAGTGCAGTTCAGTCAAGCGAGCGATTTCGGAAAAGTCCGTACCAATAATGAAGACGCCATGGGATCCTTTATCCCGGCCTCGCGTCAACAGGCCCGAACGCATGGCTACTTGTTTGCGGTTGCCGACGGTGTGGGCGGCATGGATCTGGGCGAGGTTGCCTCGGCAAAGGCAATTTCGGTCATCACTGAAGAGTTCGAAAAGGCGCAAGCCGGTACCATGCTCATCAGCCTATTGCCCCGCCTCATTCAGCACGCCAACGCTGCGGTCCACGATTGCACCCTCGCCCCTGAGTACCGAGGCAAAAAGATGGCGACAACCCTGGTGGCCTGCGCCCTCCGGTACGACCAGGCCATCGTTTCTCATATCGGCGACTCCCGCTGTTACCTCGTCCGCAACGGAAAGGCGAAACAGATCACCCAGGATCACACCTGGGTCAACGAACAGCGAAAGATGGGCCTGATCTCCGCCAGCGAGGCCGCTGAATCCGAGTCTCGCCACGTTCTCATCCGCTCCCTTGGACCGGAGATGTTTGTCTCGCCAGACACCACCGCCGTTACCTTGCTGGCAGGCGATGCCCTGGTTCTCTGCTCTGACGGCGTTCACGACGAACTGAAGGAAACCGAATTGTCAGTGATCGTCTCTCAGAACAAAAACATCGACGAGATCGCCCGCGAACTGGTAGCCCGTGCCGTCGAGATCGACGGCAATGACAACACAACCGCGCAGGTCATCCGCATCCGCTCGGTAGAGCAGATAGGCATGTACCGCGGCCGCCCGTACCGGCTCCCTACCTAGCGTACTTTGGCCAAATTCCGCGCGGCCTTGCAGAATCCTTACTGTCAGGCAGCCTTAACCCGATAAAGTAAAACAAGTCGCATTGATGGAGAATGCTGCACGATGGGTTACCACAACACCTTAGAAGCCGGTGCGCAAATCGATTCCTACCGCATTGAGGCGCCCGTCGCCCGAAGCGGCATGGCTTCGATCTACCGCGCCACCGACCTGCGCGATGACCGCATCGTTGCCCTCAAGATTCCTCATCCGGACCTGGAAGCGGACCCCATCCTCTTCGACCGATTCAAGCGCGAGTCAGGTATTGGCGAAAAGCTCAACCACCCCAAGGTGATGCGCGTCTTTCGCGACGAAAAGCGTTCCCGCATGTACATGGTCATGGAATGGTGCGAAGGCCGCCTTCTGCGCGATATTCTCGATGAGGGAAGGGTTCCCCAGGACCGCGCCATCCGCATCGCCATCGGCATTCTCGACGCCCTGGAATACATTCATGCCAACGGCGTTGTTCATCGCGACCTCAAGCCGGAAAACATCATGGTCGATGACCAGGACAATATCAAGCTGATCGATTTCGGCATCGCCAGCGACTCCGCGGCTCGGCGTCTGACCTACGCCAACTTCACCGCCACTCTCGGCACCCCGAACTACATCTCTCCTGAGCAGGTCAAAGGTAAACGCGGCGATGGCCGGTCCGACATCTTCTCCGTCGGAGTCATCTTGTATGAAATGCTCACCGGCAAGCTGCCGTTTTCCGGGCCGTCTCCCCTTGCGGCCATGAACGACCGCTTGTTAAACCATCCCACTCCGCCGCGCGTCGCCGATCCTTCCATCTCTCCGCAATTGCAGGAGATTCTGTATCGAGCTTTGGAGAGAGATCCCGCGAACCGGTATCCCAAAGCCAGTGCTTTTATCTGGGATCTCGAGCACCCGGATCTGGTCGGAGTTGAAGACCGAGAAGAGTTGCGCAACTGGCAAAAACGGAAGTCCCATTTGTCTCGCAAAATACTGTATTATGGCGGTCTGGCCCTCATCCCAGTGGTGATTCTGCTGCTGATGATGCTGGTCGCCCATCATCGATAATCCCGAGCTTCTCCGCATCCAGACTTCGAAATCTTCATGGAATCCTTATGAATCAGGCCCTAGGATTTCGTTGAATCCACCCACTTATTTCCCGCCAAAAGGAGACCCATGACAAAGTACAAACTCGAATACATCTGGCTTGACGGCAAAACGCCCGTTCCTGAGCTGCGCGGCAAGAGTCTGCTTAAGTCGTTTGAGAAGCCGCCAACCCTTGCCGATCTACCTCTTTGGGGATTTGACGGCAGTTCCACCATGCAGGCTGAGGGCAGCAAGTCTGACTGCGTTCTAAAACCAGTGGCTCTTTATCCCGATCCAAGCCGCAACAACGCCTATATCGTTCTGAGTGAAGTCATGCACCCCGATGGCACTCCGCATTCCACCAATATGCGCGCCACCATCGAGGATGATCCTGACCTGTGGGTTGGTCTTGAGCAGGAGTACTTCCTTTACAAGGATGGAGCTCCTCTCGGCTGGCCGAAGGGCGGCTTCCCGCTGGTTCCCCAGGGCCCGTATTACTGCGGTGTTGGCTATAAATACATGGGCAGCGTGGCCCGCACCATCGTAGAAGAGCACTGGGAAGCCTGTCTCGCCGCCGGCATCAATCATGAAGGCATCAACGCTGAAGTTGCCAAAGGCCAGTGGGAGTTCCAGATCTTCGCCAAAGGCTCCGCCAAAGCCGCCGATGATACCTGGACCGCTCGCTACTTGATGATGCGCCTCTGCGAGAAATACGAAGTGGATATGGTGCTGCATTGCAAGCCCCTCAAGGGTGACTGGAATGGATCGGGCATGCACTGCAACTTCTCCACCAAGTACATTCGCGAAGTGGGCGGCAAAGAATATTTTGAAGCGCTGATGAAGGCCTTCCAGGCTCACATCCCCGAACACATCGCCGTGTATGGACCCGATAACCATATGCGTCTGACCGGCCTGCACGAAACGCAAGCGATTGACAAGTTCAGCTACGGTCTCTCCGATCGCGGCGCGTCAATCCGCATGCCTGTCAACTTCGTCAAGAACAGCTACAAGGGCTATCTGGAAGATCGCCGACCGAACTCCGAAGGCGACCCCTACCAGATCATCGCGCGCATTCTCAAGACGATCAACAGCGTGCCCAAGCCCTAGGGCGGAACCAGGCAAGCTACTCCATTTGGAGTTTGTTCAGGGTCGCCGCTCGCTGATGGTCGCGTCGACTTGAGCGATTTGGCTTCGGGTTGCACCATCCCTGGTTCCGCTGTTGTCCAACATCTTGCTCGCTCATCCCAAGCCGAGGTTTGGGATGAGCGGCAGGACAAAGATCGTAGCTTGCGCGGTCTGCTGCACGCAGTGGGTTATTCGTTTCACGAGACAGTTGGTTCACAATCCCGCCGCTGTCCGGGGGGTGTGAGGAATTGGGAAGCGCTTCCTGCCTTCCAACTCTTCATGCCCCTTCTTAATTTCTGGCTGTTCCGCTCTGGGCGCTCTTGGTTTATTCTGTTGAATACCCGCACCCTTTCCCCTCCAAAAGGAGTTCCATGTCGACTGAATATCGCAATTTCCTGGCTCTCACTTATGAGGAGTTGGAAGAGCTGAACCTTGCTGCCAAAGCCGATCGCGTGAACCGCGTTGCTGTCGACGAAATCCGTGAAAAGCGGATCAAGTACCTGACCGGCGAAAAGCGGATCAAGGCCGTGACCGTGCTCTTCAGCGATCTTGAAGGCCGTCTTCACCTGCTCGACTACGACAAGAAGTTTTTGCTCAATTCCTTTGAAAATCTGACTTTCGACGGTTCCTCGATTCGCGGGTTCACCGCGCAGCATGAGAGCGATCTGCGCCTGGGCATCGATTGGGGAGCATTCTACTGGGTGCCCGCGGACGTCTTCGGCACCGGCAAGGTGCTGGTCTTCGGCACGGTGATTGACAAGGACGGCAGCGCGTATTCGGGCGATATGCGCGGTGTGCTCAAGCAATACGCCGAGAAGCTGTACTCGGAAAAGGGCTATACCCTGAATGCCGCCAACGAGATCGAAGGCTTTCTATTCGCGGGTCGGGACGCGGAACAGAAGTACGCTGAGACAGGCAAATTCGAATTCATCAACACCGGCGGCTATTACCACGTGTTGCCGCTGGATCCCCTGCGCCAGTTCATCGACACCGCCGCCGAGGTCCAGCGAGCGATGGGCTTTCAGAATGAGAAAGATCATCCCGAGGTTGCGCCCAGCCAGTTCGAAATCAACTATGGATACGGCGAAGTGGTTGCGGCTGCCGACCAGATTCAGCTCTACAAGCTGCTCACCCGCCAGGTGGCCGCCAACATGGGCTACACGGCATGCTACCTGCCCAAGCCCGTCGTTGGCGTCAATGGCAGCGGCATGCATACCAACATGTCCATCTCGCAGGGCAAGACCAACCTTTTCTGGGATCCGGCGGGGCAAGAAAAACTGTCCGCCTTCGGTTGGGATTTCATCGACCACGTTCTCACCTACGCCCTGGACCTTTGCCTCATCATGAACCCCAGCGTAAACGCATATCGCCGGCTCGATCCGCACTTTGAGGCGCCCAACCAGATCAAGGCATCCGCGACGGATCGTGGCTCCATGGTGCGCGTTCCCATCGGCAATTCGAAGTCCATGCGCGTCGAGGTGCGCGCCGTAGCCCCGGACGCCAATCCTTACCTGGCTCTTTACTCCATCTTCAGGACCGGCATCGACGGCACCACCGCGGAGATCGACAACCTGCGCCAGGCCCAGCGCTACCTGCCCGACCACATCCAGGAAGCGATTGAAGACTTCAAGGCCTCAAGCTGGATCACTGAGATCCTGGGCGCCGACGTGCAGGGCCGCTTCGCCGACTTGAAACAGGCCGCCGCCGATCGCTCGCCCAAAGAGCTGGGAACCTACGTCAAGGGCTCAGAAGTGCAGTTCCACCATGAGGTATACAACCAGTCGCTCTGGAATAACTTCTAGCGCCTGCTTTCGAAACTTCGTTCGACCAGATGTTCCAACGACATGGCGGCGCTATCTTCTAAGGAGCGCCCCCTTCCCTTGTCCGTTCAAGCATCGTGCTTGACACGCCTTCCTGGCTGTCTGCTTCACCGTTTCTCGACCACACGCGGATTCAAATCATCCCTTGCAGCCTGAGTGATAGGATGTTTTGAAGCAACGGCACCGGGAGAGGCAATCCATGAGCGAAGTTCCCCAGTTGGACGAACTTACATCGGAGCAGATCAGCGCAATCACACGCCAGACGAACTATGGCACTTGGCGATTTCAGAAGACCTGGAAGCCGCTGCACATCGCCGACGCAGAAGGATGCTGGTTCATCGATGGGGCGGGCAAGCGCTACCTCGACTTTTCGTCGCAATTGATGTGCGTGAACCTGGGCCACAAGAATCCGCGGGTAATCGAGGCGATTGCGGAACAGGCTCGGGAACTGGCCTATGTGGCTCCCGGACACGCGACCCGCGCGCGTGCCCGCCTCAGCACCAAGCTGCTGGAAGTGCTGCCTGCGGGTCTGACCAAATTTTTCTTCGCCACCAGCGGGACCGAGGCCAACGAGGCTGCCTTCAAGATCGCCCGCATGTACACCGGCAAGACCAAGATCATCTCACGCTACCGTTCGTATCATGGGTCCACCATCGGCTCCATCGCGGCCACGGGCGATCCGCGGCGCTGGGCCATGGAACCAGGCGGCAAAAGCGCGGGCTTTGTGTTTGCACCGGAGACCAACTGCTACGACTGCCCCATCAAGCACACCTATCCCTCCTGCAACATCGCTTGCGCCGACTACATCGAGCACATGATCCGCAATGAGAGCGACGTTGCGGCCATCATTCTTGAACCGGTCGTGGGCACCAACGGCGTGCTGATTCCTCCGCCGGAGTACTTCCCGCGGCTGCGCAAAATCTGTGATCAATATGGCGTCTTGATGATCGCCGATGAAGTCATGGCCGGTTGGGGCCGCACCGGCAAGTGGTTCGCTGTGGACAACTGGAACGTGAAGCCTGACATTCTTGTCACCGCAAAGGGCATCACGTCAGCCTATGTGCCGCTTGGCCTGTGCGCCACCTCAACAAAGATCGCCGACCACTTTGAGGATCACTATTTTTCCCACGGGCACACGTATGAAGCGCACCCCCTCACGCTCGGCCCTGCGGTGGCCACCATCGAAGAGATGCAGCGACTCAAGCTGGTTGAACGCGCCGCTGAACTCGAGCCGTACGTCCGCGAAAAGCTCGAGGCCATCAAGGCCAAGCATCCATCTGTCGGCGATGTCCGCGGCCTGGGCCTCTTTTTTGCCGTGGAGATTGTGAAGAACCGCACCACCAAGCAGCCTTTCAACACCATGAGCGACAAGGTGGAAGGCAAGTCGTTGGTGGTCGATCAAATCGCAGCCAAGATGATGGCGCAGGGAGTCTCAATCCAGGCCTGGATCAGCCATTTCGTCATTGCTCCGCCGCTGATTGTCACCAAGGAAGAGCTCGACCTGGGAATTGCCGCGCTGGATGAACACCTGTCCATCGCTGACGCACTGGTCGAATAGCCGATCGATCGTCAGTATTTGATCTTGTTCTCTGAAGCTATCCATGCAGCAAAGCTGCCCCACGCTTCGTCGCTGAGCAATTGTTTGGCAGGCAAAGCGCGCGCTGTCGGCGCTTTGCGAAATTCCTCGTACAGAAATGCATCGTCGAAACCGGCGCGCGCGGCATCCGCAGCATCCGCGCCGTAGTAGATGGCATCCAGTCGCGCCCAGTAGCAGGCCGCCAGGCACATCGGGCACGGTTGGCAACTTGTGTAAAGTTCACAACCCGCCAGAGAAAAAGTGCCCAGCGCTTTGCACGCCGCTCGAATGGCGTTCACTTCGCCGTGAGCCGTGGGGTCGTGGCGCGTAGTTACAGTGTTCACGCCCTCACCCGCAATTTGACCATTGCGCACGACGACAGCAGCGAACGGCCCGCCAGCGCCCACAATCACATTCTGAGTGGCCAGTGCGATTGCGTGGCGCATAAACTCGGGATTGGGTTGCGAAGGCATCGTCAGCTTGCCTTTCCCCTCCTGTAAGAGCGAAAGTAAAGACAGTATGGCACAAGCGTTCCGTTCAACACGCGTTCTTACGCAGGAGGGACTCGCTCCGGCAACCCTGCTGGTTGAGGACGAGCGGATCGCCAAGGTGTGTGCCTGGGGCGACGTGCCGCAAGCCGCGCAGCTTCACGATTTTGGCGAATATATCCTGCTTCCCGGCCTGGTGGACTCGCACGTTCATATCAATGATCCCGGCAGAACCGAGTGGGAGGGTTTTTCGACGGCCACGCGAGCCGCGGCATTCGGCGGAGTCACAACGCTTGTGGATATGCCCCTGAACTGTGTGCCCGAGACCACCGACGCGTGGGCTCTGCACGCCAAGCGCGCCGCGGCCAGAGGACGTGCCTGGGTGGATTGGGCGGCTTGGGGTGGAGTGGTGCGCGGCAACGCCGCCGCTCTGTTGCCCCTCGCTGCTGCCGGTGTTCCTGGCTTCAAGTGCTTCCTCATTCATTCCGGCATCGACGGCTTCGCCTGGGTAGACGAGCCTGAATTGCGTTTAGCTCTCGCCAAATTGCGCGGAATGGGTTTGCCGTTGCTGGTCCATGCTGAAGTTGCTGGCCCGGTCGATACGGCCACCCAGTCCCTGCGCGCCGCAGGCGCGGATTGGCGCCAATATTCCACCTACCTCGCTTCGCGACCCGACGCCGCGGAAGTTGACGCAATAGCCCTGCTCATTCGTCTCGCCGAGGAATTCGACACGCCCATCCACATCGTCCATCTGGCCAGCGCAAAAGCTTTGCCACTGCTCACGGTTGCGCGCGGCAAGGGCCTACCCATCACCGTCGAAACTTGCGTCCAGTACCTGTGGTTTGCCGCTGAAGACATCCCCGATGGCGCAACGGAGTACAAATGTGCTCCGCCCATTCGCGGGCAGGTCAATCGCGATGCGTTGTGGAAAGCGCTTGAGTCCGGGCTGATCGATATGGTCACCACCGATCACTCCCCTTGTCCGCCGGAGATGAAGCGCCCCGGTTCAGGCGAAGAAGAAGGCCGCTTTGACCTTGCCTGGGGCGGCATCGCCAGCCTGGGATTGGCACTGCCGGTGATGGCCACGGCGATGAGGAAACGCAAGATGAGTGTGACCAAGGCCATGCAATTGTTGGGCACATGGATGGGCGCGGCACCCGCGCGCCTTGCCGGCCTTGAAGGACAAAAAGGAGTGCTGGCCGAAGGAGCCGACGCGGATCTCGTTGTTTTCGATCCCGATGCCGCATGGACGGTTGCGGCGGAGCATCTGTACTTTCGCCACCCGCTCTCGCCCTACCTCGGCGCGCAATTGCAAGGGCGCGTCTTGCAAACCTGGCTCCGCGGAAAACAAGTTTTCAACGCAAGTCGAAGCCAGTACACCTTGCGCGGCTTCAATGGCTTGCCATCCGGCAAAGAGTTGGTGTGGCAATGAGGGAACGCGCACTGAGAGCCATCGCAGAATGCAGGCGGATCGCCACCATGACCGAGGAGCCGGGGCGCATCACGCGCCGATTCCTTACGCCGCCCGTGCGCGAGGTCCACGCCCACCTGCGCACCCGCATGGAAGCGCTGGGCATGACCACCTTCGTCGACGCGGCAGGCAACCTGCGCGGGCAGCTGCGATCCACCGGAGAAAGCGTCAGGCGCCTGATCCTCGGTTCGCACATTGACACTGTGCCCGATGCCGGCGCTTTCGATGGCGTACTCGGTGTGGCATTGGCCCTCGAATGGGTGGGAATTGCGCAGGAGATCGAATTTCCGCTTGCCATTGAGATCATTGCCTTTTCCGATGAAGAAGGTGTGCGCTTCGGCGTGCCCTTCCTCGGTAGTCGCGCCGTTGCAGGTTCTTTTGACCCTTCCCTCTTCGCAATCAAGGATGCAGATGGCGTCACAATGGAGGCTGCCATCCGCGAGTTCGGCCTCGATCCCGGTTGGATTGGCGATGCGGTGCTTGGTAAGGACGCGATCGGCTTCGTTGANNCCCGCCGCACCGAGGGCCTGGTTGCAACCGTAGGCAAGATCGGCATTGAACCTAACGTCGGCAACGTAGTCCCCGGAGTTGCGCAGGTGAGCCTCGAGGTCCGCAACGCCGACGACACCGTACGCGCCGCAGCTGTCGGCGAACTGCTCGCAAGCGCCACCTCAATCGCCAATCGACGCGGCATCACCGTCGAACGCAAAAACCAACTGGAGCACCCAGCTGTACCCATGGATGAGCGCCTTACATCCCTATTGGCCGATGCGATCGAGGCCGCCGGACTTCCCCGCAGGACCATGATCAGCGGCGCAGGCCACGATGCCATGGTGATGGCAGCACGGGTGCCGACGGCGNNATGCTCTTCCTGCGCTCCCCCGGGGGCATCAGTCACCACCACGCGGAATCGGTGCTCGAAGAGGACGTCGAGGCGTCATTGCGCGTGGGTCGCGAGTTTCTACTGCGCCTGGCCAAACAAATTGGATAGCCAGTTTCACCAATGCAGTTGTCTAAGCTCGTGCCCTCCGTTCGAAGTGTGCATCATGGGGAACAACCGTGAACCCTCATAGGGACTACACAGCATTCCTAAAAATGCTCTAGAATGCTCGAACGAGGTCATCGATTGCACCATCTTGGATTAACTCGAAGCAGTTTGAAGCCGGATCACCTTTTGCAAACGCCAAACACCTTCATTCGCACGCCTCTGCCCGGCGCGGAAGGCGTGGAGTTTGTGGTCCACGTTGCGCCGCAATTGGGCGCCCGCTTCACCCAGATGACCGCGGAGTTTGCAGCCGGAGGCACACTCGGGCCCGCGCCGGCACAGCGTTTCATCTATCTCCTCGAAGGCGCACTGCAACTCACCGTCAACGGCAAAGACCACACCCTTGCTCCGGGCGGATTTGCTTTCCTGCCGCAAGGCCCGCCGCATACCGTGCGTGCGCTTGCTTCCTCACGCGCCGCTGTGATTGAGAAGCCGTATGAGCCGCTTCCCTCCGAAGCCAATCAATCCCTATCCATCTGCGTGGGCGCCGAGGCTTCCATCGCGTCCACTCCACTGATGGGTGACGACGCGCTCCAGGTTCGCTCGCTCATGCCCGACGGCCCCGCCTACGACTTTGCCGTAAACACCATGACCTACCAACCGGGCGCGGCCCTCAGCATGGTAGAGATTCACGTCATGGAGCACGGCCTTCTGATGCTTGAAGGCGGCGGCATCTACAAACTCGGTGACTCCTGGTATCCCGTGCAGGCCGGTGACTTCATCTGGATGGCCCCGTACTGCCCGCAGTGGTTCGGCGCGCTCGGCAAGCAGCCCGCAAAATACCTGATCTACAAAGACTGGCGCAGGCATCCGCTCGGATCGTGGGGCTGACGATGAGCGCAACACCCAAGCTTTCCATCGACGGACTCATGGCCGAACTGGCGGCTCTGGCGCAAATCTCCGCAGCCGAGCCTCCGGTGGTCACGCGCGTGGTCTTCAGCGAAGCGGACATGCGCGCACGCGGCTATGTCAAAGGCCTTTGCACCGCTGCGGGGCTCACGGTCTGCGAAGATGCCATCGGCAACACCTTCGCCCGTTGGCAAGGCAGCGACCCGGATCTCGCGCCCATCGGCACCGGATCGCACATCGACGCCATTCCCAACGCCGGCTCGTATGACGGGGTCGTGGGCGTGCTCGGCGGCCTCGAAGCAATGCGCGTCTTGAAGCAGCTCGGATTCACTCCTCGCCGGTCGATTGAACTCGTCGTCTTTACAGCCGAAGAGCCGACCNNCGGTATCGGTTGCCTGGGTAGCCGCATGATGGGCCATGTGCTCAGTCCCGCGCAGGCGCTTGCCCTTCGCGACAAGGAAGATCGCGGCCTCGACGAATTGCGCACACAGGCCGGCTTCTGGGGGCCGCTTGAGTCTGTCGCCCTGCCTCCAGGACGCTTCCACCAGTTCATTGAGTTGCATATTGAGCAAGGACCGCTGCTTGAGCAGGAAGGCATTGATCTCGGCATAGTCACGCATATCGCCGCGCCGGCAAGTTTGCGAATCAAAATTGAAGGTGAAGGCGGACACGCCGGCGGCAAGCTGATGCCGGGCCGCAAAGACGCGCTGGCAGCGGCTGCGGAGCTGATTCTTGCGCTTGAATCGGCAGCCAAATCGACCGGGGTCATCGATACCGTGGGCACTGTGGGCGTTTGCGAGGTCTTTCCCGGCGCGGTCAACAGCATTCCCTCGCTGGTTCGACTTGAAACCGACATTCGCGACACAGACGGAGCGCGGCGCGACCGCGTTCTCGACGCCTTGCGCGCCGCATGCGCGGATACCGCCGCACGACGCGGTGTATCCATCACAACGGAACTGGTCAACGCCGACCCTCCCGCCACCTGCGACCCCGCAATTCTCGCGGCCATGGAAGAATCCGCAAATGCAGCTGGCAAGACATGGAAGAGAATGGTCAGCCGCGCCTACCATGACTCGCTCTTCATGGCGCGCATCGCACCCGTGGCCATGCTTTTCATTCCTTGCCGCGGCGGCGTGAGCCATCGCCCTGACGAATACGCGTCGCCGCAATGGATCGGCAGCGGCGTTCACGTCTTGTCGCGCACATTGGCCCAGTTGGCAAGTTGATCCGCGCGTTTTGAAACTTCGCCGTTTCGTTGTATGCTATGCCTCAACCCGTNNCGCATGCGAAAACCCGCATCGTAGGCACCTCAGTCCCCCGCAAGGAAGGGGCGGACAAAATAATGGGGCGCGCGCTTTATGTGGACGACATCGAACGCGAGGGCATGTGGCACGGCGCAACTGTTCGCAGTTCCATCCCACGAGGCCTCATCCGCTCCATCCTCTATGATCGCAGCATCGATTGGACCGAGTTCACCGTCGTCACCGCCGACGACATCCCCGGCCAGAATATCATTCAGCTGATCGTTGCCGATCAGCCCTGCCTGGCCGACGGCAAGGTGAACCACTGCGACGAAGCGATTCTTCTGCTGGCGCATCCTGACAAGCACAAACTGCGCGAGGCCGTAGATGCTGTGCGCATCGAATACGATCCGCTCCCACCAGTCTTCACCATCGAGGANNAGTGAGCGCCGCAACCCAATCGTCTGGGGTACGGACAACCTCTTCAAAAGCTTCCTGCTTGAAAAGGGCGACGTCGATTCGGTATGGGATACTGCCGCGCACATTGTCGAAGGTGAGTACAGAACCAGCGCACAGGAGCACCTCTACATTGAGAACAACGGCGTCATCGCCGAATGGAATATCGAA
>PLKU01000478.1:0-143 GCA_003140705.1 Acidobacteriaceae bacterium
CCGTGACAGTTCTCGCAGCCGACGGCGGTCTGCGTGAAGGCCGGGTCGCGGTAGCTTCCGTCGTGGCCGGCGATGGGCTGAGGGCGACCGCTGTGGCAATAAATACAGCCAGGCTGGATGATGCGGTTGAAGCCGTCGTCCTG
>PLKU01000478.1:169-14328 GCA_003140705.1 Acidobacteriaceae bacterium
TCCAGCCCATTTCATATGTGCTGCGGAAGACTTCCTGGCCGCCTGCTCCGGTCTCGTACTCGCTCTGGATAAGTCTGCCATTCTCGGCGTGGACTTCGAATTGGTGGTTTGACCTGGCGTCGAACAGGCTGGTTGTCTCCGTCGAACCGGGAGGCAGAGTCTGGAGAAGCTCGGGCTTGATGGGAGTGAGCGATCGGCCCATGCTGGTCTTGGCAAAGGACCCGGCGATGGTCCGATGGCACGGGGTGCAGGCGGCGCTCCCCACGTAACCGTCCCGATTGGATGCTCTCGCTGTGGCATGCGGCATGTCGGCAGCCTGCGCGGGCGCATGCTCGCTAAATGCACAGCCCGATCCAGTGGCGAGCATAAGAACAGCTAGGATGAGCCGGCTATCGGGGAACCGTGACATCTTCGAACAAATCATCGCAGGCCGGCGGATGCGCTGTCCAGTCATCCGAACGGCCGGAATCAGGAATCCAAACTGAAAGGGCGCCGCAAGAGTTTCCTCTTGCGGCGCCCTTTGTTTCTCACGCGTGGTTAGTTAGAACACGATCTTGGCGCCAAGCTGCAATACGCGTGGGCCCGCATCGCCGGTCGCCGTTCCATACTGCCCGCCCGTCGAGTTAGTCCAACTCGAATTGATTGAGGTGAACTCCGTGTGGTTGAAGGTGTTGTACGATTCCGCGCGGAACTCGAAGTGAGCCCGTTCGGTGATCGCAAAGTTCTTGTAAAGAGAGGTTGTGAAATCGGTACGGCCCGGGCCGAGGAAGGTGTCTTTTCTTCCGTTGCCGAAACCGAGGTTAGGACCACCAGCATAGCCGGCGGTCGGTGGCGCTTGCGGATCTGCCGCAAGTGATCCGACTCCGCCGTTGGCGTAGGTATCGAACCAGTCGTTGACCTTGTGATGGTAAGTGATTTTGTTCACGACATTGGCGTAGTTGGTGTAACCCCCGCCTAACCCGATAGGATCGTTCACGCCGCCAAAACCGGAAGCGTTAGGTTCGCCCGTCTGCTTGACAAAGGTGCCTGCAAGTTGCCAGCCACCAAGCAAGGAGTGAGCCAACCCGTTGGACTTGTTGAAGATGGGCAGACTGTAGATGTAGTTGCCCCCGAAGATTTGACGGCGGTCATAACCGCTGTTTCCCTTCATATACTTCAGGTTCCATGGGTTAGCGATAGTGTTTAGATCGCCATCGGTCAGGTCGATGTTATGCGAGTAGGTGTAGTCCAACTCGCCGCTCAAGCCCCCCTTGTTCTGCACACGCAGGCTGGTCTGCAGACCATTGTAGGTGTTGTTCGTCGTGTTTTCTTCCTGGGAAATCCCGGCATATCCCGGGTAGGTGCGCAGCTCGTTCGATCCTGCCGGATAAACCGAGCTCGGCAACCCAGTGGAAGCCGTCAAGGCCCGAAGGTTGTTTGGCGTTGTAATCGGGAAATTGTTGAACGGGACGTCGATGTTCTGATGCCACCCAAGATTGCCCACGTACTGGACAACAAAAATCATGGACGGCTTCAATTCATGTTGCACGCCGAGACTCCACATGGCAGCGCCGGGAGCCTTGTACGTTGTGGCCAGCGTGGTCAGGCCGGCCGGAAAGATCGGAAGGGCCGCCGGATTGCCGCAGTTCGCGGGAATGGCCGTGGATGCCGTCGATTCCCACGAGCAGGTTGGCGCGCTGAAGTAAACGCTGCTCGCATTCGGTGTGTATTCATAGGGCAGGTTGCTATTCGAAAGGCCATAGATGTCGTTGCCCTGCAAGCGCTCGTAGAAGATTCCGAAGCCGCCGCGGAGAACGGTCTTGCCGTTACCGAAGAGATCCTCTGCGAACCCTAAGCGGGGCTGCCAAGTCTTGTAGTCGTTTGTCACCGCCCCGTGGGGCACACCGTTCTTTCCAGGCGTAACCATGCCGTTGAGATAGTAGGAAGCTCCACTAAACCCGAGAGGTGTCTGAACTCCAGGGCTAGTCTGGTTGATAGCGCCCGCAAATGTCGTAGACCAGCTCACGGGGACGTTGACGTATTGCGTCGGATCGAAGTTCTCGAGAGCGTCGTCACGCTCCCACGCGTGCGGCAGTGCATCGTAACGCAAACCGAGCTGCAAGCTCAACCGAGAGCTCACCTTCCAGTTGTCGTTGACGTACCCCGACGTAGTCTGGTTGACATAGTGCCGGATGGCCATGGATTGCGGCTGAGAATAACTGCCCGCCAGGCCAAGGAGCTGACTGATGAATGGATCGCCGGAATTTCCGCCGGATCCGTTGCCAGACTGGTTCTGCCCGAAGCCATAGTCACCCGCGGCATCGGCCTGCAATTGCTGGTTCTTGGTGTAGCGGTTGTAGCTGAAGCCAAACTTCATTGCATGCTTGCCGCGGGTGTAGGAAAGATCCGCCCTCGGCTCATAGTCTTCAGCAGCGTTGTGCCATGCTCCATAGCCAGTTGCAAGCGAGCCGCCAACGCTATTGCCGCCCCAGTTTGCGCCGGGGAATTGGTTCGAACCCGAGTTCACGAAGAAGTTATCCGAAACCCAGTTGCTCGGATGAAGACTATTGGAGGAGTTGGTGATGTTGATGATGTTGCCGTCATAGTTCATCGACGCTTCGATCAACAAGCTCGGAGAAAGCTCACCGCTCAGCTTGATCGCGGCGCTGTTCGCCGGGTTGCTTTCGACGCTGCTGATTGTGTCATACGAAGTCCAGTTCCAGCTCAGATCGGCGCCTGCCACACCTGNNTCATGGTCAATACGAACAACTTCTTCGGTGACCGTTGTGGGAGTGGCGATTTCGGTTGTTGCCTTATCTCCCAAAGTATTCGAATACGGAAGGAGGCTGTTCGCGGGGCTCAAATACAGCAGCCCATCCTGATCGAACATTGATGCTGGAATAGTCTGGTTCGGGAACGGCTGACCTGCCGTGAGGCCCGCAGCGGCAACTTTGGCGGCAAAAGCGGGATCAGGTACCTGCGCTACCGATGGAACAGAAATGACCTGGCTCGATGCATAGGCAGGAGCCACGTAGTGCAAAGCTTGACCTGCTACGGGACGATCTGCATTGGGCATCGTCGTGCTGGTGGTCGGAGAGCTCGTTTGAATAACCCGCCGCCATTCCTGGTTATAGAAGAAGAAGGTTTTCTTCTGCGTGAGCACATGCGGAATGTACACGGGTCCGCCAAGGTTAGCGCCAAAGATGTTCTGTCTCAACTTCGGGACCGGCTGGAAATTGGCAGCACTTCCCTTTTGATACTTGTTGAAGTAATCGTTCGCATCGAGGTCGTCGTTGCGTAAGAACTCCCAACCCTCTCCATGGAATTTCTGCGTACCGCTCTTCAGAGCAAGGCTGAATGTGGCTCCGGAAGCAATACCGTAATCCGGAGGATAGTTGCTGGCCAGTACCTGGAACTGCGCGATGGCGTCCATCGAGGGCATGACGCTCATGCCGCCGGCGCCGCCACGGTCATCGGCTTCTGCACCATCCAGCAGCCAAATGTTATGGCTCTGGCGAAGGCCGTTCACGCTGATACTTGCGCTCGAAGCCGAGGCTGATGGAGGGTTATTGTTTGGCAGGTTGGAGCTGACGCCAAGGCCGAGAGCCGCCAGTGAAGTAAAGTTGCGGTTCTCAGTTGCAATCGACGTTACCTGCTCGCCGCTGATCAGCGTGCTGACATCGTTGGATTCTGTCTGTACCGACAGCGCATCTGCACTGACGGTAATTTGCGTTGTCTCGGCTCCAATCGTCAGCTTGATGTCGGTTGCGAGCGTCTGCGATACATTCAGAGGCAGGCCGGTTCTGGTGAAGGCCTCAAACCCCTTCGCGGTGGCCTTCAGATCGTAGGTGCCGACGTTCAAGCCGGCAAATACGTATGCGCCTGTACCATTTGTGGTGGAGTTGTAGACAAAACCTGTTTCCGTTTGAGTCAGTGTCAGGGTTGCGCCCGGCACTGCTGCCCCGGTCTGATCAGTAACTGTGCCGACAATCTCAGAGTTCTGCTGGGCATGTAGTGCCAAGCCAGCGAACAATAAGAGAACCGACACGATGCTGATGAAACTGCGTCTCGCTTGTCTCATGTGACCTTCCTTTTCAAGTTTGCTGCTGTTGGTGTTGTGTACTTCGATCGCTTCCCCATCGGTTGGGTATGAAGCCGTATGAATTAAGCCGGATTCCCGGCCAGATGCCCGATGCTTCCACTTGTGCCCATTGCGTCTTCCGGAGTTAACCGAATTGCCTGACCCCAAACGACGCGAACCCCCCGCGACACCATCCACTGAAGCGGAGGGCCGAGAGGGCTGCCGGCTATTGAGAACAGAATCGCTCAAATACACCGATTTACCTGATGAGTTGAAACTGCGACCGAGCCATTGAATTCCTGCGAATCGTGGATTGTCAAGAAGAAAATCAATTTACTTCACCCCCGACCAATTCATCCAATCCGCCCTTCCCGTCTTTCTGACCACCCCTTGGCGCTTCCCTTTGGGTTGGCTCCAGCATTCTTCCGCCGGATTGCGGGTTCTGCATTTTGGTTCAACTCTTTGCCGGAGTGCTTTTCAGAGTTCAAGCAACCTGCCGGCCTCGACCCGTCTGCCCAGGCCAGAATGGCGCCTGAACCGACCTAAAATGGGCTCGATTTCTCCGTGGTTTGGAAGAAGGATTTTGCCCTTCTACATTTTTTGGAATCCTCCCACTCAAACGTTTGAGTAGGAAGGTCCTAAAAGGTCTGCCACTGAGCCGGGAGACATTTAATGCCTTGAAGGGATCAATTGTCAAGAGTAGTTTTGTCAGATTTTGACCGGAGGGCCATCTTTTTCGATCGCTACCCGTCCACCCTTCCGGATATGGCTGAAACTAAGGCGTTTAATCGGTTTACTCGCAGGATGCGTCTGGATGAGACATTTGCTCAATGCGACGCTTTGCACGAGCCTCCGAACGGTTTTTCCTCGCTAGGTCAAAATTGAACTAATTTACAGCCGCAGAAAGAACGCCGCCAAACCTTCTTTTCCCCAGTCAAGTCGGAGGCCCTCTCAGAAACCGTCTATTGAATTTTGCCTCCTATTGCAGCCTCGCCAAATCCCTCAGTTGCCGGGCTGTCGCCTCCAAAAACGTCTCGATGCTGGCGCCCTCTGGGAGTTCTAATCCTGACTTCGCCTGAATGGCGGACGCGATCCTGAATGCCAAGGCCTGGCGAGTCGCCAGACTCATATCCAAACGTCGCGAGAAAAACCCTTCAAGCACCTCAAGGTCCGCGGCTGAGAGGCGAGCAATACCGGTCGTCGGCAGATTCAGCGCGGCTTGAGGTTCTGGCTTGGGAGCACTGGGCGCGAAGAGCTGAGCCGTGAATGTCCGTGAGCCGGACTCGCCCCACAACGGCGTCTCCGGATCTCGATCCCTCACCACCAGCGTCCCTGCCGCCAGATCTCCAAGCCGCTGATGCTGCTTGGTAACAAACACGCACACCACGCCAACCGCATAGAAGAATGGAAACTGGTCGATGTATCGCACGAAATTGCGCGCCATGGATTCAAACAGGCCAATTGCTTGCCCTGTCCGCTGAATCACGCGAATTCTCGCCACGCGCTTGCCCGGAGTGCGACCGTTCCAGAAGGCCTCGAACAGCGTGAAGTAACCCCAATTAAGAAGAAACACAATGAAGACCGCGATTGCCACTGCCCATTGTGCTGAGATCTTGGAGAAGGCGTGAATCCCGGGCAAAAGAAGGACGGCAAGAAAAAACAGCAAGAGAAATCCCGCACCCCAGATCAGGTAGTCCACCAGCAGAGCGATAAAGCGGCTGCCGATACCCGCAAGCGGCATCTCGATCGCCACCAGTTCAGGCGTTTCGATGCTAAGCTGGTCAGAACTCAGGTCCATGGTGCAAATCCTCTCCAACCAGTGGATTCTCAAGCGACGGCCCCACTGGGACCGGCTGTCTTCCCTATTGTCCCAAGCGGACGCAGGCGGCCTGGGACAACTTACCCGGGCGGAATTGCAGGAGATGGCGCTGCTCTACCGCCAGGTTGCCGCCGATCTCTCCGTGCTCAGGCAAGACACGACTGCCCGCAGCTATGCTGCGCACGTCAATCAATTGCTGGCTCGCGCCCACCATATCATCTATTCCGGCCGAAAGACGAATCTGCTTACGCTGTTTCGCTTCCTCAGGGATGAGTATCCGGCAATCTTTCAGAAGCAAATCAACTACGTGCTGCTATCGCTTGGGGTTACGGTGGGATGGGGCCTGCTAGGCGCCGTAATCACAAGTGCTCGCCCGGAGTTCATGCGCCACTTCCTCTCCCCCGATATGATCGCCACCATGGAGCGCCATCAGATGTGGACCGAATCGCTCGTCACCATGGCGCCGATGGCCACAAGCCTCATCATGACCAATAACCTGTCCGTTTGCTTTGCCATCTTCGCGGGAGGCATCTCGTTCGGGCTGGGAACTTTCTTTTACCTGTATCTAAACGGAATCCTGTTGGGAGTGGTTGGGGCCGCTTGCCATCAATACGGAATGTCTGAGCTTCTCTGGAGCTTCGTCGCGCCTCATGGTTCGCTCGAACTGCCAGCCATTATCATCTCCGGCGCTGCGGGTTTCCGCATTGGCCACGCCATGCTCTTCCCCGGCGCGTTGCGCTGGAAGGAGTCTTTGGCGCAGGGCGGTATCGAAGCGACGCGGCTCATCTCAGGCACCATTCCCATGCTGGTAATTGCCGGCTGCCTTGAGGGGTTTTTCTCCCCGTCGCATGCCCCAATTGCGCTCAAGTTCACAGTGGGAGGTTTGATCTTCACCATGCTTAACCTCTGGCTGTTCCAAAAGATCAAGATCAGGCCAGGAAGCACAGAAGCGCTTCTCCCACCCGGAACCACAAGCCCTCCGTTTCATGCCTGAATTCGCTTTTGCTCGTAAATATTCGGTAAGCTCACCCGCACCGCGAGCGGAGCCCCTCCCAACCCCACAAGCCCCGCTCTTATTCTCTCAGCCGGCAATGCCCCTCGCTTTACGGCACTCCAACCGAAAAGTCTGTAACATCCCACGTGTCAAGGCTGGGAGTCGAAGTGGAGACAGAGAAGCCCACAACACCGCCTCCGGCCGGCGGAGTGCCGGTGTACGTCCCCACCTTCTGGCCGTTGATGAACAGCGACACTACCTTTCCTTGCGTCTGCACCATCAGCGTATTCGCCGCCCCCATGTCTTTCACGATCGCAGTGCTCGCTGTCCAGGCAAGCGGCAAAGCCCACCCCGTCCCCGGAACCAACTGCAGAACCGCGAATTGGCCGATAGCCGGCTGGATCTGGAAAGAATAGAAGGCGGTGTAATCCGTTCCCCAGAAAATGAGCCCTGCAGCCTGGTTCTCCGCCTTGTCGGTCTTTGCCGTGGCAAACGTGCCGCACACATTTACATCGCCATACTGGATGCCCGTGTATTCGTCATCGCGCCCCATTGCGGGTTGCAGAAAGGTGACCTCAGCCTTGCCGCCCTGAATCGTGATCTTGCTTTGAGCATTTGCAGTACTATCTATCGCAGGGTTGGGTGTCGTAAACGAGTCTTGCAGTACGACGATTCCAGGGCAGGGGGCTGCCGCGGCGGGTAACACGAAAGCCAGGCTGAGCATGACTGCTGCTGCCAGCACATTGCGCATATGGTAATTCCCCTTCTCGCGCAATCGGCTCGGCCATTGCGCGTTGAACGTGGAGCGGCTGGTTCATTCGCGACTGCAGTCGGACCAGCAGCCACGCCGACGAATGCGATCTTCTGGGGACCTCAATCCTGCTGTGAGCGGGAAGGCCTGGGGGAGGCCGGCATCAAGCAACTTCACGATACCTCGAAACTCCGCGTCTTTCAATAAATTCCTGGCCAAGCTCTCAAGGAAGCAAACGCGGGGAGCCACGTACTCTCGCCGGTTGCACCTTCAATGCAACCCTTTCTCCAGCGAGGATTCAGAATCAAAACTCAAAATGGAAATCTGGCTTGAAACTCTCTTGACTTACTTGCCTTGCCCACTCACGGCCAATGGGGGCATCTTCAGGAATTGCTCCACGGGAAGTGCGCGTCGAGTCATCCGCGCCATAAGAATCGCACCCTTGAAGTAGTAGGACTTGTTGATGCGCGCGCCGGCCGATGAACGCCCAGCGAGCTGTGGACCAAGGTTCAAATCACCTTCGCCTTGAAGCTCGTCACCCACATAGTTTCTCAACTTCTTGCCGTCATAAACAGCGGTAACTCGATACCATTGCCCGAGCGGATGAAGCAGCTTGCAGTTCAGCAGTGTCAGCTTCTGTCCGCCAGTTGTCGCAAAGCTATCCAGGCACCATTGCCCATCCACAATTCGAATCTCGAACAGCATTCGATTGTCGGTGTCCTTGCCGGTACTCGGGTCTTGCTCTTGCAGGTGGAAAAAGCGCTGCGCCTGCGCGCCATCCGCGTCCGGCCGGAAGATAACTTCCCATGTATAACCAGAAACGCCCGCAAGTGGGTGCTCGCCAATGAAGAGCGCATCATCTACGCCATTGAACTCAACTGCTTTGCCATAGGGAGAATCGATGACGTGCGGATCGCCAAGCGCTGTGGTTGGATGTCCGCCGATCGCGTCAATCCGGTCAAAGATCCACACCTCGGTCTCAGAACCAGTCGCCTGGCCGCCCCCAGCTTGTATCGCTGGCAAGGGGCTCTGTATGAGTGCAATGGTCAACATCATTGCAAGCCCGATCAAACCTGCGGTTCCGATTCTGTAATTTGCCATCGACTTGAGATTCACTCCTTGAGTCCAAACTGCGCATGGAACGACGTTAGACTCTTATTGGCCGCTACTTTGGAGCTACGGGCTGAAGCCACGCACCATCCCCGGCAGAGTCCCAGACATCAAACCGAATCCATTTCTTGCCCGTGGCGTCAAAGGGAATTCTGAAGTTCCTGGTTCCAAACGGCTCGGTGTTTGTCAGGCTGATGAGCTGGCGATCGACCTTCGATCCGTCGCTCCACACGAGCTCAGCAAACTCGAGCGGGAACGTGTATTCAATCGAGGCCGTATAAATGCTCTTCGAACCCGAGCCTTCAATGCCCCACTTATGGAAAAGTATCTCGCCTGAAGTGCCAAAGAAGTTTCCCTCGTGAATCCCCTCTACCACCGGGGCCCAGCTTTCGTTGTACGCCGGAACTTTGTCGAGCTTCAGATAGTTGATCGCCAGCATGGGATAAGTCTCGTCCCCAGGGACCTTCATGTAGGTATCACCCTCGGCAAGCATGAACTTAGGCTTGGGAGCCCAGTTGCTCATGTCGTCATTGACTCCAAAACAGCGTTTCTCGCACATCCGCTTCTGCGAAAGATCCACTGGCAGTGACTCCCAAGACCCACCAATGAAACGATCGCTGAGGAAGTAGTCCTTGTCCTTGTACATATCGGGATACATCGCCGAACTCTTGGTCCTTGGATGGGCGACCCACAAGATCGACTGTTCCTTATTCACCATTTTCATGACATCGTCTGCGGACCCGAGGTGATACACGTGCCCGTAAACAGGATCGTTTTCCTCGAAGGCCTGCCCTCCCGGCCGCGGCTCCGCGTGAGTAAAGTAAACCGGCTTGGGCATCATCAAGTACCAGTGTCCACCGAGATATGAGTTCACTTCCTCGGCTGGAATCACCAGGAAATTCTTGTCCGACAGCTTCCGCGCACCCTCGAAATAGAGCTTCTGCTCCGGGAGCCGCTTGGGCCCCGGATCGGCAAAATCAGAATCATCATGAAAGTCGCCGAGATAGACGATATTGATTCCCAATCCACGGAACACAGGAACCCACGTGGGGCTAACATCCGAAGTTCCCCGGTCGCGGATCATCTCATTGAACTCAAGGTGGAAATGGCCGGTAACCGTCTTGAATCCAGGTATCGGTTTATACACGTCGTCGTGCGTATAAGCCATCACAGCCTGCTGCGTTGAATGGTCATCTGTCGGGCTTAGATAGTAGTAAACAGCCATGCGTTGAACCGTGCCCGGCGGTGCGTTGTAAAGCGCGTAGTTCTCCACCTGTTCGCGGGCAACACCAACTCTCCGCTTCCACACCTCGTCAGACACCCCCCACGGTGCGTAGCCTTCCCCGCGTTCTGGCTGCATCACGCCAAGCGAAAACGAACGGCCGTTGTCCTTGCGGTAGTAAACATAGCCCAGATTAACTTCATTTTCACGGGCAAAAAAGAACTTATGCGGCGGCGGGAAAATCGCCAGCGAGCCAGCACCGGCATCCAGAATCTCCATCCGATTGCGCGCTTTGACGTTCACAGATTCCTGGTTGGCTTCTCCGCCAAGGTCATTTTCCTGCCACACCTGCGAGGTATCGCGCCACACCACCTTCGTATCACCTTTGATCTCAAATCCCTTCAATCCAGCCTTGTAGATATAGGCCACGTCGGGCGCGTCCGTCTTTGCCAGCGCTTCCTGCCGTAACAGGTTCGACCCTTTGTACACGGTGAATTGCAAATCTCCGGCAAATATCCCAAGAGTAAGTCCGTTGAAAACCACACTTACCCGGTCTCCATCTGTCTTCACGGCGCAGTTATCGGCCTTGTAACTCACCGTTGCCCGCGCTATCTCGTCGGCGGAACGCGGCGCACCGGACAAATGGCTCTTCCCGGGCACCACAAGAGGCGCATCCCAAAAGACATTCCACTTATACTCATCCTCGTTCTCGGGCGTATCCATGCCTAACTTTTTCAGGATAGAAAGTTCCGTGATGGAAATGCGGCGCCGCCCGGTCGTTACATCGAACTCCGGCTTCAGGTTCTTGCCGAGTACAATCCAGGCGCCTGCTGCCTTGCGTGCAGCAAGTTCCTCGATCGAGGGTTGGCCGTCGCGCAGCGTGAATCGCGCGCGAAGCTCCTGTCCTAGCTCTCCCTGCCACGACAGCTCTACCCCGCCGTTCGTCGCCACGGCCTTCACGCCCTCCGTGCTCTTGTAATCCTGCATGCTGCAGCTCAGTGTCTGGGCCGTTCCAACACCGGCAAATACGGCAACGCTCAACATCACTCCCCACAACCTCATGTCTCACTCCTCGGTCTTGCTGCTTGTCGTTGCGTCAGTCGATCCCCTCCCCGTAAGGCAGCTCTGTAAGTGGTGGAACAAACTTGCGGTGGGCGGGTCAATTTGCATTGCGCGGGCAGAAACCTTGCGCGCCCCGCGATCTTTCGCTTGCTCAAATGACGGATCACACCTTGACAAAGATTCTCTTGCGGTAGAGCACACACACCGGAATAAAACAGACCGCGGTGATTGACATCGAATAGGCAAATGCGGCCCATCCCGGATTGGGTATATGAGCAAAGATCGGTGCCGATAGAAAAGCCAGCAATGACCTGGGGCGACCGTTAACATGGATTGTGATTTCGTCGAGCACCGTGGGCAGCAGTTCGCTCACCATGTACGCAACAATCGCATTCGACCCGAACACCAGCCACGGCCAAATCCATCCCTTGCTCCGTCCCTTGAACCATCCCTTCTGTTCCACCGCCCAGTACGCCAGTGTCAGCAACGCCATCGACCATCCTGCCGCCACCAGCACATAGGAGCTCGTCCAAAGTTTCTTGTTCAGCGGGAGCCATACTGACCACAAGTATCCCGTCGCCAACAGCGCTACACAAGCTGTCGCCAGTGCCCTGGTCTTGGTTGCAACTGCTTTGCTTCCCCGTAACCACATCCCGGCAAGCAGCCCCAACAGCGCCGTCGCCACAGCTGGAAGATCGCTGAGCAATCCTTCAGGGTCGCGCAAATTATGGGTCGTCCAGTTCTCATAGAGGTGCCCGGGCATCAGATGGCGATCAAGCCATGCCACCAGGTTCAGATCCGGATCCAGGAATGGGACATCGCGCCCTGGCATTCCCGCGCCTGGCACCGGAACCCACCGCAAAAGAATCCAATAGCCCACCAGCGCCGCCACGATCACAGCAACTTTCGTGTTCACCCGCTTGTCCCATAAATAGAAAAGCCCCACCACCAGGTAGCAGATGGCAATCCGCTGCAACACCCCATAAAACCGCAAGTGGTCAAGCACGAAAAACGGAAACCCGTTCACCACAATCCCCAGCAGGATAAGAATTACAGTCCGTCGCACGGTGTGACCTGCCAGCTGGCTCCGTGTTGCTCCCCGCGCAAGCCGCACATCAAAAGCAAACACGATCGAAGCGCCGACCACAAATAGAAACGTGGGAAATACGAGATCAGTCGGCGTCAACCCATTCCAATTGGCGTGGTTCATAAAGCCCCACGAGCCGCGCCCTCCGTTGTTGTTCACCATGATCATGAACGCGATGGTGATGCCGCGCAGGACATCGAGCGAAACCATCCGCGTGGTGGCGGTTGCAGCCGGACTTTGAACGGAAACGGTGGCCATGCGGATTCAATAGAACCAAAACAGCGTACTTCGGAATGCCTACCACTGTACATCCGGTAGTTCCTCGTTCGCGAAATGCAATGGCTCCTCAGTCACAAATGGAACGTTACCTGCCCGTGATCCTTTTTTGCCATTGCCTTTCGCCGCCACCTCAGGCATCGTGTACGGAACGAAATGACCCTGAGCCAACTTTCCAGGATGCGCGTCACGCCGCGACAGCTGAGCCTGTTGTTGTTCGCGGTCGTAGCTGCCTCGTGGGCAGTCGGGCAAACCGCATCCCCTGCTGCTGGCCCAGCTGAGCCAGCTTCGGAGGCGCGAACGCTGACTTTTTCGCCCGCTTCCATCGTTCTCGGAATTCCGGCCAATCCTGAAGCTTCGGCGGCACCGCTGTCGGTCCAGCCGCTGCTTGACTTCCGCGATTCGGAGGTAAAGTTCAGCCTCACGGATCTGATGAGCCTCCTCAGCGATCACCGGCATGAAGGCTGGGTGCTCGCCGCGTATCCCGACCCGAAAACCGGTCGGCCGCTGATCGGCGCTGGATTCAGCCTCGATCTGCCGGAACGGCAACATCCGCAAAGCGACCCCCTCAATTCCCACTCTTTCGTCGAACCCTCTTCGGCCGAGCTTTGGCAGGCTGCCGGCCTCGACCCCGTCCAGTTGCCGCAGGTGCTGGAGCAATTCAACGACAAGCTCGCCACCTGGCAAACGATCCGTCGTTCTCGGCGGAGAATCTGGTCGCTCGACCCGCAGATCACCGACGATCAGGCGAGCAACCTGCTCCGCATCGCCGCGATCCAGGCTATCGAAAACGCGCGGGCCTACTGCCGCAACTTCGATGAGCTCACCGGCCCGCAGCAGATGGCGCTGAGCCAACTGGTGTACCAGATGGGCGTCAACCTCGAGGAGTTCGGCAACTTCCTCAACCTGATGAACAACGAGCCGGTCGCGGTCTCGGCCCTCACCACACCCACCGCCGACGACAACGACTACTGGCAAGCCGTCCAGCACTCGCTGATGCAGAGCCAGTGGGCGCGGCTCTATCGGGTCCGCGCCATCGCCGTCATCGCGATGCTTGATCCCCAGTATCTCGACGACCCAGCCGCATCGGAGCATCGAATTGCTGCGGTGCTGCGTCCCATCGCGCACAGGCGTCGTAGCCGCGCTGCCCTGCGCGCTGCGTCTTACCGTGGCCACCACCGTGCCGGATCGACCATCGCAAAGAAAACGCAAAGCACCCACGGCAAGCAAAAAGCCTGACGGCTGCCGAGCGTGACGCGGCGCGTCTACAACCGCTTTTCCATCCAGCACACATCCCTGTAGCGGCCGAACTTGTAGCCGACTTCGCTGAAGGTGCCGACTGGGCGAAAGCCGAATCGCTCATGCAGCGCCGCCGAAGCCGGATTCGGTGGAACGTATCCCGCGACGATGCGATGAATGTTCTCGCCGGCAATCGCGTCGAACAGCGCAGCGTAAAGGTTGCCGCCGACGCCTCGACCGACGGATTCGGGCGCGCAGTAGATGCTCGTTTCCACTGTCGTGTCGTAGGCCGGCTTAGGACGCCAGCGCATGGTGCCGGCGTAGCCGAGAATGACGCCGTCTTCTTCCGCGACCAGCAGCCGATGCCTTCCCGCTTCGGCAAACTGGGAGAACCATTCGCGGCGCTGGTCGAGGGTCTTCGGTTCCAGATCGAACGTCGCCGGCGAGTGGACGACGTAGTGGTTATAGATTTCCGTCAGACGAGCCAGATCGTCGAGACGAGCGGCTCGCATTACTAAGCCGGACAAGAAGCTCCTCCT
>PLKU01000478.1:14340-14996 GCA_003140705.1 Acidobacteriaceae bacterium
CTCGGTGCTGGTTTCCGGCCGGTGCCGCGATCCATCGCCGCATTGGCCAGTTGGTCGGCCTTTTTATTCTTGCCGCGCAGGACGTGCTCGATGCGAAACGCATCGAGCCTGGCGACCCGGCGCTTCGCTTCGTCGTAGAGCGGTCGCAGGTCAGGGCTCGCAACTTTGTAGCGCCCCTGCATCTGCTTCACCAGCAGTTCGGAATCGGCGACGACCCTAAGCCGCAAGTGTCCGTGGTGCAGCGCCCACTCGAGGCCGGCGAGCAGAGCCGAATATTCGGCGACGTTGTTGGTCGCCCTGCCCAAGTAGTCGCTCAGCTCGGCCAGCTTGTTGCCGTCGGCGCCCTCGACGAACACTCCGTAGCCAGCCGGACCCGGATTTCCACGCGATCCGCCATCGCAATACGCTGTCACCCACTCTCCACCAGCATTGTCGGCCGAAAACAAGCTGGCGTTCTCCCGCAACATAGAGCGAGTGTAGCGGAAGGGCTTTGGCGAGTTTTTCTCATCGGTTTGCATGGTCCAGGGGGTACCCCCTCCCCCCCAGGTGGGGCTGTGGCAAGGGCAATAATATACTTGACTAATGACGAATCTTGTGAGATTCTGTCTATGCCATGAAGAACGAACTCAAAACCCTTTCAGATGCAATCAGATACT
>PLKU01000413.1 GCA_003140705.1 Acidobacteriaceae bacterium
CATAACCGTTTGGTTATGGTTTGTCTGTGCCGCTGGCCAACCCCAATTACGTCTTCCGTGCTCTCGCCGACCCCACCCGCAGAGCCATTTTCGAGCAGCTGACCCGCCAGGGCGAACAGACCGTCCACGCATTGACTCGCTATGCGCGCGTCTCCCAGCCCGCTGTCTCGAAGCACCTGGCCCAGCTGAAGCGGGCAAAGCTGGTCCGGCATCGCCACGCGGGCCGCGAAACTCACTATCGCGCACAGCCCGACGCGTTGACGCCGATGGTGGACTGGCTCGATCACTACGGAGCCTTCTGGCGTGACCGGTTTGACCGTCTTGAATCTCTTTTGGAAAGGATGAACTCATGAGCAATCTTCAGGAGGTTACCCGCACGCTTGTGATCGAGAGAGTATTCCCGCATCCACCGGAAAAAATCTGGCGCGCGCTCACTGAAGGCCCGCTGATGGAAGAGTGGCTAATGAAGAATGATTTTCAGCCAGTCGTGGGTCACCGGTTCCAATTTCGCGCCATGCCCGCGCCGAATTGGAACGGGATCATCGATTGTGAAGTTCTGGAAGTAGAACCCAATGCACGGCTCTCTTATAGCTGGGGTGCTTTGGGGCTTGGCTCCGTTGTTGTCTGGACGTTGACTCCAGGGGAGAGCGGCACGCATCTTCGCATGGAGCAATCCGGCTTCCCGTCGGAAGAAGGCGCCAACTACAAGGGTGCAAAATACGGCTGGCAAAAATTCATTGGCAACCTCGAGCGGGTTGTCGGAGGGATGGAATGACCATGAAAACAAAATCCGTTGTTTATTGGACGATGACAATCCTCGTCGCATTCTTTATCGGAGACGGCGGACTCGCGCAACTTTGGCAATTTCGGGTTAACCCCCATGGCGTGGTGCCCGAGCTTGGCTACCCAATGTATTTCTTCGCCATCCTGGGATTCTGGAAGGTGCTTGGGGCCATTGCGATCCTGGCGCCACGTTATCCGCGGCTCAAAGAGTGGGTCTATGCGGGCATCTTCTTTGACCTGACAGGTGCGGGCGCATCCTGCACTGCGGTTACGGCGCTTACGACTTTCACGTGATCGCCCCTCTGATCATTAATGGATTCCTGGTGGCATCGTGGGCGCTGCGGCCGGAAAGCCGTAAAATCGGCGTGCTGTTTCCTGCGAAGAGCGGGGAAGGAGCAATGTTTGAAGCGCATCAACCACATGAACTTCACCAGAAGCGCGGGTAGTTGTGGGCAGCCATGAGCAAGCGGCCGCCAGCTTACACTCAGTTCAGCGCTCGCAGTTCGAGGCATTTACCTGAGGCAGGCGTGTCCGATGACCAAATCCAGATATGCGGATTTCAATGCCCTGAATCCCTTCTTTGACATTGTCCTGGAAGGGCTAACCGGCCTTGTCGACGAGAAACATTTCTTCGACACGATCGGGGACGATGCAGTCTTTGATTTCCGCTACGACTTTCCCGGTTGGCCCCGGACGATCCGCGGGCGGGCTGCTTTGATGGAGCAGTTTTCGGGATACGGCAGTTCGATCAAGCTTCACTCGGCCGATGGTCTTGTGGTGCACCGCTCTCTGGATAGTCGCGTCGTGATCCTCGAATACGACGTGCACGGCACAATTCTCGCAACCGGGGTGTCCTATGAGAACAGGTTCAGCTCGGTCATTACAATCGAGAACAGAAAAATCGTGCACTGGAGAGATTACATGGACTCTCTGGCTGCATGGACCGTGTTGAGCGCAAAGACAGTTCCAGGTGCAGGCTCTCGAGCATGAATCCGCGCGAAGCTCCGCAGGCTGGCGAGCATTTGCGAATCCCACCCTTGCGATGGAGAACATCGCAAGGATGGGGCACCTTCGGGATTAAGCTGGGCGGAGTTTCCGAAAGGTTCGGGCCACCCGCCTGGGGTCGATGTGGGCATGGCCGATTTAGGGAAGTCTGAGAAGCTTTCACAGGAGAGTTCAAAGAAAATGAGCCAGGAGCAGCCGATGGCCTTCCCCGACTACGGTTCGATCATCATTCGTGGTGCGCGCGAGAACAATCTCAGAAACGTCTCGCTCGATATTCCCAAGCGCAGGATCACGGTGTTTACCGGGGTGTCTGGCTCGGGCAAGTCCTCCCTGGTTTTCTCGACCATCGCGGCGGAAAGCCAAAGGCTGATCAACGAAACCTATCCGGCCTTCGTGCAACAATTCATGCCCCACTACGGCCAGCCTGACGCCGACGAGCTCAAAAACATTTCGGCGGCCATCATCGTTGATCAGCAAAGGCTGGGCGGCAACTTGCGCTCGACCGTGGCCACGGTGACCGACACGGCGCAGATGCTGCGTGTGCTGTATTCCAGGCTGGGCAAGCCGCGTTTGCCCGCACCGGGCTATTACTCCTACAACGATCCGCGCGGCATGTGCCCGGAGTGCGAAGGCGTTGGCCAGGTGGGGGCAATCAACATGGCCGCAGTTGTGGACGAGACGAAGTCCCTCAACCAGGGGGCGCTGCTCAACAAGGTCTTCGCGGTGGACGGCTGGTGGTGGACCATCTATGCCCGCTCGGGGATGTTCGATCTCGACAAGCCAATCCGCAAATACTCGGCGGAGGAACGTACCAACCTCTTCGATCTCGACGACGGGCGCAAGGTCAAGGTGGACAAGATCAACCTGACCTACCTGGGCGTGGTGCCCAAGCTCAGGCAAATGATGGGCGACAAGGACCCGGAGACGCTGCAACCACATGTCCGGGTGGAATATGACCGCATCTTTAGCCGCAAGATTTGCCCTGCCTGCAAAGGCGCGCGGGTCAAGACAGAGGCGCTGGCGAGCAAAATCTCCGGCAAGAACATAGCAGAAATGTCGGAAATGCAGGTGAGCGACCTGGCCGAACTGGTGCGCAACCTGAAGGCGCCCCAGGTTGGACCGATGCTGGCGGCCCTGGAGGCGCGCCTGGAAAACCTGGTCACCATCGGGCTGGGCTATCTCAGCCTTGACCGGGAGAGTTCGAGCCTGTCAGGCGGGGAGAGCCAGCGGGTGAAGATGGTGCGCCATCTCGGCTCATCGCTCACCGATATCACCTATGTATTCGACGAGCCCTCGGTGGGGCTGCATCCGCACGATGTGGGGCGGATGGCCGGGTTGATGCAGCAGCTGCGCGACAAGGGCAACACGGTGCTGATCGTCGAACACAAGCCGGACATGATCGCCATTGCCGATCATGTGGTGGACCTGGGACCCTTTGCAGGCAGCAAGGGCGGCGAAGTGGTCTACGAAGGCGATTTCGCGGGGCTCTTAACTTCAGGCACATTGACCGGCAACCACATGAAGAAGCACCAGCCGATCAAGACCGAGGCGCGTAAACCGAGTGGCGAACTCAAGATCAAGCACGCTCGGCTCAACAATCTCAAGGACGTGTCGGTCACGATTCCCAAGGGCGTGCTGACGGTCGTTTCAGGCGTCGCCGGCTCGGGAAAATCTTCGCTGATTGTGGGCTGCCTGCCACTCGCCTATCCGGAAATTGTCGTCATCGATCAGAATCTGGCGCGCGGCTCGCGGCGGTCGAACACGGCGACCTATACCGGGATTCTCGACAATGTGCGCAAGGCCTTCGCCAGAGCCAACGCGGTGGATGCTGCGCTGTTTTCGGCCAATTCCAAAGGTGCGTGCCCGGACTGCAACGGGCTGGGCGTGATCTATACCGACCTCGGCCATCTCGACCCCATGGCCACCACCTGCGAGACCTGCGATGGCAGGCGCTTCCAGCCTGAAGTACTGGAGCACCGGCTGCGCGGCAAATCCATCGGCGACGTTTACGAGATGAGCATTGCGGACGCAGTGGCTTTTTTCACGGAGCTGGCCATTGCGAAAATCCTGAAGCCGCTCGACGACGTGGGACTGGGATATCTGACACTGGGCCAGCCGCTCTCGACCCTGTCGGGCGGCGAACGGCAGCGGCTCAAGCTCGCCGCCGNNACACGGTCATCGTCATCGAGCACAATTTGGACATGATCGCGCGAGCGGACTGGGTGATCGATCTGGGGCCGGGCGCCGGACACGAGGGCGGGACGGTGCAGTTCGAGGGCGTGCCGGCCGATCTCGCGAAGAAAACGAAAATGCTGACCGGAAGATACCTGTCCCAACACCAGGGCACTCGCTGACGCTGTAATCTTCAAAAACGGACGTGATGTCCACTTCTCTAAGTTACGAAAGTAGACGGTAGGGGACCGCGTTCACTGATTGTGCGGATTCATGGCAAGCGTTGCAAAGGCAGCCCGGAATATTTCGTCCGGCACCAGTTCGGGAGTCAGCAATCTTTGGAAGACTTGGCGTGGCCGACTATGCGACGACCCGCATTGGCACACGGTAGTTGCCAGCGCCTTGTGTGGAACCTGGCCGAGTGCCTTGGATAAACGGGTCAACCAAATGGCGTGCGGTGACGGCGATTAGTCCAGGCGGGGTGTGCCTTTGCGGAGCACCAGGCCGGTGATGCCGAAGACCACGATGATGGCGATGGCGATTGCAAAGTAAAAAGCCATCGGATGCGCCCAGCCGGGGGAGTAGCTGAGGTCCTGGCCGACCCAGAGCAGCAGGATTGTGGCGATTACGGCAAACTGGCCAGCGATGACGAGGAAGGTGTGGCCCAAGTCGCGCCGCTTGTCCAGCGCCTCCACCTGGTCGGGGGTCAGGTTGCGCTCTTCAGGGGGAAGCAGGGAATTTGCCATCGTACTTTAAACCTCTTCTGGCGGATTTCAAGAATGGCGCCTGGGGTCAACCGCGCCTAGCTTCGATTCAATCACAGAGTGTGGGGCCTGCGCCAGAGGCCGACCGGATTGGAAGATTCTCAGATTCGGAAATGGAATAGCCTAGTCTGTCAGAAAAGCCAGCGACTGGAGTTGGGTGATCTCGAATGGCTTTCTGCATCGGACGTTGGTGCAAGACAGCTTGTCGTCACGTCTTACCATGTAAGACTGCGCTTTGGCGAAGCGGGCGCGATCGCGTTCGTCGGCCCCACGGGGCAATTGGGCCCGCTTACGGCGCACGACCCAAGTGACTTTATATTCGCCGGGTTGCCCGCACTTGGGGCAGACAAGAGTGTGTGGTCGCAGCTCGGTAGTCTCGTTGAAAAAGTCGTGTTCTTCCATGATTCTCCACCTGGCCGGAATTCTCCGCTGGCCTGGGGCTTCCCCTCCGGGTCAACCTACTTCATACTCTAGTTTGACATGGCAAAACGCAAGCCAGGGAAGTTTTCGGCCACCAAGGCGGTGAAGGCCAACGCGCGCGAGCGGGTGGGCCAGCCCAAGCCTGCGCGGGTGCTCGACACCGAGCCTCGCACTGGCCGTGAGGTCAAACACAAACCGAAACTGGAAGAGATGATCCGGCAGGAGGAGTAGCGATGGCCAAAGCAGTGGGAGTGGGCGGCATCTTTCTGAAGGCAAAGGATCCCGGAGCGCTACCCGAGTGATATGAAAGCCATCTCGGCATTTCAAAGCAAGACGGCGGAACTCTGATGTTCGATGGTCCTCAGTCCACCGGGATGACCGTCTTCGCACATTTTCCTCTCGATACGGGGTATTTCGGCGAGGGACCGCAGACGACGATGGTGAACTTTCGCGTGGACGATCTGGACGAGCTGCTGGGGCAGTTGGCTCGTGCGGGGGTACGGATCGATCCGAAGCGCGAGGACCGTGCGTACGGGCGGTTCGCCTGGATTTGGGATCCTGAGGGCAACCGTGTGGAGTTGTGGCAGGCGCCGAGCGCGGGGTCGGGTGCAGTGCCGGCCTGAAGCGGGTGTAAGACAGGCTTTGAGACTGAACTGGCGTTTAGCTTTTGTCTTAGCGGCGGTCTTGCCTCGTGAGTCGGAGTGTAAGACAGGGCAAGAGAAAGGAATAGGTGAGACTCTCAACTGTCTTGCGACCGTAAGACAGATGTAAGGCCATCGCAAGGCTGGCGAATTGCGGGAGTCAAGCAGCTGACGCTCGACATCGGCCCTGATCCAATTGGCAAATGGACGCACAAATTCTCGCGCTCAAGTCCGATTGCGATCTGATTTTTTGATCTACGGATGCTGAACGCTGTAAGGACCGGGCAGAACCGGCTCGGGCCGCTTGCTCGCGTCTTCCGGTTTGCTGGCTTCGGCGGTTCTCTTTGAGTAGATGCGGAATTGCACCACAAGGTCGAGGAGGACGGGGACCGACTTTCCATCTTTCATAGCCGGCTCGAATGAGGCTTTGCGGATGGATTCCACGGCATTTTCATCGAGTCCGAGACCGATGGGCCTTCCCACGGCAATCTCCTGAGGCTTGCCGTCGGGTCCGATCACCGCGTGGTAGAGGGCCATTCCTGAAACCGAATTGGCTTGCGCAAACTCATTGGACTCGGGCTGAAAGGACGACAGGAGCCGGGCTTTCTTGTCCACAGCATTCTGGCGAAACACCGCTGGATCCTTGGGCCGATAGTCAGTGTTGGCCGCGGCGGCCTGGTAGTAGAGCTTCCAGCAGTCCGGCATCGATGCGATCAATTGCTCGTCGATTCCCGGCGCAAAGATTCGGCTGAGCGCTTCTCTGAGCACATTGGTTGCGTGCGCCGCTGAAAACGTGGCGGTGACACTATTCGGATCGGCCGGCCGTTCGGCTGCGGGAGTGGCGGCGATCTCCGCCTTGAGCTGATCGGCATCAGTCGGCTCTGTCGCAGCAGGAGGTGCCTGGGCCGTTGTGGGAGGCGGCGGAGTCTGCACAGGAGTGGCGGCGTTGCCCTTCTGCTCTTTTCCCTTGGCGCGAGATTCCTTGCTGACTTTGCGTGTGATGACTTGTTCACGGTCGATGGTGATCTTGACTGTCTTCTTCTTGGGAGTGATTTTGAGGCGGTCGATTGCGGTTGCCGGGTCCTCATAGGCCAGAGCGCCCAGGAAGTGCAAGCCGTAGCGCTCGCCTTCCAATTCCACCTTGTGTTTGGTGAGGCGGACTCTGTCGATCTGAATCTGATTGAGCGTATAGGAGCCCTGCGGTGAGTGGCCGATGAGCTTGCCAAACTCACTGAAGCTCAAACTGTTGTCCATATAGCCGCCGCGCAGGTAGAGCTGCTTGCCGACGAGCATCCGCTTCAACTCGTCTTCAGTCATTTCGCCTGGGAGGGGGGCCGGGGCCTGGGCATTGGCTTGCTGGGCCTGAGCGGGTGCAGCGGGTGCGGCTGCAGGCTCCTGGACGCTCGGCGTCGCTGCGGCCGGAGCATTCTCGGCGGGAGCGGGTGTGGATGGTTGGGCTGGCGTTGATTGCGCAGGCGGCTGAGCCGCATCGGGCGCAGGGCTGGGCACCTGCGTAGAATTCTGGGTCGCGTTGGAGGCAGACGGCAAAGGCGCGTTCGGCTGAGCTGCTTGAGGAGGTATGCCTGGCTGCGCAGGGGAAGTGTCCTGGGCCGTCGCGGACACGGTTAAAACGAGAGCAAAAACGCAGCAAACAGCCATGAGGCTGCGCCGGAAGCCGACCCAAGCTGAATAGCCCGCATTCAACTCAAATGCCCGCATTGGAGACCCATGTGCGCCACTTTAACAGCATTCGGTAGAGGCGGGGAAAAGTATCTCCCACTTGCGGGGGATTGAGGTGCCTTGTTAGTTCCCAGCTTGAGGCCGGTTCAACCGCCAAAGAATTCGCCGGAAGAGGCCCAGGATGCGGCGCGTGTCCGCCTTTGTGGGGGCCAACCGGCGGAGCAGCAGGCGCAGGTCGTGGCGATTTGCATCGCGCATTGAGGCTGGGGAGTAGTTGGCGGCCACCATTGCCTCTTCCACCACATTGGCCAGCAACTCCAGGTCCGCGGAGGGCGCGGCGGGATCATGTTCCGCTGAAGTGTCTGTGAGTGGTGTGGTGGGGAGCGGATGCGTTTTCTTTGCCGGCGAGAACGCTCGAGAAGCAAGTTCATAAAGGCAGACGGCCACGGCTTGGCCCAGGTTCATGGAGGGCTGCTGGCGGTCCGTAGGAATTTCGACGAGCAGATGGCAGAGCNNAGACGATGGCGACGCGGCCGCCGTGTGCCAATTCCCGCTGCACTAGTGGACCGAGATCGGGAAGAGCAACCACGGGCTGCTCGGGTTTGCGGTGGGTCAGGGTTCCTGTGCCAACCACCAGCGTGCAGCTAGCAACGGCCTCGGCCAGTGTGGCGGACACTTTTGCGTTTTGGAGTAGTTCATCTGCCCCAATGGCCGACCGCGCCTCGCGCCAGTGCGGTGCGTACGGGGCCACGACGGCGAGCTTAGAGAATCCAAAGTTGGCCATGGCCCGTGCCACCGCCCCAATGTTCAGCGGGTTGCGCGGAGAGACGAGAGCGATCTCCAGGCGATCGTGCAGTTCGGAATGGATGGTGCGTGCTGGCAAGAAATCATTGTATTGCGGAGGCTGGGAACACCCCTCTGCTGGTGACTTTCAGGCGAAGTAAGAAACTGGAGCTGAGCGCCGCGAAAAATAGCTTGACTGCGTGCGACAACTGTATATACTCAGTATACTGACATGCACAGTGACATCGTCATTTCGCAATCCGATGGCCGGCCGATGTACCTGCAGATCATGGAACAGGTGAAGCAGCGGGTGGCTGTGGGGGAATGGGCGGCTGGGGATCAGATTCCGTCCATTCGCCAGCTTGCAATCGCTTTGCGTGTGAGCGTGATTACGATCAAGCGCGCCTACCTTGAACTGGAGCGCGAGGGTGTGATTCTGACCCAACAGGGCAGGGGATCGATCATTGCCCCTAATCCGGGGCTGAGTCCACAGCTCTATCACGAGGAATTATCGGAACGTCTCGAAGAGGTGGCGCGGCTTGGCGATTTGCTAGGCCTGAGCAGCGAGGAGATTGGCCGCCGCACAAAGGAAGCCGCGAACCGGCTGATCGAGGCCCGGCCTACGAAGGAGATTGTATGAATGACCTTTCTGTTCATTTTGATGGTGTGGGCAAGAGATACCCTCACTTTTCTCTCGAGAATATCCACCTTGAACTGCCCACGGGCAGCATCATGGGTTTTATCGGGGCAAATGGAGCAGGGAAATCCACGACTATCCGCATCCTGATGGGGCTGGTTCATCAGGACGAGGGTTCGGTGCGGGTGCTCGGCCACTCGATGCCCGCGGAACAGGCTGCGGCAAAGCTCGATATTGGATTTGTGTCGGAAGACATGCGGCTCTACGGGCAGGCGACGCTTGCCTGGCACATGGACTTCCTGCGGCCGATCTACCCGCGCTGGGATCAGTCCTACGCCGAGGAACTGGCGCGTCGCTTCGATCTGAAGCTGCAACAGAAGATCAAGGGGTTGTCGCATGGCCAGCGCGTGAAGGCGGCGTTGCTTCTGGCGCTTGCGCGGAGTCCGCGGCTGCTGGTGCTGGACGAGCCAACCACCGGGCTTGATCCGGTTGCGCGTGTGGAGGTGCTTGATGAACTGATGGCTGTGCTTGCCGATGAGGACCGGACGATCCTGTTCTCTTCGCACAACACACTCGATGTGGAGCAAATTTCCGATCAGATCACGTTTATCGACCGGGGCCGGATCATCGATTCCGACGACAAAGAGGCGTTTCTGGACCGCTGGCGGCGGCTGCGGCTCGTACTCCCGCCAGATGGAGTGGTTCCGCGGCTGCCCGGCGTTGTGGAAGTGGGCGGAAGCAGCCGGCTCCCGGTGCTCACCACCAATCGTTACGAGCCGGTCATGGTCTCGGTATGCAACGACCTGGGAGCAACCGTGCAGGCGGTGGACTCCATGACATTGGAAGAAATTTTTGTGGCCAACGTGCACAGCAGAAGGGAGCGGCTCACGGCATGAACTACTCGATGGTCAAGAGCTTGATTCTCAAGGACTGGTATTTTCACCGCAGGGCGATTCTGCTCTCGCTGGCAGGTGGCGTAGTGTCGCTCGGCATCGTTGCCCTCGGCGGCAAAGCCGGTTTTTTCATCGGGCTCGTCTTTCTAATCTCCATCATCATCACGATCGCCGCGACATTGGTGATGAACACACTGGTTGGAGAGCGTGAGAATCAGACCCTGGCGTTTGTCATGAGCCTGCCCATCTCCTATCTTGAGTACACCACGGCCAAGATTCTGGGCAATTTGCTCATCTTCGTCCCTTTCTGGCTGACCCTGGTCGCGGGGAGCCTGGCCTTGATCGTGGCTGCGCCGGTAATCCATGGCCTGTTTGCCTTCACCGCCATCATGGCTGTTGAGATCCTCGTGAGTACTTGTCTGATGATCGCGGTCGCCCTGGTCACAGAGTCCAAGGGCTGGACGATCTCCGCAATGATTGCGGGCAACCTGGCCATCAATGTCGTGGGATATATTGTGGCTCATATTCCGGGCATCGCCAATGGGATGTGGGGGAAGGCGATCCAGTGGAGTCCGGCAGCTTCCATTTCGCTGGCGACCGAGTTTGCTTTGATCGCTCTGCTGCTTGGCGGAGCCCTCTTCATTCAATCGAGGAAGAGAGAATTTATTTGAGACCGTGAAGATCGCCTCACGTTATTTGTCCTGCGGATAGATCTCTCGCTGATTTCTTCAAGAGAGTTGCTGTCGAGTCGGCGGCCAACCGGGCGAAGGAACTTGGCGGATTCCGCCGGTTTTTAAGTGACTATGTTCGAGCAGGACAGTGCATGAGAGCCTCGCAACACGATCACTGATTGGGTGCTGCGCGGCGGCGTGGCATTTGCTTTTGTTCGGTGCGGACAAGTCCCATTCGGGGCCTGGAACTGCAACGCTTATTGTGTTGGGGAAGTCGCAACGTTGGCGGGACAAGGTCCGTAGTCTTTGCTCAGCTTCTGGACCAAAAAGACCTGATCACCGGTCGAGTCGCCTTTGGTCTTCTTCACTTTTGAACCGTTGAATTTCACGTTGTCGCCGACCTTGATGCTGGCAGCGTCGCCCTTGAGGGAGTAGACCTTCGCGTCGCTCGTGCGGAGTTTGGGTCCGTTGGCATCAGAGAAGACGCAGCCCTGCAATGTGTGGTTGTGGTGTTTGACTGCATAGGTGACNNTACCTACGACGACCGCGGCGATCGCGGCGGTTGAAAGGGCAACCTGCGTCTTGGTGCACGACGTAGCGCCGGAGCAGATGAGCGCGACGAACACTGTAACGGCGGTGATGCGATGGCGACGACTGGCGCGTGGTGTCGCTTCTGGCGCTGCAGATAGTTTTGACGCAGGTAGGGCCTTCATGGATTGCCTCCGTAACAAACCGAATGAATCGGGATCGGTGGNNTGGACCAACTTTACCGATAATTGATTAGAACTGCTAGAACTATCTAATCGCTGGCGAAATCACAATACATCTCACTGAATTCATTCAGCTTTCCAGGCAACGCCATTGCAGCGCTGAGTCTACGCCGGGGCTATCAGGTCGCCGTTGTCGTCTCTTTCGGGGCAGAATTGTGGCATTCAGGAACATGGCGGATTCCGCCGGTATCTAAGTGGCTATGTTCGAGCAGGACANNGGCGTGGCATTTGCTTTTGTTCTGTTCGGTGCGGACAATTTCCATTCAGGGCCTGGAACGGAGTGGGTCACGCTTTACGCGCAGATTGGCTGGGGACAATGGTTCAGGTACTTCACCGGCGTGGTTGAAATTGTCGGTGGGTTGCTGGTGCTGATTCCATGGACCGCGAGAGTGGGCCTGGCGCTTCTGGCTGCGACGATGGCGGGAGCAGCACTGAACCTCGACTTTGTTGTGCGGCGTCCCGGGGACAGAATCCTATCGATCTGTTTCTTCACTTGCCTGGCAACATTCTGTTGGGCACGGCGGAAGGGCTGATTGTGCCGGCAGGAAGACAGCACAGATGAAACACGCGACGCCGGGAACGATGCGGAACAGGCAAATAATTCAAAGACATTTCGTTGAATCGCCGTCTCGCCGGGCGTACAGTGGACGGCAATGAACCCAGACAGTAGTGGCAGTCTTGAAAAACAGGTTGGCGAACTGCTGTGGCGTGTGCGCCGATTGGAAGAGGCTCTGTGGCGGCAGGGCGTCCTTTCAAAAGAGTTTTTGCAGCAGACGCCGGCGGTGGGGGCACCCCTAGCGCAGGTCGTCGCGCCCGCAGTTTCCACGGCGGCCGGTGCTGAACAGAAGAGCAATGCGCCGGTGCGCGGAGCCGTTCCNNCCGGCGACCTCACTGCCTGAGAAGCCTCTTACGATGCCAGTTGCTGCGCCGGTTTTCAGTTCTTACGCCGCAAATGGTAAGACGGATGACCGGTCGCTTGAAAACCGGATTGGCTCGCAATGGTTCAATCGAATCGGAATCCTGGCGATGCTGATTGCTGCGGCCTGGTTCCTGAAGCTGGCGATGGACAACCATTGGATAGGGCCGCTGGGGCGCGTGCTCATCGGGCTGGTTGCAGGGGCAGGGCTCATTGCCTGGTCAGAGCGATTCCGCAGCAGAGGCTTTGCAGGCTTCTCTTACTCGTTGAAGGCCGTGGGCAGCGGCACGCTCTACCTGTCGCTGTGGGCAGCGTTCTCACTTTATCAATTGATGCCTTCAAGCGCGGCGTTCGCAGCGATGATCGTGGTGACTGCGTTCAACGGGTTGATGGCCTGGCGGCAGGATGCGGAGTTGCTGGCGCTTTATGCAATCGCCGGCGGACTGTCTACTCCCTTGTTGATTTCAACTGGAGAGAACCACGAGATCGCGCTGCTGAGTTACCTGCTGTTGCTGGACCTGGCTGTTCTGGTTCTGGTTGCGCTAAAGCCATGGTCGCGGCTGCTGTTCGTATCATTCGTGGGAACTGCGTTGTTGTTTGGCGCCTGGGCCTCAGCCTACTACACCAACGATCAGCTAGGCCGGACTACTTTCTTTTTGAGCTGCTTCTTTCTGTGCTTTGCCTTCGCGCCGCGGCTGGTCCGTGTGGATCTTGAAGACGGGGCGGCACACTCTGCCGGGGACAATCTTGCGCTTGTCTTGTTACCGGTGGCCAATGCGGCGCTGGGATGCATTGCGTATTACAGCATGTATTCCTGGATGAAGAGCGGTTGGGTGGGAGCATGGCTGGCGGTTGGGTTTGCGTCTTTCTACTTGCTGCTGAACAGCCTGCCGGCCCAGTCAAAATTGCGAGCGAGCACTCCTTTGCTGTCTGCGTTGCACCTTACGGCGGCGGTTGTATTCCTGACTATCGCGATTCCGCTGAAAGCGCAGGGCCACTGGCTGACGATCGGCTGGCTGGTTGAGGGTGGAGCGCTGATGTGGGTGGCAGCTCGCTTGGGACGGAAGCTGTTGCGCGCATTGGCGCTGGGTTGCCTTGCATTGGGATTCCTGGCGCTGGTGGCGAATTCCGACGCATCGACCACGCCGTTTTTCAACGCGAGATTCGGGTGCTACTGCGTGGGAATTGCGGTCTTTGCGTTTGCCGCGTGGATCGCATCCACAGAGAATCGTGGAGAGACTGGGGCGCAAGGCAGTTGGCCAGCGATTGCCGCGGGCTGTGTGCTCACACTGAATGCGCTGATCCTGATTGCCGTTGGCGGGGAGATTCACAGCTATTGGTGGGTGCGGAGCTGGACCGTGGACGCCACCAAGTGGCAGCAGTATCAAATGAACGCACAGTTCACTTACTCGGCATGGTTCATGGTCTTCGGCGCGGCTCTGCTGGCCGCGGGCTTTTGGCGCCGCTCAGCATTCCTGCGGTGGCAGGCCCTTCTGCTTTTGGCTGTCACGATCGGGAAGGTCTTCCTTTTGGATATGAGTCAATTGAGCCAGGGTTTCAGGATTCTGAGCTTTCTCGGCCTGGGAGCGCTGCTGCTGGCAGTGAGTTTTGTTTATCAACGCGACTGGCTCAAACTCAGAGCGGGATCGGCCGACCATGAGGCTTAGAGCCGGCCTGCTTTTGATTGCGATGGAGGCGGCGTCGCCGGAGATGATGTATTTCCGATACGAGCGGCCCATCCAGGGACTTCCACAGTCGTCGGGACAAAGCTGCCTTGTGCTTGACGCCGGGATCTTTGCTCATGCTGCGCCGCAGCTAGCCGATCTGCGACTTTACCGCGCTGAAACAGAGACTCCCTTTGTCATTCGCGCGGCCGCTCCGCAGCAAGCGGAAGACAAATCTATTGAGCCGCTGAACCTTGGAATGCGCGGCGGTCAAACCGTCTTCGACGCCAAGGTGCCCATCGGACAATACAGCGATATTCAGCTTGCGCTGAAAGGGCAGAATTTCATTGCCCCGGTCACGGTAACCGGGAGCCAGGATGAGACGGGCAGCGGCGCTACCAAGCTGGGGACGTACACCGTCTTCGATCTCTCTGGGCAGAAGCTCGGACGGAGCACAGTGCTCCACCTGCCAGAATCAGATTTCCCTTATCTGCATTTCAGCATCAAAGGGCCACTTCCTCCGGACAGTGTCACGGGAATCTCTGTGGTGCGTGTGTCGACGACCGATGCGAAGTACCTGACTATCGCAGAGCCGTCAACCGTTACGCAGAAGGGACATACTTCGGTGATCGAATTCACTGTGCCTGCGAGCGCCCCAGTGGATCGAATCGTATTTACACCCGGTGCATCTCCTGCTCAGTTCAGTCGCGACNNGAGCCGAAGGCGGCCGTTGAAGGGCAGTCTGCGCAGCTTGCCGGATTTTCAGGAGATTTGCTTCGTGTGCACGGCATTCAAGACGGCCACCGGATCGATGAAGAGCATTTGGCCATCAACGCTGAATGGGTGGATTCGAGCTCGCAGACAAAGTGGACGATCACCGTTGACAACGGCGATGACACGCCGTTGAGTTTGGGCCCAGTTCAGCTGCAGATGCTGGAACGGTCCCTTTGCTTCGATGCGGAGGCCAACAGCAGCTATGTGCTGTTCTACGGCGACCCGGCACTCTCTTCTCCGAGCTACGATTATGCCAAGCTATTTACGCCTCAAGCGAATGCAACGCAAGTGTCCGCTGGGCCGGAACAATTGAATGCCGCATATCAACCTCGTCCCGATACACGTCCCTTCACGGAAAAACATCCTGCATTGTTGTGGGTGGCCCTGGCTGCCGTGATCTCACTGCTGGGCTTGATCGCGCTGCGATCGATGAAGGCAGTGAAGCCCCCTCCGGCATAAGGCATCCAGACCTGGCACGGGGGATCGCGCTCAAGAACTGCTTGAGGCCGGGCTGGACCTTAAGTCTCTATTCATTGTTAGGCGCTATAATCGCTGGCAGAGGATGCGGATGAATCGCCAAGATTACAACGAAGCTGTGCGGGATGTTTTCCTATACATGCTTCCCGTTTATCTGGCGTTCTATCAGGCGCTTCTTGTGGCTGGAACCGGCAGGACGATTGTCTTTGTGTTGCTGACAATCCTGCTGATGTTCCTGGTGGCGAATCGGGCCGAAATCGGTCGCGCACTCAGGACCTGCCTGAAGGCGCTCCCTTCCTCGTGGATTGCGCCAGCGCCGAAAATTCATTTTCGGGAGTTGGCGTTTGCCACTCTGTCCGTTCCCACCGCCCCAAGTCTGTCTCCGCTCTTTCAACGCCCTCCACCGATCTTCTCTTAGTTATCCCTGGCAACTTCACAAGCAATCAAGCCTGCCCAGGCTTGTTTTCTCCACGGCCCTAACAGTCTCCCTGGATCAGTGACGGGGAAGAGAAGGTGCATTTATGAGTGTCCTTCCTGCAGGAACGCTAGCCAGTACTGTCCTCGACTCGTACAACGCACGAGTCAAGAACCTCCAGTGCGACATGGCAGAGTTACGTGCGCGCCAGCTTCGAACGACGGCTGCTTGTGGCGCGGCCATGTTCTTGCTTGTAGCTTTGTTGATTCTTGGGATTCACGGCTCAGTCGCATTACCCATTGCAGCGACGATTGCACTGATGGGACCTTTTTGGGCAGTGCGAGAGTCTCTCGGTACGCGAAAAAAGTCGGTCGAACTGGCAAAGCGGCTCAGCTTTTATGAGGGCGGGATTGCTCGAATGGAAGACAGCTGGCGTGGCAATGGAAGCACTGGTTTGGACTACGCGCGAGACAACCATCTCTATCAAGCAGGTCTAGGCATTCTTGGAGAAGGATCACTGTTTGAGTTGCTCTCTACGACGAGATCCTCGGTAGGGGCAGAACGGCTTGCGGCCTTCCTGCTTGATCCTCCCCTGATTACTGAAGCAACGGCTCGACAAGAAGCAGTGAAGGAGCTGCGCAACGCCATAGCGCTGCGCGAAGAGATTGCGCTGCTGGGCAAGTATCAATTTCAGAACTGCGAGGGAAGCCATCTGCGAGAGTGGCTCGACTTGCCGATGCTCAAGGTGCATCCGATCGTATCCGTTTTCCTATTTTTCTCAAGCGCGATCAGTTTGATCCTTGGATTTTGCGGCTTCGCCACGATTCTCACCTGGATGCAGATTGCACCTCTGCTCATCCCGTTGCTCGTTGCACAGGCCGGGATCAGCCTGGCGTTCATGGGCCGTGTTCGTCTCCATCTCAAGATGCTTAGTGTTCTTGGCAGCGATGTTCTGATCTTGCGTCAGGGAGTTGGCTTGATGGAGCGGCAAGATTGTCGATGCAGCAAATTGCGTAACCTCGTCGATCGCGCTCGCAACAAGCATGCGGGAGCAACGATACACAAATTGGAAAGGCTGGTTCGTTCCATTGAACGGCGCGGTGATCTGATTCTCGGTGGATTTTCGTTGTGGCTGGCCGGAGGCACACAGCTTGTTCTGGCCGTGGAGAGATGGCGGGCTGCGCATCAAAGGGAATTTGAAGAATGGTTGGATGCATGGGCAGAGTTTGAGGCGTTGAATGCGGTGGCCGGATATGCGTTCGAGCATCCGGATCACGCTTTCCCTGAGCTATGTGACGGCGGCGCGCGGTTCGAGGCGGAGGGGTTGTGTCATCCGCTTCTTTCGCGCAACGGCGGTGTTGGCAATGATGTTGCGCTCAACGATTCGACCGCATTTTATGTCGTCAGCGGTTCGAACATGGCAGGCAAGAGCACGTTTTTGCGCGCGATGGGATTGAACGCAATCCTCGCAGGGACGGGTGCGCCTGTGCGGGCGGTCAATGTTCGGATGAGCGCGTTCAATGTCTGTGCCAGCATTGCAATCGCGGACTCGCTCCTGGAAGGGAAATCGAAGTTTCTGGCGGAAGTTGAGCGTTTGCGGGAGTCGATTTCTGCTACAGAAGAAGACCGGCCGGTGCTGTTCCTGATTGATGAGATTCTCAGTGGGACGAATTCAAGGGACAGGAAAGTTGCCGCCGAGGCGGTGATTTGTGCATTGGTTGAGGGCGGCGCCTTGGGCGCGTTGTCAACGCATGACCTGGCTTTGACCGAGATTGCAGAGAACCCGAAACTGCGTGGAATGAACCTGCACATGCAGAGCGAGAATCCAGAGCAGCCGCTGGATTTTGACTACCGCCTGAAGCAGGGGATTCTACGGCAGACGAATGCCCTTGCAATCGTGAAGATGATGGGCATCGCGATCAAATGAACGGGTCCCACTCTGGCGGCGAGAGCAAGAGTGCAGCGAGGGTGGGATCTGCGCGAACATCAGTTGGTTTTTGCGGGCGCTTGCTGAGTCGCGGCTACGGCGTCATTCGCGACGCGCAACGGAACTTCCAACGTTCCGGCTTTGCCTGAACTCCAGTCGTAGACTCCCGTCTCGAGATAGACATCCGTGTTGGGCAAGTCGATTTCAGCGTGCGCTCGGATTCCCGATTTCTTAATCGCAGCGTACACATCCGGGCTGAGGTTCATGCCCATCGTGGCTCCTGCCCAATTCACGGCTTTGCCGTCGCGGCCGTAGGCCAGCAAGCCAAGTTGAATGTTTCCGCTTTGCGTGCCTTGCGGCGTCGCATCCAGCTTCACGTCTTGCCAGTGGATCAGGAAGTCGACGTTGTAACGCGTGGTGGGCCCGGTTAGCTGGGCATTGTTTCCTGCGCGCTTTGCATTCGCGGCGGGCTGCGGGTTGGCTGGAACCACGCGCACGCCGTAGAGAAGCTGCGTGGCGCTGGGCAGGCCGTGAATCAGGAGCGGGCGCAGCGGATCAGCTGCCGGCGCTGCCTCGGCCTTGCTGGCGTCGTCGGCGTTGTAGCCGCGGCGGTATGCGGTTTTGAATTTGCCGTTGGCGGTTACCTGAACGTTGATGTGCCGGTAAGATCCGTCCATCTTATCGTTTGTGGGCGTGTAGACAATTGTGTAATAGTGCGAACCGTCGTCGATGGCCCGCTTCACGGCAGACTTCAAATCATTGGTGTTGAAGTAAGCTTTGCCGCCGGTGTCGGAGGCTATCTGCTCCATGTCGGAGATGGTTTGCGACCGCCCTGCGGCCTCGGCCGTGTAAGCGCCCATGGGGCTGCCGCTTCCGCGGCCCGAGCCCGCGCTGTCGGCATTCATCACATTCGAAAGCTTTACCCCTTCCGCGCCCACAGGGTACACAGCAACTTTGGATACAGTCAGCATGTCCGCGGTCTCCTTCACGTTGCTCAGGCCAATTTCGCGATTCGCGATGCTCTGCCGCTCACTCATGTTGGGGAAGACGTTTATCGGGAAGGAGCTTGAAAACCATATCAGGTTCTTCCGGCCAGGAACCGACCCCAGATAGCGGGCGAGATACTCCAGCGCCTCGAGTGTCATGGCCGCGCGGTTGGTGTATTGAATCCTGGAATAGTCCGCATTCCCTTCAGCCACGGCTCCTATCGCGGGGTTCGACCGTCCGCCGACCGCCTCCGACATCGCACTGGTGATGAATGCATCGTCCTGGGCGTCGCCGCGGGTTTTCAGCAGGAGTTCCTTTTCCGGCTGGTTGTTCTTGTCTTTCAGGGCGGCCGCGAGCACTCCGGCATCGGTCGTGAATCCCTGCACAAAGCGCAACTTCGAGCCCAGCATGAAGATCGCCGTTTGCGTACCCGGCTCCATCGTCTTGAGGAAGTCCATGATCTGTTTGTGGACGAAGGCCTGGTACTGCTCGTCGGTGTTGAGGCTGTCGAGCAGCAGCACGTTCACGGCATTGTTCAACGGAACCGGCGGAACGTTGGTGTAGACGTTGGGAGGCATCTTGGGCAGCGGCGGAATCGAGTCTGGTGGCAGCGTCCTTGCCGAGTGCTCCTCAAAGAAATCGATGGTTTGAAGCTTGCCGTCTTCCATCACCTTGAAGTCGCCTTTGTGCAGGGCCGTGACCGGCTCGCCGTTTTCCCTGCTGACCACTACGTCTACCTCAACGGCACGCGCATTGGCCTTGAAGACGGGAACCTGGCCTTGCGCGGCGGACGGGGCGGGCGCGGTGGTTTGTGCGCAGAGTGAAGAAGCGCAGCAGAAGACGAAGACCGGCGAGAACAATGTTGAACGCAATAGGCGCAAGGAGCCCCTCCTGAAACTGCAACGAAAAAATTGAAGACCATTCATCCGTCGCGTTTATTGGACAGGCCGATTCTAATCCTGGTTAGGCTGGTCTGTTCGTTTTGTTGTGCGCTGGAGTAGAGCAATTCGCCGCACGGCTGGCGGCGACTAGGTGAAATGTACTAGCCTCAAGACGTGATCTGGACCAATCCAGCAGAGACCGCGTTGAGCGAGTTGAGCAACGTGCCGTGGGTGCGCTTCGCCGTGCTGGCGCTGAGCTCAATCTTCTTTTTGGTCGATCCCTTTGCGGCGATTCCTGGATTTCTGGCCATTACTGAGAGCGCAGATCCGGCGCGCCGCAAGAGGATGGCTGGCAAGGGCGCTTTAACCTGCTTTGTGGTGCTAACCGGCTTTGCACTGGGCGGCCAGCTGCTCTTCAGGATGTTCGGCATTACGCTGCCGGCGTTTGAAGTTGCAGGCGGATTGATTCTGCTACTGATTGGGCTGGATATGCTGGAGGCCAAGCGCTCGCCGACACAGGAGGCGCACGGCGACACCGAGGAGGCTGCGGCGAAAGAGGACGCCGGGATCGTGCCGCTCGGCATTCCCATGCTTGCCGGACCGGGCGCCATCTCTTCAGTGATGGTGTTGGTGGGGCAGGTGCCCAGCCTCTGGCATTGGGAGATGGGCGCGATCCTGGGCTCGATCGCGTTTACGAGTCTTGTGACGTACTGGGTTCTGGCGAGTGCGAGCCAGGTGCGGCGGGTGATGGGCGATACCGGGATTCGCATCCTGGTCAGAGTGATGGGGCTACNNGGCTACTGTTGGTGGCCCTGGCTATGCAGTTTTTCGTCAATGGACTCAGCGACTTAGGCATTATTCCGAAGCATTGACAGGCGGTTTCCCACAGGAAGAGGCGGCTTTCCACAGGGCTCTGCGCTTGCGTTCGCGCGACTGGGTTGCTATTCTCGACGAGTTGCAACGAGGAGCGCGTGGCTGAGCCGGGCGCAACGTATGGTTAAAGTTGCAATAAAGTGTGGCGTATGCTACTCTTTGAAAGTTGCAGTTGGACAGTAAGCAGCAGTGGAGCCTCCCGGTGGCCTTNNAGCCATTGCAAGACCCAGGAGTTTTCTCCTGTGAGCCCTAGCGGCTCGGGTGTATTTTGCTGGTCATTCTTTGATATTTTGCGCTGCGCGACGCTTGTTCATGGTCTTGGATCATTCCTCAAACAAGGGAAATATTGAGCTTGACTCGAGGATGGAACTCCGATAACTTTAAAAGGTTCGCGCAAAAAAGCCGAGGACTGCGGATTAACGCAAAATCGGTGAGCGCAACAAGTTCGAGGACA
>PLKU01000579.1:0-5709 GCA_003140705.1 Acidobacteriaceae bacterium
GGAGGCGGGTTTGCAGGTAGCGTTGCGGCAGGCCTTCAAGAAACTGTTTGAGAGCATCGAACTGCGTGGGCGGAACCATGGAGCGAAGACGATTGAGCAGCGTGGGGTCGACGGCTGCGTGATAGCGGACTTCGTCGACGCTGCGGTCCATAAAGTTCGCCGTCGCCATGTAGAACTGCCAAAGGTTCNNGGTTCTCGGCCTTCCACGGCGTAAGGGCCTCGGGGTTGACGGCCTTGACGTCCGCGAAGGTCATGATGGTCAGCATCTTCAGTAGCTGCGGGCTGCCGATCTTCTCAGCAAAGCCGCGCACGTTTTCAAGGTCAAAAATGTCGCGGCGCAGGGCGTTCGACATCTCAAGATGCAGCCGGATCAAGTTGAGAATTGCCTCTCGCTCTTCCGAGTCGAAGTCGAGCCGCGCAAGAAACGCGTCCGCCAGTTCAACGCTTTGGCCTGCATGCTCTCCGGTGCGCCGCGCCTTGCCGGTGTCGTGCAGGAGCAGAGCGAGAAGAAACAGGTCGAGCCTGTCGATTTCAGGCAGCAATTGCGCCAGGCGCTGTTCGTAGTCGTGCGCCGGTTGGCGGAGGGTATGCACATTGTCGATCGTCAGGAAGGTATGTTCGTCTACGGTGTATCGGTGATAGCTGTCGCGGATGACCAGGGCATCAATCCCGTGGAACTCGGGGATCAGCATCTCTAAAACGCCGAGCGCGTGCATGGTCCGCAATGCATGGGCAGCGTGCGGTCCCAGAAGAACTTCGCGCAGAGCGTTCCAGAGATAGGGCCCTTCAGGAATGTGAATGGCTAGTGCGGGCAGTGCGTCGGTGATGCGGTCTTCAGCTGCCTGGGAGAGAGTGTACCNNAGGGCCCTCCGGGATGTGAATCGCCAGCGCGGGCAGCGCGTCGGTGATGCGGTCTTCAGCGGCCTGCGAGAGAGTGTACCCATGCGTGGCCATCAGCGAGAACACGCGAAGGATAGCGCTGGTGTCGTTGAACTGGGCGCCGGGTGCAATATCGATGCGCCCCTGGTCGAGAAGGAAGTCAGTTCCTGCAATGGGGGCACGGCGCCGCCGGAATTGGCGATAGAAGCTGACCGGCGCGGGCAAATGCTCCATCAGCAGAGCCGCACGGCGGTAGATGATGCGGGCATGGCGATAGTAGGTCCGCATCCAGTAGCTCGGATCAGCCGTCCCGCGTGTTTCAAGTCCAATGGAGTTGGTGGCCGCCTCATCCTGTGACTGCCAGTCGAGTGTATTGTCGTCGCGGCCATGGCGGAAGTGGAGGAAACATCGTGCCGCGGCGAGGAAATCGAATGCCGCCTCGGCATCGCCTCGGGCACTCTGGAAGACGCCTCCACGCTGGCGGGGCCACTCCTTGGTTTCTTTGAGGTGAAACAGCAGCGCGAACCACACCGCCAGGTGATAGTCGCGCAGGCCGCCGGGACAGTCCTTCAGGTTCGGCTCAAGATGAAAGATCGTGTTGCCGAACTTGGCATGCCGCGCGCGAGCGATCTCGCCGAGTCTCTGCGTGATCGTATTCCATTCGCTCAGCACCAGGCCCGGCAAAACAGTCTGGTGGAGCTGCTGGTAGAGAGGGAACTGGCCTGCCAGGAATCGCCGATCCAGCGTGGCCAGAGTGAACTCAAGATTGTCAGCATCGAAACGCCCAATCTCTTTGACCGTGCGCGAGCTGGGACTGGCACGGAGGCCGATGTCCCACATCCCCTTGATGATGGCCTGGACGGCATCCTTCGATTGAGCCTCGGTCTTTTCATCCGCGAAAGCGAAAAGCACATCGATGTCGGAGTAGGGGAATAAGTCCTTTCGTCCATACCCCCCTAAAGCCAGAAGCGACACGTTCTGCGCCGGTTGTCCCGCAAAGACCCTGTGCCACATTTCGATCAGAATCCGGTCCACCACCGCCGAGCGCCGGCGGATGGCAGCGGTGCCGTCGCCCGTCCGCTCACAGGTCTGGCGGACAAGCGCCATCTCCCGCAGATACTGCTCCCGAAGATCGTCAACCGCCAAAGCGACTGGATTCATAAGAGTTTGTGCGTGGCTCGCCGAAGCAAGTAAGGAATTCTTAACAGAATAAGCGAAGTTGGTGCCGAAGGTGAATTTTTGGTCAAAATGTCCAGAAAAGAGTCGCTTTGACTGGATCGATTTGCAGGAGGACATCAATCTTTTCAGGCGAAAGCCCGGTTGCAATGGCGGTTGTGCGATTCACTCCGGATTCAATGGATGCTGGGCCGACATTCAAGCTTCGCGGCTCGGCCTAGGGTTGCGCATGATGATGTAAATTGCGAGGGCCACGCTGGACGCAGCAACGACGGTGACCGCAATCGGCCACGACGTCTTGACCATGATCGTCGGGAAAGAAGTCGGCCACGCCTGGTACACAAACAGGTACAAGGCAGCCAAAGATGTGACAGCGAGGTGCATGCCACGGGCCTGCTTGTCTGCATTCGCTTTGGGATCGGGTAGTGCGAGGGGCTGCTTCGGCCTGCCTGAATTCATGCCGCCAGTTTAGCACGTATGAAATTGACGCCAGGCCACACTGAATCGGTAAAGTCTGCACCATCAACGTGCTACGGGAACGGGATGAACTTGTCAGCGCAGGGCTCAGCGGTGCCGCTCGCAGCACTTCCCTGTACGGTGGAGTCCTCTCCTGCCGGCAACTGCAGGTTGCTTGGGCCGGGTCCGAGTCGGATGTCGGCATGATGCAGCGAATAGCTGTACACAGCGTCATCGGTCAGCAGCACGCCATCGAGCGCGGCCGCAATCCCGTGATCCCGGTCGTAGCCGTTGAATGAGATCTTCCCTCCGCCGGAGACGCGAACGTTGTGGAGTGTAATGTCGCGCATGGTTNNGGGTTGGCGGAGAATCACCCTTCACCGTTCCCGCCGCGGTGTAGCCGGTGTCGAGCGTGATGGGGTTGGGTGAGTCGCGGACGCACACATCGTCGTAAACCACGTCATGGGTCAGGCCGCCGCGTGAGCCGTTGGACTTGATCCGGATGCCGCTGTCCGGGCCGTCGAGCGAGAGATCGAAGATGCGGATCTTGTTCACGCCGCCGTTCGTCTCGCTGCCGATGGACATGCCGTGCCCCCAATAGAAGTGGTTGTGCGCGACCGTCATATTTGTCACGCCGCCCGGACCGCCCTTGATGGCCACGTTATCGTCCCCGGTGCGGATAAAGCTGTGCGTGATGGTGATGTTTTTCGAGCCAAGGCCCGGATCGACCCCGTCGGTGTTGCGAGCCAGCCGCTTCGGCGTGTCGATCTTCAGTCCCCACACCGTAAAGCCATTGCCGTGGTCATACACAACATGAAAGTTTGGTGAGTTCTTCAGAGTGATTCGATAAAGCGTGAAATTGTCTGCGTAGTCCGCCACGATGAGCCGGAAGACCTGCTGGCGGCCTCCGGCGCGCGCCTGTTCCGCAAGATCCCACCACGTGTGCTCCGAGCCCAGGATCTTTTCCCCGCCGCGGCCGTCGATCACTCCCTCGCCCATCACCCCTGCACCGATGACGCGATCGGCGGTAATCAGGGGCATGCAGCCGTGACCTGAATTGGTGACCGTGCCGCAAGCGGGAGGCGCATCGAAGCGAGTGGTTTTGCCCCTGTGTGTGTTGTTGGGCGAAAGAACAGGGCTCTTGTCGAGACCGGGATCCTGGAAAAGTGCCGGGTCGCGCGAGGCGAAGAGAGTGACACCCTTGTCGACGATGAGCGTGACGCCGCCGCGCAGGTACAGCGGGCCGCTGAGGAACGCGTTAGACGTTCCCACGGCGCGAAGCAACACGCCGAGACCCTTGCCGCAGTGGTCGATGGCCTTTTGAATGCGGGTAGTATCCAGCCTGGTTTCGTCCGCTTCAGCCAGAGATTTTCCGATGGTTTGAAGCTTTGCGTTGAGCGTTGCACACACAGGTGGCACCACCGGCTCGGTCACATTCCTCGTGTCTTGCGCGATGAGAAATGGCCCAAAAAGAAAAGGGAAAACGATCGCAACAATTCGAGGGAAACTCAACGTTGAAGCTCCTGGTCAGGGCGCAGCTTTGGACTCCGTCGGAGTGGTTTGCAGCGCCCATTGGCCGCGTTGGACGTTCCGTTTGTCTTTTCTGGGTCCCGGCTGCGTTCTACATTGCCGGGTGCGGCTTCACTCCAGACCACGTCCAGGCGCTGATCTTCCATGCGCCTGCTTCCGCATGCAGAACAAACGTCATCTGGCCTTCTTCTACCGTCGGCTTGCCATGGTCTTTGTAGAGGTAGACCGTCGGTAGAATCACATACGCTTCGTTGCCATCAATCTCGGTCCGCGTTGGTGATCCATAGGTCACTTGCCCGTCAGATACGCCGGTCGCCTGCGCATGCTTGTCGTACTCAGCAGCCCACTCTTGTGGTGCGTTGGGTCCATACCAACGATGCGGAGCGAACTCGTCCACGATCATGATGTTCCCCTTCGCGTAGGAAGCGAAGGCCGCCTTCGTGTCTCCGCGATTGAACCCGTCAATGAACTGGTGGATTGGTAAAGTTACGTCGCCTGCGTAGGCCGCCAGGGCGAAAGGGAAGAACAAAATGCACGCGAAAACGGCGAGGATTGTCTTTCTCATCGATCTCCCCTGAAATGGATGCGCTAGGAAAGCGAACAGCTCCGCTAGCCTTCCACGTGGGTTCCCTGGTTAACAGTGAACACGGTGCCGCCTGGATCCTTTGCCCGACTTCAATAAACTCGACTGACCCTGTTCCCGGTTTACAGCGCCGTTTCGCCGCGTTCGTCGTTGCGGATGCGGATGGCTTCTTCGATGCGGCTCACAAAGATCTTGCCGTCGCCGATCCGGCCAGTGCGGGCAGCGCTCTGGATGGCCTGGATCGCCTTTTCCTTCAAGTCCTCTGTGATGACCAGCTCGATCTTAACCTTGGGCAGGAGGTCGACGGTATATTCACGCCCGCGATAAAACTCGGTATGGCCCTTTTGGCGGCCGTGACCGCGAGCTTCCAGAATGGTCATGCCTTCGATGCCCGCTTCCAGCAGGGCATCCTTCACAGCATCGAGCTTCGACGGTTGGAGAATGGCTTCAATTTTGAGCATATTCGAAATGCCTCGTCTGACAGCGTAACAGGCGGAGAGGCCAGTTGGCCGCATCCCGCCGGATGTTTTTGGTGAACCACATCAACTGAGTTGAAGCGGCTGAGCGCACAGGGTGTTCCTCCGAATCGAAACGATCATGCTCAAGAGTTGAGGTCGTATCCTTCTTCCCCATGTTGTGAGAGGTCGAGGCCGGCGGATTCCTGGTCGGCGGAGACGCGCAGTCCGATGACCTTGTCGACAACAAAGAGCAGCACCAGCGTGCCCACAATGGAGATGGTCCAGGCAATACCGACGCCGGCCAGCTGGTTCAACAACTGCCCCCAGTGACCGTCGATAGCGCCGGTGGGAACATCCTTGCCAAAGGCAGCGTTGATGGCCTTGGTGGCAAACAGGCCCGTTAGCAGCGCGCCCAGCGTTCCACCGGCTCCATGCACACCAAAGGCATCCAGCGAGTCGTCGTAACCCAAGCGGCTCTTGACTGCGAAAACCATGAACGAGCAAAAGATTCCGGCGACCAGGCCGATCAACAGTGCAGGGAAGGGCTGAACAAAGCCGGAGGCCGGGGTGATGGCGACCAGTCCCGCCACCGCGCCGGAGCAGAAACCGAGCACGCTGGGTTTGCCT
>PLKU01000579.1:5722-5944 GCA_003140705.1 Acidobacteriaceae bacterium
CCGGCGTTGAAGCCGAACCACCCTACCCACAGAAGGCAGGCGCCGATGAAGCTGAACACCATGGAGTGTGGAGGCATGTTGGTTTGCGGGTATCCGATGCGCTTCCCCAGATAAATGCAGGTCACCAGTGCCGAGACGCCTGAAGTCACATGGACTACGGTCCCGCCTGCAAAATCAAGACTCGGAAAGTGACCACCGCTCGCGTTCAGCAACCCGCCGATG
>PLKU01000579.1:5974-6149 GCA_003140705.1 Acidobacteriaceae bacterium
ATGGCGAACATCAACTGGTAGACCATATAAGTCTGTTCGGGGATGGTGGGTGCGTAGTCCGTGTTGGGGGTCAGGCCCACGCCGCGCAGGAAGACGTGCTCAAATCCACCAATGAAGCTATTCCCATGACCGAAGGCCAGCGAGTAGCCCACAACGGCCCAGATCACCGTCACCA
>PLKU01000579.1:6166-7675 GCA_003140705.1 Acidobacteriaceae bacterium
CCAGCATCCATGCGTTGTCGCCTGCCGACTGTGCATTCTGCACGGCCCGTTGCAAGGCGGCAATCTGGGCTTGGGTGGCTGGGGCTGCGGAGGTCTGGGCTGGCAATAAGGCTGGAATTCCCAGCAAGGATGAGAGAAGTATCAGATTCAACGTGCGCTTACACATTTTCTTTCCGCTCCAAAATAAGCGTCGACGAGTGGATTGCAGAGACGGGGAACAGGTGGATGGTTTGGATTGCCGGCTGTCGGTCTGCTGAGATTCGGCCAAAGGCCGCAACGCAATTGTGGTCGGCAAACTCCGGCCTCAAGTAAATGCCGGANNGTTTGAATTGGTGCTTGAATCGATTCTCGTAAAGACGACTGAATTACGCAAGTATTTTTGGATACATACATGGATTCATGAGGGAAAATGTGGTAGTGGGATGAGGAAAAAGTGTGTTTCCGCATGGGATCGCTGGTTTTTTGGGGGCAAATTGTGCAAGGGTTGGAGCCATCGGGGCTCACAAGGTTGAACCGGCGCAAAATCATCGTCTCTTTCGGAGTTGTCCTCCTCGTCTTGGCCTCTGCGGTGTGCCGCGCCGATCCGCGGACGACGCCGAATTGCCAGAAGGTAGTGCTTTTGGGTGAAGTGAACGAGGGGCAGAAGTGGAGTGAACGGATCGGTGAGGGATGGGTTTTCCGGATCATTCCCATTCAGCCGGCTCAGGCCAATTTCAGCGGATGGGATCCGGTCGTAGACCGGGACAAGGCAGCCGGATTTCCCGATGCGCTGTTTGTTGCCACGCCGCTCTATGACTCGATCAATGAGCATGAAGTTGGTACGACGTTCGAGCTGCGCGCCCAGGATGCGATTGGCTGGAATCCGCGCAGCTTTCATCTTCTGACCGATCCCGCGCTGTTTCGGACAAGCCAGCAACACTTCCAGCACATGAACCGCAACGCTCAGCCCGGAATGCCTCTAAGCGCGCCAGCGGGAAAGCAGAAGCCTGCAAGCACTGGAGCGGCCGAGCAACTTGACGCGTGGCTGACGGAGCCGTTGCATCGATCCTCGGCAGGTCAATTTCGCATTCTCGACGCGCGCCTCGCGCCCGGCACTTCAGATGCGGCGCCGTTCGCTGAGAACTGGGCACTTGCATTGCCTCCAACGCCGCACACAATCGAACCAGTCACCGGGCCCAGCTCCGCCGCGCTCGGCGAGTTGCACTGGCTTCGATTCTCCGTTACCCTGTGGCTGCCTGCTGCTTTCAAGTCGCCTCCAGAACTTCACGCAGTGCGAGCAGCCTGCGCCGGATAAAAAAGAGTGCGCATGACAATCCAGCCAACTTCTCCAAGTGTCGATGCTGCGTGCGCAATTCACGAGACCGTGCAATTGTGACCATCCAATGTTCATCACAGTGGAGGTATAGTAGAAGCATGGCGTCGACGGTTGAACGGGACCATTATCTTTTCGGAGCGCTGGAGAGCAGCGCCCAGAATCGAACCAAGCTGAAGGAAGTTACCTATGGCTTT
>PLKU01000579.1:7683-10560 GCA_003140705.1 Acidobacteriaceae bacterium
ATCGAGATGATGTCGATGGGTGCGTCTCGATTCGATCTTGCCCGCTTCGGCGCAGAGGTTTTCCGGCCTTCTCCGCGACAGTCGGATTTGATGGTGATCGCCGGCCGAGTATCGCAGAAGATGGCGCCCGTCATTCGTCGCCTCTATGACCAGATGCCTGAACCGAAATGGGTAATTTCCATGGGGGCTTGCGCCACATCCGGGGGAGTATTTAACAACTACGCTCTGCTGCAGGGAGTCAACCAGGTCATTCCCGTGGATGTATATGTTCCGGGGTGTCCCCCGCGCCCCGAGCAACTCTTGTACGCGATTACGCTTCTACAAGAGAAGATTCAACGTGAACCACGGAGCCTGATGAAGACTTTGAACGTCGGCTGAGTGGTCAGGCGCTTGGATTTATGACCCCAAGCGGAGCGTTACTGAAGTAACCGGGCCGGTTTGCTCCAAAGGGTGTACTGAGAGTGTGCATCCATTGAAAAATGTGCTCTGCCGGAATGCTACTATGGTAAGTTTAGTTGTGCTTTCTGGGCGATTTAGGGCCCGTTCGTTTTGCAGAATCAACCCAGTCCGAGGCGAGCCATCAGCCCGCAAACGGCCATAACTTTCGATTCATTCAGCTTGATTGCGGAGGAGAAACGCATGCTCGCTCGAGTTTTTAAATATGCCTGGCTGGTTCTTGTCGTGGCATTTGCGGCTTTGGTGCCCGTTGCGCTGGTTGCCCAGGTGGCTCCGGCTGGAAAGGGGGCACCTGCGGAAAATCCCCCGTCAAAATGGGATATTTTCGTGGGCTACAGCTACTTCTCGCCGCATGACACGGTAGATCCGATTCAGTTAACAGGTGGCACCGCGCCGTTCAGCTTTAAGCCTGAGTCGAGGGGCCTCACCGAGAGTGTTGCATACTTCTTCAACAGAAACGTCGGCGTGCAACTTGAGTCCGGCCAGCACGATCTGTTTACCGATACAGGTGCGTCGACTTCTGGATCGAGCAATAGCGGAATTCTCACAATCGAGCCAGGCATTATCTTCCGCTTCCCGTATGGACACGTGACTCCATTTGTTCATGCACTCGTGGGTACTGCGGATATAGATGGTCCGGATCACGAGCCGTATACGTGGGGCTTCGGCGCCACCGCTGGCGGCGGTTTGGACTACAACACCAACTGGTTCCACCACCATCTGAAGCTCCGCATCTTCCAGGCTGATTACGAGTATCTCCACGCCGACTCCGGGGTCTCCCACTTCGCTTCTCCCGGTGTGTGGGTTTGGGGCGACAACGAGAGCGTCAATGCAGTCAAATTGAGCGCCGGTATAGTGTTTGGCTTGGGCAGCATCATTCCTCCTCCGCCGGTGACCATGGCATGTACCCCCAGCCCAGTAACCATCTTCCCGGGCGACCCGGTCACGATCACATCCACCACCGCCGACCTCGATCCGAAACTGAACGCTATTTACTCATGGTCGGGAACAGGCGTATCGGGCACCGGGACCACGGCCACCGTGACCACGGGTTCTCTGGCACCCGGCACCTATACCGTGACGGGTGAAGTCAAGGAAGGCAAGCCGGGCAAGGAAGGCCTCAAGCCCGGCCAGACAGCCGACTGCTCCGCAATCTTCAATGTGAAGGCGTTCGAGCCGCCAACCGTCAGTTGCTCGGCCAATCCGGCAAGCATTCACCCAGGTGACATGAGCACGATTACTGCAACCGGCATCAGCCCGCAGAACCGTCCGCTCACCTATACCTTCTCGGCTTCGGCCGGCACAGTCACCGGTAACGGCAACACCGCCAGCTTCAATTCCACGGGTGCTCCAACCGGCGCTGTCGGCATAACGTGTAACGCTGCCGACGACAAGGGCGGCACTGCATCCAGTGGCACCTCGGTGACGATTGTGGCCATTCCGCCTCCGCCGCTGCCGCACGCAACAGCACTCTGCTCCATCAGCTTCGACAAGGACCTCAAGCGTCCGACTCGAGTGGACAACGAAGCCAAGGCTTGCCTCGACCAGGTAACCGACGCGCTCAAGAACGATCCGACAGCAACTGTTGTGGTTGTTGGCGAATCTACCGCGAAGGAAAAGACGCCTAAGAAGGGTAAGCACGTGAAGGCTCCTGAGGACTTTGCTGCGGAGCGCGCTGTCAACACGAAGGACTACCTTGTGAACGAGGAACAGAGCGGCATCGATGCCTCTCGCATCATCGTTCGCACCGGCACCGGGGATAGCAAGTCTGTTGAAGACTACCTGGTTCCTGCGGGAGCAACCTTCGACAACGATGTGCAGGGAACAACCGCGGTGGATACCGGCGCAATCAAGACCGTTACGCGCCAACCCATCGGGATGGTTGAGCCCAAGAAGAAGCACAAGAAGAACCCTGCGGCTTAACTGGCGGTCTGTAAGTGGACCCGCTGGCTGCAGCAAAAGTGAACCCGCTCGTCAGGCCTTCCGCGAATGTAGGAAGGCTTGACGAGCGCAAAGTGAAAAGACTCCTCCTGCAATCCTTTGAGGCTGACCGGGAAGCTGGTTAGCCTCTTCACTTTTATGCGCACTCTTTCTTTATCTGTATCTTCTTAGAAATCGGGGAGCTTCATTTCTTCAATGAGCCGCTTGCGGATTTGCCCGGATTCCTTGTTTCGGCGCGGAGGACTTCCGCTCGGAATCGCAGTCGTTCTGTTGGTTCTTTGCGTTCCTGCATTGGCGGCGCAGTCGCTCTGGAACTCTGTCGGCCCTTCCGGCGGCGATGCCCGCTCATTTTCCATGGTCCCCGGTCATCCCAATCACCTCTATCTGGGCACCACCAACAGTTGGGTCTACGAATCGCTCGATCAGGGCGCTTCATGGCACCGGCTTGCAAAATTGGATTCGGAAGAGGACACGGTTCTC
>PLKU01000302.1 GCA_003140705.1 Acidobacteriaceae bacterium
ATATCTCTTCAAATCGGTGCGTCAAACAAGGGCGATAAGAATCCGGCGGAATGCAAGACCAAAACGCATAGGATCAAGCATTTGCGATACCGCGGACGCTTCAAATGTTGATAAGTTCCTGTCCCGTTCTTCTGCTGACTGAGTTCTCAGAGGACAAGAGCCGCACGCATCCGAGGCCTCAGTTTATGCAATGCCCAGATATCGCCAAGTGACCCTCAAGCCCGGGTAGATTGGTCGACCTCCCTTCGCCGGAAATCAGGCGAAGGATGTCCATGTGGGGTCCCCACGCTAGGGTTCTCGATGGCACTTTAGCGAGGCAAAGTTAAACGGCTATTGGCTCGAGATGTCTCTTCGCTGCCCAAACACGGGTGGCCTCTCCCGACATGGGACGCGCAATAAAGTATCCCTGAGCAAGATCGCACCCAAGGCTATTGAGGTAGTCCAATGTCTTGAAGTCCTCAATGCCCTCCGCCGTCACGAGTAGTCCAAGGCTGTGACCGAGATCGATGATGGATTTGATGATGGTACGCGATTCTTTTGAATGCTGAGCCTGCATAACGAATGATTTATCGACCTTTATCTCAGAGAAAGGCAGTCTCACCAGCTGCACCATCGAGGAATATCCCGTACCAAAATCGTCAAGGGACAACTGAAAGCCCTTCACGCGAAGCCTCGTCATTAAATCCAGAGAGAGGATTGGGTCGACCATCGCGCTGGTCTCCGTCAATTCGAGCACTATGCGCCCGGGAGCTATTCGGAAACGGCTACATATTGCTGAAAGGCTGTCCACCAAGCTACGGTTCACCAAGCTCTTTGCGGAGATGTTTACCGACAACTGTAAATTGGTCTGTCCAAAGGACCGGGAGAACCAATCGAGGCTTTGCACGAATACCTGCGCTGTCAATTCATCAATCAGTCCCATTTCCTCGGCAATCGGAATAAAGCGGTCCGGCATTATGGTTCCATGATTGGGATGTTTCCATCTGGCCAGAGCCTCAAACCCCGCTGGCGCGCCGCTCCTGCATTCGATTTTAGGCTGATAGGCGACCACGATCTCATGGCGATCAATGGCGCGCTGTAGGTTCGACTGCGTAATTTTAAATTCATCGCGCGTTGCTGGCAGCCATTCTGCCGGTAGCGGCTGATTGCACGCGCACCCGTCGCCAACAAGTGCGCGCAATGCCTCCTTGGAAATTGGCTTAGAAATGACCCCCACTATATCCAAGCCATGCTCTGAAGCCGAACGTTGTGCAGCATCCAGCACCCGGGTGCCCATTCCGCTGGAGATGATGATATTCGCACGGCACTTCCGGTCTGCAAGAAGTTGCATGATCTCGACCCCGTCCAGTCCGGGCATCGCGAGATCGATCGTAATAATGTCAGGACACAGCTCGTCCAATTTTTNNAACTCCTCCGACTGCGTCACAAATTCCGCTCGAAAACCGAGGCTCTCTGCGACCAATTGGATCGTCTGGCCGACGTCTGCGTCATCATCCAGAATGAGGAAGCTTCGGTATTGCATTGCGCTTCTCCTATCTCGCGACTGAAATGTCTTCAAGGAGAACCTCGCGAATCTTTCTAGCAAGTTCCAGTCGACAATAGGGCTTACTCAGCAACGGTACGTCCCGGCTTAGCAGGCTCTGTTGAAGGATCGCGTTTTCTGCATATCCGGAGCAATACATCACTTTCAAGATCGGGTTAAGCCGTAATGCTTCCAGAGCCAACTCGCGGCCATTCAGCCCGCCTGGCATGATCACATCCGTAAAGAGAAGGTCGATGTCCTTATGCAGCTGAAGGATCTGGAGTGCGTCCTTACCATTGTTGGCTTCGAGGACTCGGTAGCCAAAGCTCATCAGTTCAGACTTGGCAAACCCGCGCACGGACGCATCGTCTTCGACCAATAGGATGAGCTCAGAGCCGTGAAGGTCGATCGTGACAGATGGGTTCTGATTTAAAGGTTCGCTCGGTTGGTCAGCCATGGGAAGGAAGAGTTTCACCGATGTGCCATGCCCGAGCTCAGAGTAGATCTTCACGTGGCCCTGAGATTGCTTCGCAAATCCATACACCATGCTCAACCCCAGACCAGTGCCTTTTCCAACTTCCTTGGTCGTAAAGAACGGATCGAAAACGCGGTGCAGGTTTGCAGCATTGATGCCGACCCCTGTGTCGGAAACGGCAAGAAGAACGTATTGCCCCGATTTGACTCCGGGGTTCCGGTCCGCATATTCAACGTCCAATACAGCGTTACTGGCTTCGATGGTCAGTCTTCCACCTCGAGGCATCGCATCTCGGGCATTCACGCAAAGATTCAATAGTGCGCTCTCAAGTTCTGTTGGATCAGCTGTCGCCTCGCAACCCTCTCGGGCTTGGATCACATTCAATTCAATGTCTGCGCTCAATGTGCGACGTAAGAAATCTTCTATATTTACAAGCAACTGATTGACATCGACTGACCTTGGCTCCAATGCCTGACGGCGCGCGAAAGCAAGCATGCGGTGGGTCAAGTCGGCCCCACGCCGGGCGGCGTTTGAGATCATCTCTGTCNNAACAGCCGAGAATCACGGTGAGCAGGTTATTGAAGTCATGGGCGATCCCGCCGGTCAGCTGGCCAATCGCCTCCATCTTTTGTGCCTGGCGGAATTGTTCCTCAAGTTGGCGTCGTTCTGTTATGTCTCGAAACGTCCAGATCCTGCCATAATAATTAAGCGCCTTGTCCTTGACCGGAGACGAGTATCGATCAAAGATCGTTCCATCCAGCAGTTCAATCTCATCCCGGCTGACTTCCTCAGTATGGGAATTCAAATACCTAACTTTCTGATCAAATTGATCAGGGTGTCTCATTAGGCTTGAAACGAATTCGAATTGAAGGGCATCGTTAGCATCCTCGGAGATCTCTTTGGGAATTTTCAGTAACTCATTCAATCTCTGATTTTGAAGGATCTTTTTTCCGCGGCCGTCCACGACCAATACACCATCTGGAGCGGAGTCCACCTGTGCCTCGAAAAAGGCTGTTCGCCAGCGAAGTTCNNGAAGTTCCTCTTCTGATTTCTGCCGCTCCTTTTCGTGGCGATTGACCTCTAAGGCGTAGGAAATGTCCATTGCCATTTCGCCCAGTAGCTGAGTTTCATCGCTATCGAAAAACGCCAATTCGTTCGCATAAAGACAGAAAATGCCAATGATCTTGACTTCACATCGGAGTGGAAAGGCCGCCATCGACCGGTAGCCGTTCCGTATTGCGTCGCCTCTCCAAGGTCGAAAAAGCTCGTGTTCGATGTCATTGCAGATGGCGTGCTCTCCGGTATGGAAGCAGCGGGCCGCCGGACCAGTGGCCGTCTTCGGGTCAAGACAATCGATCCTCAGCCGATTAAGATAACCATCCACGAGTCCGTCGGAGGCGATTGGCTGCAGCTCTTGCGTGTTGGGGTCAATCATTCCGATCCAGGCCATCCGGAACTGGCCCTTTTCCACGGCGATGCGACATGCGGCGTCCAACATCGCTTGAGAATCTTTCTCGCGAACGATGGTCTGGTTGATGTCACTCAACACCGTATAAACACGGTTGAGATGTTGAAGATGTTTCTCGACACGCATTCGCTCACTGATATCGCTGAAGACAATTGCAACGTGCCGTAACTCCGGCTCACCAACGCGATAGGCACGAACTTCGTAAAAACGGTCTAATGCTTTGGCTTCGTTAAGGAAATGTGCCGACTCGCCAGTAAGAGCGATCTTCCCATAGGTCTCGAACCAATGTGCCTCGTGAGACGGAGCAAGCTCACGCATCCGCTTCCCCACCGCCTCATGCAGACCGGTCTGATTCTCAAACGCTGCGTTTACCTCAAGGAATCTGTAGTCGGCAGGTTTGCCCTCCAGGTCAAAGATCATTTCGATGATGCAGAACCCTTCCTCCATAGAGCTGAACAGACCGCGATAGAGCTCCTCTCTCTGGCGCACCGCCTTCTCTTCTTGGTAAGTTGCAATCAGCCTTTGGCTTCTCCGGTAGTGCTCGGCCAGCAGGCTCATGAGAATGCCCATGGCAGAAAAGAATGCCAAGGCAACGATGTCCGAAGTCTTGGCAATTGCAAATTGTCCCCGTGGAGACAGAACTAGATAATCTGTTCCGAGCGCGGCCAGAGCGGTGGCCAATAGGCCCGGCCAGAGACCTGCGAGAATCGCGACAATCATTACTGCTGGATAGAGAGTGATGAACGGAGGCAGTTCGATGCCGAGGTACTGAACAATGGCGTACCGCGTCAGAAGAGACGCTGCAACCGCAATTAGCGCTATCGCGAGACCACCATAGGAGCGGCTAATCGATTTGTTGGAAACATCTAACATGAATCCCATTCGAAGGAGGGCCAATTTCACCTCTCGTTTGCTTCATGGCGCCAATCGAAATGGAATGCCGCCATTGATGGTTCTTAAACAAATGGCTTCACCGGCCTGCACGATTTGTCTCCTCAAGGGGAAGAGATCGTTTGGGGTTGAAGTTTAGGTTCGGCATTAGCCCTGGTCAATACACAGTTTGTGGGGGTGTAGGCCACTGATTCCGTCTCAATTTGGGTGCTGTGGAGTGCCCGACAGAAGATTCAATCGCACAACCTGACTCGTAGTTTCTGTAAATCCTACATGGGGCAAATTTAGCTCGGTGGGAATTTTGCTCGCAGTGGGGGCCTCTCATCTACTGCGCGAAGTGCTTTATGGACTGAAAACAGTCGACGGCATCTCTTTCGCAGGCGTTTCCCTGTTGTTTCTGGCAATCGCGCTGCTCGCTTCCTACGTGCCCTCCCGGCGAGCGATGCGTGTCGATCCGATGGTGGCGCTCAGAAACGAGTAGCGCGATCAGCAGACAACGAAGAGTAGCGTGGCCGCTACGCGAACTGCCTAACCGAAGTGTGGCAACCTCAGTTGACGCTAATAGGCCAAACCACGTTTCCAGGTCCAACTCGGCCCGGGCTTGCAGATCCGAGAGGTTTGTCGCTAGCCTTCAGTTACTGATTGAGCGATATCGCCAAGCTGGCAGTCTTCCGTTGCCGCCTGGAATTAGCCTCAAAGCGTGGAAATCCAAGTTATCAACATTTGACCGCCCAGTGTCCGGGTCTCGGTCAACCGCTGCCATGCTGCTCAGCAA
>PLKU01000473.1 GCA_003140705.1 Acidobacteriaceae bacterium
AGTGTCTTACTGCTCGCAGGCCCGGCCTTTGCGGCCGATCCACCGGCTACCTCGTACGCACCCGGTGCGACGGCTTATAACGGTGTGCACCACCGGCACCACAAGCACCGGGGCCACGGTAGGAAGCACCCGCACATCAGGTCGAGCAGGGCTGAGTAGGCACTTCCGCCACCGGCGGGAACTGTCAATTCGATGCAGGCCCGCGTTTTTGCGGGCCTTTTTGTAGCCCTTGCGCTGTCATGTGATCGTCACATCATCGTCATACGCTCAAGCCACCTCNNGAGTTCGTCAACGGTTTCCATGACACGGCAAACGCGGTCGCTACCGTCATCTACACGAATTCCCTGAAACCCACGCAGGCTGTGGTCTGGTCCGGCCTGTGGAACCTCATCGGTGTGCTGACCTCCTCAGGCGCGGTCGCCTTCGGCATCGTCGCGCTGCTGCCGGTCGAACTCGTCATCAATGTGGGCTCGGGCGCCGGCTTTGCCATGGTGTTCTCGCTGCTGCTCTCGGCGATCATCTGGAATCTCGGCACCTGGTGGTTCGGTCTGCCCGCTTCAAGCTCGCATACGATGGTCGGCTCAATCATCGGCGTAGGTCTTGCCAACCAGTTGATGCATGGACATGACGGCACGTCGGGCATCGACGTCGACCAGGTCACCAAGGTGTTCAAGGTCCTGCTCATCTCGCCACTTGTCGGCTTCGGCGCAGCCTTCTTGTTGTTTATTCTCTCCAAGTGGCTGATCAAGTACCCCGCCCTTTACGAAGCTCCCAAAGACAGCTCGCCTCCACCGTGGCCCATCCGCGCGCTGCTGATTGTGACTTGCACCGGTGTCAGCTACTTCCACGGCTCCAACGACGGACAGAAGGGCATGGGTTTGATCATGCTTATTCTGATCGGCACCGTCCCCACGGCGTATGCCCTGAACCACGCCGTCACCGGAAACGATGTGCAGCAGTTCATCGTCGCATCGGATACGGCTGGAAGGATTCTCGACGCGCACGTCGACAAGAATGGCCTCCTTGGCGCCGATCCTCGTACCGAAGTGACTGATTACATCCGCACAAAGCAGTTGCAGTCGGATACGGTCCTGGCGCTTCGTGAATTGGTCGAGGACACCAACCATGAAGTCGCTCTCTACAAGGAACTGAAAGCTGTTCCCCCAAAAGATCAGACCAACGTGCGCAATGACATGTACGTGACCAGCGAAGCCATCCGCATCATGCAGAAGTCCGGCAAGCCGACATTCACCGCCGCGGAGAACGCAGGCCTCTCAGCGTACAAAGCCAAGGTTGACAAGTCCACCAAGTTCATCCCAACCTGGGTAAAGGTTGCNNGCTGGAAGCGCATCGTGGTTACCGTCGGCGAGAAGATAGGCAAAGAGCACCTCACGTACGCCCAGGGCGCAAGCGCCGAACTCGTGGCCATGTTCACCATCTTCGCGGCGGATAACTTTGGCCTGCCTGTGAGTACCACGCATGTTCTGAGTTCAGGAATTGCGGGTACCATGGCTGCCAATCACAGCGGTTTACAGTGGTCCACAATCCGCAATATTCTGGCAGCCTGGGTTTTCACCTTGCCCGCTGCGGCAATGCTGTCAGGAAGCCTCTTCTGGGCTTTCAGCCAGATGACCCACTAAACTGCCTTCAAACTGCCTTTCAGGGCGCCCGGAGCCGACCGGACGCCCTTTTTCTTGCTCCGCGCGGTCCCGCCACCCCTGTGGGCAAGCATGGTGGCCCCAGTTCCGGTACCATACTTGAGGTACCTATAGCCGAATGAGCCTTAAAGCCAAGCTGGAAGCAGTCANNACGCCGCGGAGGAGCCGGTCACGCTGGCCCAACTCGCCGCACTTTTTGCCACCGACGCCCTCGACTGGAAGGCGGAGCGGGAAGCCGCGTCTGCCTTGGATAGCCTGGAGAGTACGGACCAAGGCACTCAAACCAGTGAAAACCTGCCCTTGCTGACTGGCGAGTTCGAAGAACTGGAGCACGGCCAAGCCGCGACGGCCGCCTCAGCCNNCTGAGGCGGCTTTTACAGAACAGGCTCCTACAGACCAGACTCCGAGAGAGCAAGGGTCAGAGGTTGAGCCCGATTCCGCGACAGCATTGGAAGCCGAAGCCGCAGATGAAGCCGATGCTGCCCAACCTGAAGACAATGCCGGCGCCGAGGCTGACGCCCGCCGCATCGCCCGTGTACGCGACCGCGAAGCGCGTGCCGTGATTCGCACGCTGCTTGATGAGCTCATCGCCGAATACACTTCGGACATTCATGGCGTCGAAATCCGCGAGATCGCCGGCGGATTTCGTATGGCTACCAAACCCGAGTGCCACGATGCGGTGCGCTCCTTCGTCAAGAGTCTGAAGCCGGCATTGAGGCTATCTCTGCCGGCGCTGGAGACCCTTGCGGTGATCGCGTACAAGCAGCCTGTGACGGCCCCGGAAGTGAACGAAATTCGCGGAGTCGATTCGTCGGGTGTCTTTGGCTCACTCCTGGCCCGCAAGCTCATCGCCACCGCCGGCCGCAAACAGGTCATCGGCCGCCCCATCCTCT
>PLKU01000409.1 GCA_003140705.1 Acidobacteriaceae bacterium
TTCCCTACGTGGCCCGTGGACACGAGTGTGGAGCGAATGCTGGAGAGGATTTTGTTCTTGTCGATAAAAGCTGGGAAGGTGAAGGGCGTTCCCTTCATCTGGTTCTGGCCGGACGGCGCTCAAGGCTGTGTTTTGATGACACACGATGTTGAAGCCAAGGAGGGTCGCGACTTTTGTGAGCAGCTGATGGAGATCGACGATTCCTTTGGGATCAAAGCATCCTTTCAAATCGTCCCTGAGGATCGATATTCCGTCACAGCGGAATTCATTAGAAGGATTCGCGATCGTGGTTTTGAAGTATGCGTTCAAGATCTCAACCATGACGGTCGTTTGTTTGATCGGCGAGAGGAGTTCCTACGCCGGGTCGCGTTAATCAATGATTACTGCCGCGAGTACGGCGCCAACGGGTATCGCTCCGCGGTGCTTTATCGAAAACCAGAGTGGTATAAGAACTTCGCCTTCTCGTTTGACATGTCGTTCCCGAACGTCGCACATCTGGATCCACAACGGGGCGGTTGCTGTACCGTGATGCCCTATTTCATTGGAGACGTGCTCGAACTTCCGCTCACCACCATCCAGGATTACACTTTGTTTCACGTATTGAAGGACCATTCGATCGACTTGTGGAAGAAGCAGATCGAAATGATTCTTGCCAAGAACGGGCTGGTGACTTTCATTGTCCATCCCGACTACATTGTTGAGTCCGAGCCACAGTCGGTTTATAAACAATTGCTCGCTCTGTTGAGCGAATTGCGTGGACGGGAATCCCTTTGGTTCGCTCTTCCGAGCGAGATCGATCACTGGTGGCGAGCGCGGAGCCACATGTCTATTGTCGAACGCGACGGTTCCTGGGTAATCATGGGTGAAGGCGCCGAGAGGGCGGTTTTGGCATTTGCGCGAGAGGTGGATGGCAAGCTTGTCTACGAAGTGCCTGCTTGGTCTAACGGAAAGCCGCAGGGGTCTGCTTCGTTCTCCTCAGAAAAAAGGTAATCGACGGCACGCTGGGAAATGAGTTGGCGAGCGAGTCTTGCGACACGAAAAACGAACAGAAGCGATCGACCCACACGGATCTTCCTCTGCTGGTTCATGAAAAATGACCCCGGCTGCGGGCGCAAGCCTCTCTTATCTCTCATTTAATCAAAGATGTGGAGTGTAAAGTAGATGACCAACTTGAAGAAAAACTTAGCAGGCCTTGCTCTGCTATTGATGGTCACTACACTGCTGGGATGGCGACCCATTGTCGACACTCTCCTTCTCGCAACAAAGGACGATCAGTACACTTATATTTTTCTAATTCTTCCGGTTAGCATCGCTCTCATATTTCTGGAGTGGCATTCTCTGCGAACGATTGTCGCTCTTGGTCTTTTCACTGGCATCGTTTTGTTGGCGCTCGCCGCCTTCACTGCTTGCACTGCACTTGTTTTCTCACCCTTCTTGACGCCCGACGCCCGCCTCTCGATCAACATGATCGCTCTCGTCATGTCATGGATAGGGGGATTCGTCTACTGCTTTGGCTACCGGGCCTCACGATTCGTCTCTTTTCCATTACTTTTCTTGTTTGGTTTGGTCCCTCTCCCAACAGTGATCCTGAATGTGGTAGTTGCTTTCTTGCAGGAAGCGTCCGCATGGACTGCGCATATGTTCTTCTCGGCTTTTGGAGTGCCAGTGGTCCAGGAAGGTGTAATACTGACGATTCCGAAACTCACTCTGAAGGTCGCCGAAGAGTGCAGTAGCATTCGTTCAAGCTCGATGCTGTTGGTCACAACCATGGTCCTGGCTCAACTCCTGCTCCGCTCCCCGTGGCGGAAGGCATTGTTGATCTTTCTGGCCGTTCCACTTTCCGTCGCCAAGAACGGCCTCCGCATTTTTACGATTGCCATGCTTGGCACTCGAGTCGACCCAAAATTCCTGACCGGCAAACTCCATCGCGATGGAGGGATTGTCTTCTTCACCATAGCCCTGCTTGCCACGTTCGCCTTGCTCTGGATCCTTCACCGGGGAGAAGCAGCATTCGAGCTACCAAGGAAAGCGGCTGAAACCGCGTCAACCGTGCATTGATCCCTTACCGCAGTGTGCTTGAAAGCGCGAGACAAGACGTGGATCGCGTTTGCCTTCACGGTTCCATGCAGTTCTACACCATGTATCCAGATCGCCGTTTAAGTCGTTATGCNNGCTTTCTGTTGCACGAGATCACCAAAATGAGATCCCAACAGTTAACTGTGGAGTGTCCTGTGACCACTGTCTGTCTTGATAGAATGGCTGCGATTTTGCGCAGAATTGAAAGTCGCGAAGCTCGCATCGGCATTGTTGGGATGGGCTATGTGGGGCTTCCTCTAGCGCTGCTATTCAGCGGGCAGCGATTTGCAATCACGGGCTTTGATATCGACGCCGGCAAGGTCGAAACGCTGAACCAGGGCGGATCATACATTGTCCGGATTTCCAGGCACGGAAATCCAATTGGCCCAAAAGAGCGGCTTCTGTGCGACCGCAGATTACAGCCGGATTGGCCAGATGGACGTCGTCATCATCTGCGTGCCAACTCCGCTGAATGATTTCCATGAGCCCGACCTCAGCTTCATCATTGGCACAGTCAANNGCACAACCTACCCAGGAACAACTGAGGAAGTTGTCGTACCCCTGCTGGAGCGTGGCAATCCCTTAGGTCTCACCGTAGCGCGTGACGAAGAAAGTCCGGGATTCTACGTTGCGTTTTCTCCGGAGCGCGAAGACCCTGGCAACGACACCGTCGCACGGCGCGATATTCCGAAACTCGTCGGCGGTTGTGGACCGGCCGCGCGTGACCTGGCGTCGGCAGTGTACGCGACCATCTTTAACCGA
>PLKU01000421.1 GCA_003140705.1 Acidobacteriaceae bacterium
GCGCAATGCCTCCGCTCGAGACAGCCATCCCCGCCTGCTCCGCCGAGTAGCCCATGATCTCTTGCAGAAACTGCGGGATCAACACCGTCGACGAGTACAGCGACACACCCACCATGAACATCACGAACATGGTTGTCCCCACGTTGCGCCGCATCAACAGCCGCAGATCCAGAATTGGATGCTCGACATGCAGTTGCCGCCAAATGAAGATCGCGAGCGCGATCGCTGCAATCACCGTGCAGGTGGCGATGAACCGCGAGCTGAACCAGTCGTCTTCCTGCCCCTTGTCCAGCAGCACTTGCAGGGCGCCGATGCCCACCACGAGCAGCCCCAGTCCCCAGTAATCCACGCTCTCTTTTCGCTTGCGGATCTCCGCCAGGTACGGTGGATCCTCAACCACGCGATTGGTCAGATAAAGCGATAGAATCCCCACCGGAATGTTGATGAAGAAGATCCANNCCACCGCCATGCCATAAACGGCAAACGCCATGCTCCGTTTTTGCGGCGGAAACGTATCCGCAAGAATCGATTGTTCGCTCGGTTGCAAGCCTCCGCCCGCTGCCCCTTGCAGCACCCTGAAAAACACCAGAATCCCCAGCGTCGGCGCCATTCCGCACAGCAGCGAAGCCAGCGTGAACAGCGTCACGCAGCTCATGTAAAACCGCTTCCGTCCAATGCGGTTCGCAATCCAACCGCTGATAGGCAGCACCACCGCATTGGCCACAAGGTAGCTGGTCAGTACCCACGTGGCTTCATCGCGGCTTGCCGAGAGCGACCCTCCAATGTGCCCCATCGCCACGTTGGCAATCGACGTGTCCAGCGCCTCCATGAAGGTCGCCAGCGTCACCGTAATAGCAATGACCCACGGATTGGCGCGAGGCCTCCATGTATCGTGAAACGAGAGTGTCGCCGCGGTTGCCAGAGCTGAGCCTTTCTTGCCGGTTATGGGTAGTGATTCAGTGAGGTTGTCGCCTTTACCAGACTACCGGATTCGGCCCGCCCTTGGAGCACGCCGCTCCGGTGGCCATGGGCACAGTTCCAGGTAGGCCGTTCAATCCCCAAACAGATAATCAGCCTGAATTTATACTCCGTTCATGGCCGATCTCTCCCCACAGCCTCACCCAGAACCCACCCCACCCTCCCGATCTTCAATTCTCGTCGCTGCAGCCCGCGCCTTCGGCTCCCGTGAGCCAGACCAGACCATCCGCAACCCGGATCTGCTTGCCGATCGCCTCATAGGCCCAGATGAATTGGTGCTCCTCGGCGATCATCCGCTCGCCAAGGCTCTCGAACAGGACTGCGCCGAGGCAAGTCAGATTCCCGCAGTTGTGGGCTTTGCCTGGTTGATGCTCTTGCGCACCCGATTCATCGACGACGCGCTGGAGCGGGCCATCAAAAACGGCGCAACCCAGGTCGTAATCCTTGGAGCCGGCTTCGATACCCGTGCCTATCGCTTTCAAGAGTTGCTCAAAGACTGCAAGGTCTTCGAAGTTGATGCTGCACCAACTCAGGAATACAAGCGGCGGCGCGTTGCGATGGCCCTGCCCGATCTGCCTCAAAATCTCAACCACGTCAAAGTTGACTTTGCCAAAGACGATCTCGGCGACGCCCTCCGCACAGCTGGCCTCAAACAAAACGAAAAGACATTTTACATCTGGGAAGGCGTCACCATGTACCTCCCTGATGAGTGTGTCCGAAAAACATTGCAGACTCTTGCCTCGCTTTCGGTGCCCCGAAGCTCAGTTGTATTGGACTATGTGAATAGCCTCGGCATCGAACTCGGCAAGTTCACCCCTCAAGGCGCCGGGGGGCTCCCGGCAAGCTGGGGTGAACCGTGGATCTTTGGAGTGCCCGGAGCAAACGGCAGTGAATTCTTTCACGAGCTCGGCTTCGATCCCGGCGTTCCGGTAGTCATCAACCACCCTGACCTGGTCAAGCGCTATATGGTCGGTAAAGATGGCGTCACCTACGGCGCGCACGTGTTCGAAAAAGCGAGAGCCGCCGCCGAAGCCAAGGCAAAAGAAGCCGCACAATCTCCACCCCCGCCACCTCCTGAAGCCCTCGCTGAACTCCGCAAAGCCATCACGGCCGCAGGTGGTGTCTATTGGCTCGCAGAAATAACCGTTCGGCCTTAGTTTTCCGGAAAGCCCAGGTCTCGCCTCTGATTCCTCAGAGACCAAATCTCGACTCGATCAGCCCACCCCATCGGGTACCCCCGCTTCCTGCTATGTCATGCTGAGGAAGTCATGGAACCCAGCCCTCCACCCGCCGTAATGCCACTACAAACCGCCGCGCCCCTATCCGGCCAACTCCTTCTCGCCATCGATACATGCGGCCCCAGCGGCTCCGTAGCCCTCGCCCGCCTCGATGAAAGCACGATCCATCTCCTCGGTCAGATCGAGCTCGAAGGCCGCAGCTACTCCGCCACGCTCGTCACCGCCGTTGCCGATCTGCTCGCCCAAAACCGCGTCGAACTGAAAAACCTCGCCGCCATCGTCGCCGTCAACGGCCCCGGCAGCTTCACGGGCGTCCGCGTCGGCCTCAGCACAGTCAAAGGCTTGGCCGAACCCGCCCAAATCCCCGTAGTCTCCGTCTCACGCCTCGAAGTTCTTGCCTCGAAGTCTGAAGTCCAATCCGCCGCCATCGACGCCCATCGCCACGAAATCTTCCTCCGACTGCAATCCCCAACCGCGCACACTCGTGAACTCCTGGCCAGTCAAGCGGAACTCTTGGTCATCAGCCCTGCGCCCAACCGCATCGCCGTCTGCGACGATGCCGCAACCCAACTCCTCACCGCCGCCTGGCCATCCATCGANNCTTCAACTTGCCGCCCCTCTTTTCACGGTCCGGCAATTCGTCGACCTTGTCCTCCTCGATGGCCACTACCTCCGCCGCTCCGATGCCGAGATCTTTGGCGAACCAGCCCTCCAGCATTCCAAATGAGCTCAGCCTCCCGAAACGTCCAAATCCGCCCCATGATCCCGGCTGACCTCGACCAGGTGCTCGCCATCGAGCAAGGCCTCGAGCAGGCCCCCCAATGGCCTCGTGCGGCCTACCTTTCTGCTCTTGACCCTCTCAGCCGTCCACCCCGCCTGTCCTTCGTTGCGATTGACTCCACCACCCAATCTGTCTTGGCCTTCGCCGTTGCCAGCGTCTTGCCGCCCCAAGCTGATTTGGAAATGATCGCGGTCGCACCTGTCGCCCAACGCCGCGGCCTTGCCAGCAGCCTCTTCGCCGCACTTAGTGAAAGTCTGGGAGTCCACAAAATCTCCGAGATAATCTTGGAAGTGCGCGCTTTCAACCACCCCGCCCTCGCGCTCTACCGCCATCTTGGATTCATTCAAACCGCCCGACGCCCCCGCTACTACTCTGACCCTGTTGAGGATGCCCTCCTGTTCACTCTGCGCATCTCCTGATCCCGCTCCCCACCCGGCCCTTCATGGTTGACCCACCTGGCCAGCTTTTCAGGTGATCCCGGTCACCCCGAATCAGCTTTCGGCCAGAATTCCACAGCTCAAATCACTTTCACTCTTTTTAGCACTTGCCGTTTGCGCTCTTGCGGGGGTATATGTAAATGTTCTGTAACTAACGGAGGTGCTTGATGGACGAAGTACAAGACGCCACGCTGAGCGAAGAGATTCATCGCCTGCATGCCGAACATCATCGCTACGCTCAGCGGCTGGAAGACTTGCTTCAAAAACCGTATCTCTCCGAAGACGAACAGCTCGAAGAAGTCCGCTTGAAAAAGCTCAAGCTGCATGCCAAAGACTTGATTTTTGCGCTGGAGCGCCGCCAGCCTGCAGTTGCTTAGGCCTTAAGCGCTTCCTGGTACATGTAGCTGAATCGCCTGTACGTCGCCGCACCATGCAGTGCGGCCGCTTCGCGGATGTTTGTGCCCCCGGGGCATCGCCCGCTCCGTATCGCCAATTCAGCAAGATAGCCGTAGGTCTGAGTCAATCCACCGTATAATCGTTGGGGACAATGGTTCGTGACGGTTACATCTACGGTTTGAGCTTGCTCGCAGTTGCTGGTTTGGTGGTGTGGGCTACGGGCAGATGGGCGTGGAGCATCGTTCCTCTGCTGTTGGCGGCGTTTTTCCTGTGGTTTTTCCGCGATCCTCCGCGGACGGTTCCCAGCGGCCCTGGATTGATCGTGTCTCCGGGCGACGGGCTGGTCACCGAAACCGTCAGCATCTCCACTCCACAGGGACCCCGCCAGCGCATCAGCATCTTTCTCAGCGTCTTTGATGTTCATGTGAACCGCTCGCCCATCGGCGGCGTTATCAAGGCCGTGCGCTATAAAAAGGGCCAGTATCTCAATGCCATGAATCCCGACTCCGCCGAGCACAACGAGCGGAACGTGGTCACGGTCAGCGGCGGAGGAATAGAGATCACTTTCAAACAGATCGCCGGCCTCCTCGCCCGCCGCATCGTCTTCAACCTCAAAGAAGGTGACTCCGTAGAGCGCGGGCAGCGTGTCGGCCTCATCAAATTTGGCTCCCGGGTCGATGTCCTCCTGCCCTCCGAGGCAGTTCTCCGCGTCAAAGTGGGCCAGCGCGTCAAGGGCGGCCTTAGCGTCCTTGCCGCAATGCCGGACGGTGGAAGCCAATGAACGGCCACGATATTGCACTGGCCAAGGCCAACACCAAGGCCCGTCTGCGTCGCGGCATGTACCTGCTCCCCTCGCTTTTTACGGTGGGCAATATTGCCGCCGGCTTCTTTTCCATCACTGAGACCATCAAGGCCATCAGCGGCGACGCCGCAACACATCTTGACTGGGCAGCCATCGCTATCATCTTCGCCATCCCGTTTGACGCCCTCGATGGTCGCATCGCCCGCTTGACCAACACCACCAGCGAGTTTGGCAAGGAGCTCGATTCGTTGGCGGACGCCATCACCTTCGGAGTGGCCCCCGCTCTTCTGGCCCTCATCTGGGGCTTTCACTTCCTGCCCGACTCCATCAATCCCCAGTTGNNCATCTGTTTCTTGTTCCTCATCGGCGGCGTCTCGCGGCTGGCGCGTTTCAACATCAGCCACGATGCACAGCCGCGCAATCCCGGTCGCCCAGGGCGAAAGTATTTCGTCGGCATGCCAATTCCCGCCGCTGCGGGCTTCCTCGCTTCCACCGTCCACCTGTTCTGGGGCATTCCCGTCCCAGCGTGGTGGGTCGCCATTCTCTGGCTGGTCTTTGTCGGACTCAGCGGCTTCCTGATGGTCAGTACCTGGCGCTTTTGGTCAGGCAAGGAGATCAACCTCTCCCGCAGCCACCCTTTCCAAATCCTCTTTGTTCTTTCAATCATTGTTTACGTCATGGTCCGGTTCTCCCATTTCGTGTTTTTCGCCATTGGACTCAGCTACGTCTTCTCCGGCATCTGGGCCCGGACGGCCTACGGTTGGTCCCGCCGCCGGCGTCGGCGGCCGTCTGGTTTGGACGCACCCGGCACCGATGCTGCAGAGCCTGACTCCGTGAGACCCTCGTAACCAAACCAACCAGAGGACCCTTGTGTACAAGATCGCCATAGCCGGAGCCTCTACCCTTCTGGGCCGGGAGCTGAAAGATGCACTGTCGGAGTCGCCCCTAGCGGCCGCCGACGTGATCCTCCTCGATGACGCAGCGGCGCATGGCCAATTGGACCAGGTGGGTGACGAGGTCACCTTTGTCCACGCCATTGAAGCGGACGCCTTTGAACACGTTGACTTCACATTCTTCACTGGCACCGAGGACCTGACCCGCCGGCACTGGCGCCAGGCGCTTCGCTCCGGCTCTACGGTGCTCGACCTCTCCGGTGCCCTCGATCAGGAGTCAGGCGTGCTCGTGCGCGCTCCCTGGCTTGGCTCAGAGGCTGCATCTCCCGATCTTTTTACCCCAGCCGTTGTCCCCGCCCACCCGGCCGCTCTTGCCTTGGGTCTTCTCCTCGACCGTTTGCAGTTGGCGGCTCCTGTGCGATTTGCCGCTGCCACCCTGCTTGAACCGGCAAGCGAGTTTGGTCGCGCGGCCATGGACGAACTCCACCAGCAGACCGTAACCCTGCTCAGCTTTCAGGCCCTGCCCCGTGCCATTTACGACGCCCAGGCCGCCTACAACATCCTCAGTGGATTTGGCGAAAACTCCACCATCAGCCTGGGCCCGGCCGAGGCGCGCATTCGCCGCCATTATGAGGCTCTTTCTGCCAGCCGATGGCCGGCGATTGCATTGCAGGTGCTCCATGCGCCTGTCTTTCACGGTCACGCCTTTTCCATCGCCATCGAGCTCGAGCGTCCCGTCGATATCTCCGCGCTCGAAGATGCGCTCAGCGGCGACCACGTCGACCTTGTCCTCGAAGACACCGATTCCCCTTCCAACCTGGCTGCTACAGGCCAGAACGACGTGCTCGTCCGCCTCCGCCCCGAGCAAGGCCCTCGCAATTCCTCGCAGATCTCTCGCCTCTGGCTCTGGGCCGCCTCTGACAACCTTCGCCTCAACGCACAGAACGCCGTAGAGTGTGCCCTCGACCTCCGCCGCCTGCGCCCAAAGGGCACAGTGCAGTAAACTCAGCCTAAAGCATCCTGCCCGCCCAGCCCCTTTATTGTCTTGTTGAATTTGTCACACCGAGCCTGACCACCAGCTCAATTGATCGCGACCTACACCCAAATCACTTGGCCTGATTTTGAGGCCGCAGTGGAGCCTCACCTTCTTTGCGAACAACAAAGCGGTGAGCCAATAGCGCATCCGCTTCATCGCTTCTGCCGCTTTCGCGCAGCGCATCGGTTAGCTCGCGCAGAAGTTCCGTCGGCATGTGCTCAGAATCCGGGAAGAGTTTCATCATGGCAGCACGCTCCGGCGCTGGGCGCTTCATCTCCCTCATCGCTTTATTCAACCCAAGGTACAGCGCAGGGTTGGCGGAATCCACCTTCAATCCGCTCTCAAACACTGCTGCGGCCTCTTGCGGTTCCTTCTTGATCTCCAGCAGAGCGCAGCCCAGGCTCGCATCGAGAGATGGGATCCTCTTGTTCAGCGCCTTCGCGCGCTTCCATTCTTCGATCGCGGGATCCACCATCCCTTTCGAAAACCACGTCGTCCCCAGCAGGAAGTGCGCAGACGCATCTGATGGATTCCTGGCCAGCGCCGCGCGCAGCACTGGAATCGTCTCTGCCTCATTCGGGAAGATGAACAACAGAGACATATGCGAAGCAGCCTTGAAATCCGCCTTCCCCGATCGTCCCAACTTCTCACGGGAGAATCCCCGATAGTACGTGACCAGCGGATCGTCTTCGGGTGGAACGGCTCCCGGCTCGCTTTCCCCGTTAGCAACATGCGGATATTTGCGTGACAGCAACTCCAGCGAATCTGCATAGAGCCCCAGGCGGTTATATTGCCACACAAGGTTCAGAATTCTGTTGGTATCCCCGGCGAGATGCCGGTTCAGTTCTGGCGCAGAAAATCCCGGATTGCTATTTGGCTCCAGCTTTGCTAGCTCGTTCCGCAGAAACAAGCTCGTTGGATACCGCTGCGCCGATTCCCCGGCCAGTTGCCTTGCGCGTTCCTTGTCTCCGGTCGTGCGTTCCAACGCCACCGTTTCTTCGATGCAGCGCAGATCGCCTGAAGATACCGGACACGATTCTTCCAACACCTTGAGTGCTCCCGCGGCGTCATGGTCCTGCGCATCAAGCTCTGCCAGCAACAAGCCGCTCGCTGCGCGAAATTCCTCAGAACGGTGCGCTATCTCAAATTCTTTGCGAGCTTCGGTCTTGTGGCCCAACGCGGCTACCGCGATCCCGCGATAGTAGTGAAGCTCTGCATCCGCCGTGTCGCTTCCCTCAGCCTGAGCCAACAGGCTGCTGGCCTCCTCCCACCGGAACAAGCTGACCGCCAGCCGGCCAGAAGCCTTCAGAAGTTTCAAGCTGGGTGGAAACTTGGCCAATCCAGATTGATAGTTCCCCCACGCGCCAACCAGGATACCCCGCAACTCCTTGTCGGTCCCCAGTTTCAAAAAGTCTTCCTCCGAGACCGCGTTCACCGGAGGCGCCTGGTCGTCAATCTGCGGCCCTTTCTTCACCTGATCGCGAGGCGTCCAGTCATACATTCCCTCTGTGTGCCTCAGCAGCGTCCCGCCCTCGCCGTCCTTCAGCAGAAACGTGTACTTTTTATCTGCCTCAAGGTTGGCTATCTCGCGTGTCCATGTCACCGCCGGATCGACCGACGCACTTTCTTCCAGCACCATCTTCTCGCCGTCAGAAATCTCAATTTGCGCTCTCGGCACCGCATAGTTTGCATTCAAACCCACGGCCAGAGTGACCCTGCCATCCTCCTGTGGCTTGCGGCTCATGGCGACTACGCCATTCAGATTCGCGCGGGAGATGGTGCCAATGCCCCGCACGGGCATCCAGAACTCTGAGAAGCGGATCACCTGGTGCGGTTCAGCAAGAGCGTAGGTCTCCTGGTTCCTGAAAAGTCCCGCCTGCACCTCAACGTAGGCGCTGTCATTGTCTGATAACGTCTTGCGCCATTCCAACCCGTTCGCATCCACACCCCAAGACCAGATCTTCTTGGCGGGCAAATCAGCGTAGTTCGCGTAGTGAACCACCCCGGCATCGGTGTGCGGATTGTAGATCCCCATAAATGGTTCGCGGCTCCCGTAAACAAAGCGCGAAACCACGCCTTTAGATTGATTCGAGATCAGGCTTAAATCGATCCCCGACGAATCCACCGGCCACGTGTCTATGTCCTTGAACCCGTGACTTGCGGTGAACTCCATCGGGTAGCAGATTCTCGAGTCGTTCCAGACTTCGACGCCCGCATTGTTCCACCAATAGTACCGGTGCCGCTCGTCGCTCGGATTCGACAACGCCACTCGCTCTTCGAGCACCGTGCTTCCGGGACGCATGACGATTTCGACTGCCCAATCCATGCCGTCCACGCGATCCCGATTCCCCACCGTCACCGACGCACTTCCGTCCGCCGCGCTCGCATAAGCCCAATCGACCGGCGAGAGAGTCACCCAGTTGTGTGAAACGGGGAAGTCGAATTCAACGCCGAAAGCTGACCACGCGCCCCGATAGCCAATGAGCGCCTTCTTGATAGAGGGGTTGGCATAGAACATCGGCCTTCCATTTACTTTGTCGACGCAGGTATAGATATGGCCGCCAAGGTCCGGCAAGATCGAGCACTTCAGATACTCGTTCTCCAGGTAGATTGCCCGCCAGGCTTGAACGGTCTCTGTCTCGCGAACATTGTCGCGGATCGTATACGGGTAGTTTTGTTTGTTTGAGAAAACATCGAATGGCGGGTTTTCGTCCGGAGCTCCCTCATCCGTCGTCGCCAGGGGCAAGGTTCCCTCCCACACGCGAACCTGGGCACTCATCAGCGGCGCGGCAATCCAGAGGAAAATCGAAAGAGCCACGGCAGATCTCATGACTTCTCCTCGTCCCTTATGCCTTGAGCAATGCGACTCGCCTGACGGCTGCGGTGCTTCTTTCCTTACTCTTTGACGCTGCTCCGCTCCCATGCCTGTTCAATAAAGCTGTCCGTCATTCCGGCAATGTAGTCCGCCACAGTCCGCGCCAACCCTTGCGTCGGAATCTCTTCCCTGTGATCCTCAGGCAACATCCCCGGGTGAGCCATCAGTGCCGCAAACAACTCCTCCACCACCTTCGCCGCATGCTGGTGCGACTCTTCCATTCCCGGGGAGTTGTAGAGATTGTCAAAGAGAAAAACCTTGGCCGCCGCCCGCGCAGCCTCCATCTCCAGGCCTAGCGCAACCAACCGTTTTGGAGCCCGCCGAACATCCTCGAGAGTTGTCGCACCAATCGCAGCCACACCGGCGCTCACCTCATTCAGCAAGTCCGTCACCAGCGCATTCAGCACGCCCATCAGTGCTTCATAGGTCGAAGTCTTTTCCCCTGATCCTGGATATTCCCTCACAACGTTGTCGTGAAAGCCCCTGAACAGCGGCACGCCCTCGCGCACCTGCTCGAGCGTCAGTATGCCGGAATCCAGTCCATCGTCCAGATCGGCAGTCAGGTATGCAATCTCGTCCGCCAAGTCGATCAACTGCGCCTCAAGGGGCGGAAACTCGTCGAGAAAATACCCACTCAGCTCGGGGTGTTCCTTTGCAGAGTAGTCCTTCGAGTGCTTAACGATTCCCTCGCGCACCCCCAGTGTCAAATTCAGCCCGCGAAACCCCGCGTAGCGCTCCTCAAACCAGGTCACAATGCGCAGCGCATGCAGGTTGTGGTCGAAGCGCAGGCCAAAACCCCTGAGGCACTGGTCGAGTGCCTTTTCCCCGGCATGCCCATAGGGGGGATGGCCGATGTCGTGTACCAAAGCCAGCGCTTCGGCCATCTCTGTGTTCAACCCCAGGGTGCCTGCCAGTGTCCGCGCAATCTGGGTCACCTCCAACGTGTGGGTCAGCCGGCTCCGGAAGTGGTCGGCGGGCGGATCGCCGGGTCGCCTGGTAAACACCTGAGTCTTGCCCGCCAGCCGCCGGAACGCCCGTGCATGCAGAATCCGTGCCCCATCCCTGGCAAATGCGGTGCGGTAGGGATGAGGCGGTTCACCATACGCCCTCTGGGTCAGTTCTTCGCCGTCATCACCCAAAACGGCAATTCCCGCAGGGAGCTTGGCCGCAGACCTGATTTCCGATTCCATCGTCGATCCTCGACAGGATGCTTCAGGTCTGTTTATACCGCACTCTGCAACTTCTTTACCCCAGTCACGCTCCTCGTGTGCCCTGAATCACGATCAATCCCATCGGCCAGTGCTATAACGGTCCCAATAAGGCTGAGATTGGACAACGCCAATTGTGCGGGCGTACTATCCTGCCTGATTTTTTCGGGGCCCCCATTCGGGCGCAAAACTCCAGTGCCGGCCCCGAACGCACAGCACACTTGCACCTGGAGGCAGGAATGAATTCGATCCAAAAAGCAGCGCTGACCCTGTTAGCGCTGGGAGTTGCATTTACCGCCGGCTGTGGCGATCGCCACTCCACCAAAGAGGTCTACTACATGATTTCAGCGCATACGTCTTTGCCCTACTGGCAAACCGCGGCTGCTGGATTCAAAAAAGCGGCAGCAGAGTATAAAGTGACCGCCATAGTTGCAGGACCCGACGGCTATGACCCGCAGGCAGAGCTGGCCGAGCTCCAGAAAGCAATCGCCGCCAAGCCGGCAGGCATCCTCATCTCCGTGGCCGACGCCGCCATCCTCCAACCCGGAATCGATGCCGCGATCAATGCAGGCATTCCCGTCCTTACCATGGACTCCGATGCGGCTGGCAGCCGCCGGCTCTATTTCATCGGAACCAACAATCTCGAAGCGGGACGCCTTGGCGGTCGCCGCGTGATCGAAAAGCTCGGCGGCAAGGGCAACGTCGTCTTCTTTACCATCACCGGTCAACCAAACACCGAGGAGCGCCTCAAGGGATTCAAGGATGTCTTCGCTAGCCGTCCTGACATCAAGATTGTCGACATAGTCGACATCAAGGACGACGTGCACAGCGCTTTCGACAAGACTCAGGAACTCATGATCCTCACCGGGCCCAAGAAAATTGACGCCTTTGTGTGCCTCGATTCGGCCTCAGGCAAGATGGTCTCCGACGCCTTCAAGCGCACCAACGCCACAGACCGCGAACTCGTCGCTTGGGATGTCAGCCAGGACACGCTCGACGGCATCAAGGGCGGCACCATCGACGCAACCATCGCCCAGAAGCCCTTCGCCATGGCCTTCGTTGGCCTCAAGGGTCTCGACGAGATCTTCCACGCTCCGCCCGCCCAACTCAACAAGGACTTCAGCGCCGACTCCTTCTCGCCCTACCCGGTCTTCGTCGATACCGGCACGTCGATCGTCGACAAGAGCAACGTCGATCTCTACATTGCCTCCGCCGCCGCAGGAACCAAGTAGCATCGCGAAATTTGCATGCTGACCGCGTCGGCGAATGCGGTCAGCACGATTCCCGGGCTTACTGGTTTGTGTTTGGACCATCGATCCAATAAATCATGCGCGCCACTACTGAAAGCTGAGGCCGCTCCTTGGCGACTTGAACCTTGATGACGTGAAATCCAGGCTCAGTGGATGCCGGCTGGNNTGGAAAGTTCTCAAGAGCCTATTCGGCAAGTCGCATTCTGTGACCTCGGCACATCTGGCCGACGCTCTGGAGTAAGATCCCTTATGGCAACAATGAAGACCGCATTTATTACGGGTGCAGGGGGCTTTATCGGCTCGCACCTGGCAAGATTTCTTCAGGGTAGAGGATGGAGAGTAATTGGCAGCTACTTGCATCATGGCTGTGACTCGCTTCCCACTGCCCCGAACCTGCAATTTGTGCAATGCGACCTGCTGACGGGCAACACTTTGCGCGGCTTCTCGCTGAATATCCNNCATCTCGGAGCACAGAGCCTGCCAACGGTCTCCTGGGCGGACCTGGTCGGAACGTTCGAGTCGAATGTGATGGGATCGCTGTCCCTCTTCGAGGCGGTGCGTCACATGAAACGTCTTCCGATTGTCGTATCGGCTTGCTCAAGCGCAGAATATGGGCATGTCCCGGCATCGGCAATCCCGGTCAAGGAAGAGCACACGCTTCGACCGCTTCATCCCTATGGCATCAGTAAACTATGCTTGGATCTTCTAGCTCGAGAATATTTCCTGGACTATAAGATCCCTGCGGTCAATCTGCGGCTCTTCAATACCACTGGTCCAGGGAAGACGAACGATGCCCCATCGGATTTCGTGCGTCAGCTGAACCGCATCAGGAAGGGCTTGCAGCCGCCTGTATTCGAAGAGGGGAACCTGAAGCCGCACAGAGCGTTCCTGGACGTCAGGGACACGGTTCGTGGATTCTATCTCGCCGCTTTGAAGGGCAATCATGGTGAGGCCTATAACCTTTGTGCAACCTCAACAAACAAGATCGGCGNNCGAACTATTGCGTACCGCAATCCGTCTATCCGGAATAGAAGTGGAGACAAGGCAAGCGGAACACTTGATTCGGCCGTCCGATGAGAAAATCATCTTTGGCAGCACTGACAAGTTTCGTAAATACACCGGCTGGATGCCAACACTGTCGATCGAACAGACACTATCCTCCATGTTGGAATACTGGGATCGCAAGTTGTAGGGTCTAGGAGGATTGTCGCGAATCCGAGAGACGGGGAAATCGCAGTTAACATGGTGTTCCATACCGATAAGGGTTGTTTCGAGGACGGGTTAGCGCAATTGAATGTACCTAGGAAGAAATATGCAGAAGAGGATGTCAAGGCAGTTCTGCTAGTCGGCGGACTTGGGACCCGCTTACGCCCCATTCTGCCATCTACGCCTAAGCCGCTGGCTTCGGTAGGAAACCAGTCGTTCCTTGAGTTGCTGATCTGGCAGCTCCGCTCTCAGGGAATTCGCCGTTTGGTGATGTGCACAGGGTATCTAGGTGAGCAGATCGAGGAGATGTTTGGTGATGGCAGAACTTGGGATGTTGCAATCGAGTACTCGAAAGAACTGAGTCCGCAGGGTACTGCCGGTGCCATCAAGCTAGCTCAGCCCATTCTTCAAGATTCTCAGGATTTTCTAGTAATGAATGGCGACTCGTATCTCGAGGTCGACCTGCGACAATTCATTCACTTTCATCGCGAGCATGACGGATTGGGAAGTATGGCGGTTGTAAAGGTGAACAATGCAGGCCGATATGGAACGGTGCAGATAGGCAGCGATGGCCGAGTGAAGGGTTTCTCGGAGAAGACAGGCCGCGATGCCGCTGGAATAGTAAACGCAGGCATCTACATTTTCAACCGCAGCGTTTTCGATTACTTCCCTGAAGGTCCAGCCAGCCTCGAAAAGGAGGTCTTCCCACGCATACTCCCCCAAAGTGTGTATGCGTTCGAACAGCATGGGATGTTCATCGATATAGGTACGCCAGAAGACTATGCTCGTGCCCAGGTCCTTCGGGACAAGCTTTACGAGACGGCCTCTTTGAAGCAAGAGTGCTCAGATTCGGAGATTGAATGAGGAACACAGATGATTTCGAGCGTCGCGTCTGCGGATCGATTGAAGCATCGATTGCCGTGAAGGAACGTCTCTTGAGCAACTCGGAGGTCATTGCAGCTGTCTCCAAGGTTAGTCAAATCGTGGTCAGAGCGGTCGACGAAGGGAATAAGCTGTTCTTACTTGGCAACGGGGGGAGCGCAGCAGATGCTCAGCATATTGCCGCAGAGTTTGTGGGAAGGTTCGCGTTCGATCGGCCGGCGTTGCCTGCTTTGGCATTGTCTGTGAACACTTCGTGTGTCACCGCGATCGGAAACGATTATGGCTTCGATCAGGTATTCTCACGACAGATTGAGGCTCTCGGCCGCCCAGGGGATGTCGCTATCGGGATCTCGACCAGCGGCAACTCGCAGAATGTACTTTGCGGGATTTCGGTCGCGAAAAAGATGAGGCTGCACACAGTCGGGCTGACAGGGCACGGGGGCGGAAAGCTCAAAAGTGTGGCGGACTATTGCATCTGTGTTCCTTCAGATCAAACCCCGCGTATTCAGGAGTGTCACATCCTCATAGGCCACATCATTTCGGAACTGGTGGAAGAATCAATATTCCCCAGGCGCAGTGACCCGATGGGGTCCTGACCTCGTTATTGATCTGGAATTACCGGAAAGAATGGGCACAACTCACTGAGTTAGGGTGCAACTTCCTCCTGCAGGCGTCGATGCCTTTACCCTGGTGAAATAGGCCTTCCGAAAGGTTGATACATGATTATCACAAGCACGCCGCTACGCATTTCATTTTTCGGTGGTGGCACCGACTACCCAATTTGGTACCGCGAGAACGGGGGCTCGGTGCTAGCAACCACGATCGATAAGAGTTGCTTTATTACATGCCGGCACTTGCCGCCGTTCTTCGAGTGTCACAGCCGCATCTCCTACTCTAAGATTGAGAATGTGGGAAGAAATGCTGAAATTGAACACCCATCCGTGCGTGGTTGTCTGCAATTCCTCGGGATCGAAGATGGCGTTGAAATTCATCACGTAGCTGATCTGCCAGCTCGGAGTGGGTTGGGCGCAAGTTCGGCGTTCACGGTTGGGCTTCTTCTTGGCCTTTACGCATTGGGGGAGCAGACCCGAAATAAACAGACCCTTACTTCACAAGCGATCCATATCGAACAGGACCTACTTCATGAAGCCGTCGGATCGCAGGATCAGACGTGTGCCGCCTATGGCGGATTCAATCGCATTGACTTTCTGACCGATGGCTCAATCGATGTGAATCGCTTGTTAGCTCCGAAAAGCCGGCTGGCGGAACTTGAGGGGCACCTCGCCCTTTATTTCACTGGGTTTGCACGCACTGCATCAGGAGTTGCGCAAGAGCAACTTAAAGTCACCCCTCAGCGGAAAGCTGAGCTGAATACGATGCTTCAACTCGTCGATGAAGCGGAGGCAATCGTCACGAGCAGCAATCGTTCATTGGATGAATTCGGTCGATTACTGCACGAGAACTGGAAGATCAAAAGAACTCTGACACAGAAGATCACGAATTCAGGCATTGATGAGATTTACGAGGCGGGGCTCAGTGCCGGCGCTCTTGGAGGAAAGCTCTTGGGGGCAGGCGGAGGCGGATTCATGCTGTTCTACGTGCCACCTGAGCGGCGGGAAGCCTTGAGGGCGAAGTTGAAGAAATTACTGTGCGTTCCATTCTCCTTTTCAAATAAGGGTAGCCACGTGGTCGTATATGAGCCGGAAGAGGTATACGGAAAATCACTGGCCAGCCAACGTGGCATGATCTACGCTCCGGAGGCTGTAGACGTGGAACAAACGNNCAATGTAGCGGGCGGCAACAATTGCGATTGACCAACCCCTGTACGCTTGCCTCGGAAAAGTAAAAGCAGACCAGTTGAGTCCCTTGCAGTGAAGATTCGGCATCTCAATGTTGGCATCTCGGAATTGTTCGGCGTCGCTGCAAATCCTTCTGCAGTTATCGTTGGTGCAAGAGTCCATGAACGTCACACCTTCCCACAAAAGAGTTCGTAGAGCAGCATTCTTGGGGGAAAACCTATGAGTAGGGAACGCATGCATTATGTCTTAATCACTCCTGCCCGGAACGAGGCAGCATTCATTGACAAGACCATCCAGCGGGATCTTTGGCGCTAGCGGGAATTGTTTTACTTCCTTGCTTGGCGAGATCTGCTTGTGCGTAAGAAGTAGACCTTTGTGGGCATGGGCTGGTCGCTCATTCGGCCGCTTTTGACGATGCTTGTACTGACGGTGGTGTTTGGGAAGCCAGGCAAAATGCCTTCCAGGGGGAGACCGTATCCGCTGCTGGTGCTTTGGGGCATGCTACCGTATCGAAAACCTCGGCAAGCGGTATTCCATTGGCCATCAAGCGGATTCCGGTGATGGATTACGCCAAAAGTCAACGTTTAGCCGTTTGAAACGTCTTTCGCCAGAATTGCCATCGTTCGCTCATGGCCTTGGTCGCCCTTCAAGACAACCTGCTCGCCGCCAGCCCCCTAAAGGTTCCTGGATGAATTCGCTCTCTACTCCGGCTTCACCGGACCCACCGCGTTCTCCTGCTTGGCAAGCTTCACCTTGGCGCTATCCAGCTTGTGCTGCACCTTGGCCACATCCCCCGGCTCCAGATCTGCCGCCAAAGACTTCGACGACTCCGCCAGCGAAAGCTCCCACTGCGCAGCCGCCAACCTGATCCGCCCCGTCTTCTCGTATAGATCGCCCAGGTGATCGTGAACCGTTGGGTCCGTCTGGTCGCGCTCCACGGCCTGGCGCAGGTTCTCTTCAGCCAGCTCATACTGCCCCAGCTTGAAGTACACCCAGCCCAGCGAATCCAAATAGGCGCCGTTGGTCGGCTCCAACTCCACCGCTTTGCGAATCAAACCAAGCGCTTCGGTCAAACGGATTCCCTTGTCCGCCATCATGTAGCCCAGGTAGTTCATCGTCATTGAACTTGTTGGGTCCAGATCCAGCGCCTGCCGGAAAAACTGTTCCGCTGGCTCGAAGTGCTTCTGCCGCTCAGCCAACTCGCCCCGTAAAAACAAAAGATAGGTGCGGTCTTCCTTCTTGATTGTCAAGGCCCCGGCCTTGGTAAAAGCGTCGTCGGCATCCTTCCAGCGGCGCAACCGAATGTCCATCTGCCCCAGCGCCAGCCACACCGTGCGGTCGTTNNGTTGTCAGTGTTGTCGAGTTGCGCCTTGGCCAGAGCCAGCCCTTCGTCAACCTTCCCTTGATCCGCAAGCTCGCCGGCCAGAATCAGCTTGAACTCCACATCCTTGGCCTTGAGATCGGCATCCTTCGGACTGGCTTGGGCCGCCTTGCTTGAAATCTCCACTGCCTTGCGCGAAACATCGAGCGCCTTGTCGAACTGTCTCGAGTCGCGGTACGTATCCACTTCGCCCTGGTATCCGCGCAGCGCCGTATCCCCGCCCATTTCGATCATCTTCTTCAAAGTGGCAATGGCTTCATCCGTCTTGTTCTGCTCGTGATAAATCGCCCCCAGCCGGTCCAGGAAGATGCCCCGGTTGCTCTTCTCTTCAGCTGTATATGCGCCGTTGGCGTGCGATGTCAGGTCGACCATCTTCTCGTACAACTGGGCCGCCTCATCGTAGCGGCCCAACTGATCCAGCAAGAGCCCTTCGTTATAGCCCGCCTCGAGCGATGTCGGATCCATTTTGCGCGCCTTGCGGATGGTCGCAAGTGCATCCTCATACTTGCCCTGCCGACGCTGGATCTCACCAATGTGAACCAGCGCCTCTGCATCCTCAGGGTCCGCCGCAGAAAGTGCTTTGAATTGTTTCAGCGCCTCATCCAGTTGGTTATCGTTCAGCAAAGCCTGGCCAAGCACGTCCAGCGTGTGCTCGTCTCCCGGGTCCAAATCAACCGCACGCTGATAGGCGGCTATCGCGTCCTTCGGCCGCTTCAATTGGTCGTACGCCGCGCCAAGCGCGCCTTCCATCTTGGGACTGCGCGCCTCCACCGGAACCGCTTCGATTACCTTGACCGCATGTTCCAGATCCCCGCTCTCGGCATAGACTCGGGCCAGGTTCAACACCACTTCCTCTGAATCAGGCTCGATTGCTTGCGCAGTCGAAAACTCTTCTTCCGCCTTCTTCGGGTCGTGCTTCACCGTGTAGAGCTGACCCAGCACCATCCGGTCCTCTACGCTGTTCGGCTGCAAAGCCACAATCTTCTCGAACTCCGCAATCGCCTGGTCGAGCGGGTTGCCCGAAGGAGACGAGGATGAAACAGCGGTAGATCCGTCGCTCAACTGGCGCAGATAGATCTTTCCCAGCAGCTTGTGTGCATCAACGTCGTTGGGAGAACCCTTCAGCAGTCCCCGCGCCGTAACTTCGGCCTCGTGTGTGTGGCCGGTCCTGAAGTAAAGATCCGCCAAACCATCGTTCAACTGCGACGATGTGGGATCCGCATTCAGCGCCAGCTTGTACTCCTCAATGGCTTGCGTGGCGAGTTCTGGTCTGCCCAGCGCCGCGGCATCTTCCTCGTAGGAATTTGCGAGGGCCAGGTGATAGTAAGCCTGACCGCGATCCGACGCCGGTGCCGCAGGCGAGACAGGCGCATTCGGGACACTGCTGCTTGGGGCCGCCTTGGCAGGAGCAGCGCTCTCAGGGAGCGAGCCTCCTGGCTCGGCCTGGCCGTAGCTGTACACGGCGGTTAGCAGAACCAGCGATGCGACGGCAATCGACAGCCACGAAGGCGACAGACAATTCTTTATCTTCATAGTCAAGGGGGATCCCTGCCTCTTCAGTCTCTTAGACGGCAAAATACCGTTCGCGGGAACCGAATGACAGCGCAGGCAGCCGGTTAAGCGTTGCTCCAATTGTATAACCTCGAAACCTCTGCCGCTGGGTTGCCCTTTCCCTAAGGAAAGCGACCCGAAACAAAGCCAGCAACGGCGTCTGATTTGGAGAACCGCTCTTCGAGCAGCTCTGCCTACTATAGAGACGATTCTAACCGCCATTTGGCTCAAACTGCACGCCGGATTGCGGGATTTTCCCCAACTCCAAAGGCACAAACCCGATGGCGCGGGCTCGAATCTCTCCCAGTTTGCCCGGCCTCAATGCCTGAAGTGCCGAATCCCTGTAAACACCATCGCCAACCCCAGCCGGTCTGCGGCGGCAATCACCTCATCGTCCTTCACCGACCCACCTGGCTGAATCACCGCCGTCGCTCCCGCAGCCGCCACCGTTTCCAGCCCGTCTGGAAATGGAAAAAACGCGTCTGAAGCGGCCACCGTTCCCGCCAGCGGAAGCACCGCCTTCATCGCGCCGAACCGCGCCGCATCCACCCGGCTCATCTGCCCAGCACCCACTCCCACGGCCTGCCCATCCCGCGCATACACAATCGCATTCGACTTCACATGCTTGGCCACGCGCCATGCAAAAAGCAGGCTCCGCAACTCCTCCGCTGTCGGCGGGCGCCACGTCACCACCTTCAGCTCGCCTTCAGTCACACGCCCTGTATCTGCATCCTGCATCAGCAACCCGCCAGACACATGCTTCACCACCGGACGTGCCGCGGCGGAGCGCACTTCCACCAGTCGCAAATTCTTCTTGGCGGCAAACCACTCCCGCGCCTCAGGCGTGAATTCCGGCGCCGCGATCGCTTCAACAAATAGTTTGGCAATCTCCACCGCCGCGTCCCCGTCCACGACCCGATTGATGCCCACAACCCCGCCGAATGCCGACACCGGATCAGCCGCTAACGCCTTCTGGTACGCCTCAAGAATGGTCGCCCCCGTCGCCGCGCCGCATGGGTTGGTGTGCTTCACGATAATCACTGCCGGCTGCTCGAACTCCTGCGCCAGCTCCCAGCACGCGTCCAGGTCTACAAGATTGTTGAAGCTCAGTTCTTTCCCTTGCAGTTGTGTCGCGCCCGCAATCCCCAGCCCCGACCCATCCGCATACAGCGCCGCCCGCTGGTGTGGGTTCTCCCCATACCGCAACGATTGCGCCATCGGAAAATTAATGCGCAGCGTCGCCGGCAAGGCCGTTAAATCCAACTCCGCAGCAACCGCCGGTAACGGCGCCTCAACAATCTTGTCCAGCGTATTCGCAATCGCCGAATCGTAAGCCGCAGTGATCGCGAACGCCTGCCGCGCCAGCCGCCAGCGAGTTTCCCTGCTCAAAGCCCCACCTGTAGCCTTCAGCTCTTCAGCCAACCCAGCGTAATCGTCGACGCGCGTCACAATCGCCACATCTTCAAAATTCTTCGCCGCCGAACGAACCATGGACGGCCCGCCAATATCAATGTTCTCGATCAGGTGCCCAAACGCGACCCCAGCTTGCGTCGCGGTTTTTTCGAACGCATACAGATTCACCACCACCATGTCGATCGGTTCAATCCCATGCGCGGCCACGGCGGCCTCATGTTCCGCATTCCCGCGAATGTAGAGCAATCCCCCATGCACGCGCGGATGTAGCGTCTTCACGCGCCCATCCAACATCTCCGGAAAACCGGTGAGATCGCTGATGTCCTTCAACGTCAGCCCGGCCTCGCGTAATGCCCGTGCCGTGCCGCCAGTTGAAACCAGTTCCACCCCAAAACCGGCCAGCGCCTGGGCAAATTCCACCAACCCGGTCTTATCCGTAACGCTCAGCAGCGCCCGCCGAATCCGCTTCTCTCCGCTCACACTCTCTCCCTTGAATTTTGCCGTTCACTTGAAATTGATCTGAAGCTACAGACTTCAGCCCGCACAAAAATCATCCCTGAAGCGCTTGGGCTCCAATCCATGAATACACTCTAAAATCGTTTTCCTCTGATGGACTCTTATTTCAATCCTTGACCAATATCTCGGCGAAAGTTTTTGCACTCGCCAACTGATTAAGAGTTTCCCTAACTCCCATCCTACAGCGTCTTCAAAAATGCTTTAGAGTTAGAGGATGGGAAGTTATTCCCCAACTCCAGGTCCAGAAGTTCTCCCACCCGGCACTGGTACATTCTCGCCGCCCCCGCCAGTTCGCCGCCGGCGGCCGTCGTGGGCTGCCGCGCCAGCCACCTACTTCCTCGTAGCCATCAACTGCGTCGTCTACATCGCCATGGTGCTTCGCGGTGTAAGCCCGGTCAATCCCACCACCGATCAGCTCATGCGCTGGGGTGCCGATAACGCCGGATCCGTACTTATCGACGGTGAATGGGTGCGCATCGTCACAGCCATGTTTGTGCACGGTGGCTTCCTCCACCTGGCCACCAACATGTGGTGCCTTTGGAACCTGGGCCTGCTTGCTGAACCGCTTATGGGATCGGCGGGCGTATTGGCCGTTTACATCCTCACCGGAGCGGCCGGAAACCTGCTCTCCACATTTAAGAGCTGGGCCTCATTCAACGGGGGGTGGTTAAGCTACCACGCCGCGGGCGGTATGGATCCTGCCGTAATGTTTCCGGCTGGCGTGGGCGCCTCGGGAGCCGTCTTCGGAATCGCCGGAGCATTGATCGTCCTGCTGAAGTCTGATCGACTCCCGGTGCCGCCCCTGGAGCTCAAAAGGCTGCGCAAGTCGGTCATTTACTTTGCCGCGCTCAACCTGATCCTTGGCCTCTCCATCAACTTCGGCTCCAGCTACCTCGGCTCAGGGCTGAACATCGACAACTTTGCCCACCTCGGAGGATTCAGCTCCGGATTGCTCTTCGCCGCCCCGATGATCCCCCGCCTCGGCTCTCCGCGACCACTCTTCCAAACCCGACTCCGCATCGCCGTGGGAATGATGGTCGGTGTGCTCGTGCTGTTCGCGTTCTATCTGTCCAAGCTGCCCGGCTGAAAGCCGTCCGCTTCTCTCGTCGCCGCTGGTAAACCGTGCATCGGGAACCGCAGCTCTTACAATTGAGAAAGTGCCGCAGACTTTGGTCAATCCGCAGGCGCAAGTCCGCCCTTTCTGCCTTCCACACGCCGAGCTCCCCCCTTGGGACGCACCGGCCCCAATGTGTTTCTGGCATCTGGCCAGCCTCGATGCCCCCACTGTCGCCGTAGTCTGGGCTCTCGCTTTTGCCTGGGCCGCCGGTGTCCATCTCCCACTCAAGGCGCCCTTGCTCTTGGCTCTCGCGGCATGGGTCGTCTATGTCGGCGATCGTCTGCTCGATGCACGCACCGCCCTGCGCTCAGCCCAAACCGGCAACCTGCGCCACCGCCATCGTTTCCACTGGCGACACCGCCGCATTTTAATCCCGCTCGCCACCTTCGCCGCCTGCGCCGCTGTCTGCATCTTTCTCGTCCACATGCCCCCGTCTTTAAGGCAGCAGGATTCGGTGTTGGCCGTTGTCGCCCTGATCTATTTCACGAGCGTCCATTCAAGCCGCAGGCTTATTTCCTCATCGGCCCAGTTTCAGGCCCCGCGCATGCCGTCAATTATTTCCTCGTTTCCATCCAAAGAGCTCTTGGTCGGCCTTCTCTTCACCGCCGCCTGCGCCCTCCCCACTATTTCCAGGCTCCCTGCACCCACTCCGATTGCACCACTTCTGGTCCCGATAGCCTTCTTCGCCTCGCTGGCCTGGCTCAACTGCCACGCCATCGAACAGTGGGAGTCCGCAACCCTCGAACGACAAGCCTCCGTGCCCGAGATGAGTCCGGCAGCAATTCTCACTGAATCACGCCGGGTTTTAGCCCTTCCGGCCACCTGGGGTCAATCTGTCAGAACGAATCCCACCTTTCCCCTCGCCAGCCTCCTTACCATCACCGGCCTTTCCCTGGCCTGCTTCGAGTTCCAGCTTCATCCTCGTCCAGCCGCACTCCTCATTGCGGGAGCCACAAGCGCACTGCTCATCGCCCTTCTCGACAACCTCCGAAACCGCATGACACCTCTTGCCCTGCGCGTGGCTGCCGACCTCGTCTTGCTTTCTCCGGCGCTGCTCATCCCGCTCTCCCTGATTCTCCGATGAGCCAGCCCTCTAACTTCAACCGCCTCGCCGGGCTCTATCGCTGGATGGAGTGGGTCACCTTTGGCCCCTGGCTCGGTTGGTGCCGCTGCGCTTTCCTTCCCGAACTCAGCGTCTGCCAGCACGCCCTTGTCATCGGGGACGGCGACGGTCGATTTACTGCCAGCTTGCTCTCAGCCAATCGCAGCGTGCAGATCGATGCCGTCGATGCCAGTTCCGCCATGCTGAACGCTCTCGTACGCCGCGCCGGGCCTCAGTCCGCGCGCATCCGCACCCACCACGCCGACGCCCGAATCTGGCGACACGCCCACACACCAAAGAATCCTCCCATCGACCTCATTGCCACCCATTTCTTCCTGGACTGTCTCACCACAGCCGAAGTCCAATCCCTTGCAGCCAGCCTCCGCCAAGCCTCTTCTCCGGCCGCAATCTGGGCGATCTCGGAATTTGCCGTCCCTCCAACACCTTTCGGCAGCCTCATCGGTCGTCCCCTGGTCTCGGCCCTCTATCTCGCCTTCGCCTGGCTCACCGGCCTCACCGTCCGCACTCTGCCTGATCACTCCGCCGCGCTCAACCACTCCGGCTTCACCCTCCTGGAGCAGCGCACGCGCCTTGGTGGCCTTCTCGTCAGCCAGCTATGGACTGCTATTCCAACGCCCACTGCCCCGGCCGCCACGGAAAACGTCCCTATCTCCATTGAAATGTTACAGCCGTGTTAATATTGAACCTCACGGAGCCGGACGGCCCAAAGGTCACCCTCCCTCCGATCGATAACAATGAACCTCTACCTCATGCGCCACGCAAATGCCGGACTTCGCCGCGAGAACCCTCTTCTCGACGCCAAACGGGGCCTCGTCAAAGAAGGAAAAGACCAGTGCATGTTGATGGCGCGTGTCTTGAGCGCGCTCAAGGTCCAAGTGGATGTCATCGTCTCCAGCCCCCTCAAACGCGCCATGCAAACCGCACAGTTTGTGGGAACGGAACTCGGCTATGAAGCCAAGGTTGAAGTCAGTAAGGCGCTCTCTCCTGGCGCGGATTATGCCGCTTTTCAGCAGCTGCTGAACAAGTACGCTGACCGTGAAGGCGTGTTGGTTGTTGGCCACAACCCTAACCTCTATCAGTTCCTCGGCCGCCTGGTCACCAGCAACGGCGGCGCTGCCATCCGTTTGCGCAAAGGCTCCGTCGCGCGCATCCGCATCGACCGCCGCCCGCCCATCATGCAGTGGCTCATCGATCCCCGCATGGCCAGTTCCATCTATACAAGCGTGGCAAAGAGCTCCCGCCCGAAGACTTCGCGGAAGTAGCCCGCCTCCTTGCGCAGCGACCAAAGCTCCAGTTCCGCCCCAGTCCGGCCCGGCTCCAGTTCCAGGTAAACCCGCTTCGGATACACCTTCGCCCTTACTCTCAGGACGTCTGAAGCTCGATCTTGGTTCAGCGCCACCGCCAGCCGCAGCAGCACCACCGCCCGGTGAACGTGCTTGTGTTCATCCGCGGGAATATTCCGCAATGCACGATCCCCCGGCTGCGGCCGGCTCTTCCCCAGGTACCGCGCGATCGCCGAAACTGTAGTTCGCTGCACTTGCGTATACCCATAGACTTCAGAGCTCGACACAATATATTGCGTATGCCTGTGGTGTCCCTGGTGGTTGATGAACTTGCCCGTATCGTGCAGCATCGCTGCTGCCGCCAGCCAGCTCTCATACTCCGGCGGCATCTGGTGTAGCGCCCTAAGCTCTTTGAACAGTTGCACCGCATGGGCTCTCACCGGCTCCGCCCGCTTCAGGTCCACACCGTAGCGTCGCGCCGTGGCCAGCACGCTCTCCCACCGTTCGTGCTCGAACTCCTTGTGTGCCGTTGCCCGTGCATCCTGCTCCGCCAGCATCTGCGCCAGAATCCCGTCCCGCAAGCCCAGCTCCGAGTAGCGAAATCCCTTCAGCCCAAAGCTCTCCAACAGTTCCGCGTACACCTGCGTCCCGGCAACGATAATCTCCGCCCGTCGCGGTCCAATCCCGGGCACCGCCTCCCGCTCCGGCAGCGTCATCTTTGCAAGCTTTGTCGCGAGCCTCCGCACCTCGCCCGTCGGCACAATCCCCGCTAGCCTGCCAACTTGCCCACTCGCTGACTTGCTGCCGGCAATACAAGCATCAGTCAGCGCCGCTGCCGTCCCCGAGGTGGCAATCACCAGCCTCACGCTCACCGGCTGAATCCTGCGATGCGCCCGCCTCAGCTCCTTCCCAATCCAACGCCGCATTCGCGCCAAGCCTTCTGCAGGCGCCGGATCCTCACTCAAAAACTCCTCGGTCAACCGCACTGCCCCCAGCGGAACGCTGATCGTCTCCTTGATTCGCTTGTGTTCTGACAGCGTAATCTCGCAGCTTCCTCCGCCCAGGTCGATTAACAGCAAGCGCCCGCCAACCCCTGTCCCCGGTCCAGTACCGCCGCCCGCCATCACCCCCAGGTGGATCAGACGTCCCTCTTCCAGTCCTGAAATCGTCTCCAGGTTCCAGCCCGTCTCCGCCTTCACCCACGCCTGAAACGCCGGCCCATTCCGCGCGTCCCGCATTGCCGCTGTCGCGACGACGCGAATCTTTTCCACTCCATGCGTCTGCACCGCCCGCTGAAACCGTTTCAGCGCCCGCAGCGTATTTGCCATCGCCTCCGGAGAAATCAATCCCGACTCAAAGACACTCGCGCCCAGCCGCGTCACCTCGCGATCTTCGGCAACCGTCCGCAACTGGTGCGCCACAACCTTCGCGATCTTCAACCTGCACGAGTTTGACCCTAAATCGATAGCTGCAAAAGTAGGCATAGACCTTACGTGCACTCCCGGAGACTGGAAATTCACTCTCTCGCGTCAAGATACACGACCACCCTGCCCGCCGCCATGACTCATCGCACCGCCCGCCCTGCACCGAATTACAATTCCATACACATACCTTCGATCGGCAGGAGCCAGCATGCGCCATCGCTTTGCCATGTTCATCGCAGTGGCCGCCCTCTTGGCTTCAAAGCTGGCTGGCACTCAGGAAGATCATCACCGCACAGCTCCAGAGATGCTAGGCACCGTCGAGTTCGCCACCTCATGCAGCAGTGCGGTTCAACCCCAGTTCAATCGAGCCGTCGCCCTCATGCATTCCTTTCAATTTGGCGCTGCCATCGACGGCTTCCACACCATTCTCGCCACTGAACCGTCCTGTTCAAACGCATATTGGGGAATTGCACTCAGCAGTTGGGGCAACCCATTCTCTGCTGGCCTTAAGTCCCCCACTCAACTCGAGCAGGGGCTGAAGGCAATCAATCAGGCGCACGCTGCCCCGCCAAAGTCGCCCCGCGAAAGCGCCTACATCGATGCCGTCGCGCATCTTTACCTGGATGCCGACCATATCGACCAGCATTCCCGGCAATTGGCGTATGAAAGCGCAATGAGCTCCGTCAGTGCCGCTTACCCCGACGACAATGAGGCCGCCATCTTCTACGCGCTGGCACTCGCCTCCGCCGCCGATCCTGCCGACAAGACATACGCAAAGCAACTCAAAGCAGGCGCCATCCTCGAAAGCCTATTCGCGAAATATCCAGATCATCCTGGCCTGGCTCACTACATCATCCACACCTACGATGTGCCGCCACTCGCCGGGCGAGCCATCGCAGCTGCGCAGCGCTATGCTCAGATTGCCCCGTCCACGCCGCACGCTTTGCACATGCCATCCCACACCTTCACACGGGTCGGCGATTGGCAAAGCTCCATCGACGCCAACATAGCCTCCGCGGCGGCGGCGCGAAATGCCGCTCAAGTTCCCGATGAGTTGCACGCCATGGACTACATGGTCTACGCCTACTTGCAGACCGCGCAGGACAATGCTGCCAGCCATCTTGTTGAAGCAGCCCCTCAGAGTTTCGCCCGCTTCGATCCGGCAGCTCCCGTCACCGGAGCGGGGAGCCCCGCTGCCGCATACTTCGCGAACGCGGCCATTCCTGCTCGCTTTCTTCTTGAACGCCAGGCCTGGGCCGATGCAGCAAAGCTCGACCCGCTCACCAGCCCATTTCCCTACACCGATGCCATCACCTACCTCGCTCGCGGCCTGGGCGCTGCACATCAAAACGATCGCGCCGCCGCGCGCTCAGCCATCGCATCGTTGGCGCAGATGCGGGACAAACTCACTGCAACGAAAGAGAGCTATTGGGCCAACCAGGTTGAAATTCAGCGCCAGGAAGTGTCCGCGTGGCTTGCCTTCGCTGAAGGCGACAGTCGGGGTGCTCTCGCCGGAATGCGCGCGGCGGCAGAACAGGAAGACAAGACTGAAAAAAATGTTGTCACGCCCGGACCACTCGCGCCCGCGCGCGAACTGCTCGCAGAATTGCTGCTCCAGTTGAATCGCCCCTCCGAAGCACTCAAGGAATTCGCAGCCACGCTGACCCGGGAGCCAAACCGCTTTCGATCCCTCTACGGGGCAGCTCAGTCAGCCAGGCTGGCCGGTGACCTTCCAACAGCACAGGCATATTTCCGAAGACTGCTCATGGTTGCGGAGCGCGCCGATCAGCCGGGACGTTCGGAGATCGCGGAAGCGCGTAGGTGGACCTCGCCTCCGGAATAGCCGCCCGCAATTGAGTACTTCCGGGCTTTGACCTCTGAGCAGCGGCCGTGCAAGAGTCTCTGAGTGAACCGTCATCCGTGACGTTGGAATCGTGAAGAAGATAGCCGCTATGTCGATCGACGCTGGATTTCCGGCTGCCCTTGCCGGAGTGCTTTGCCTCGGCGCGTCTCTTGCCGGCCATGCACAGTTGGTCACGATCCAACCCATGGGCACCGATGTTTATGTGCAGGTTCAATCCGAAGCTACCGGCGAAGTTTCAATCAATGCCTGGTCCGGCAACGGCAGGACTGACCTCGTTGCGGTCCTGCCAGAGGTCCTGCGCTGTCAGGGCAGCTTAAAGCCCTATTCGACCGGGTCAAACAAGATCAGTTGCTCAAGGGCGCTGCGGCGCAACGGTCTTGCGCTCGAAGAAGTGCTCGACCTGGCACCCATCATGCAAAGGCTCGACGGCAAGACTGGAGTCCAACTCTGGCTCAATGACCCGCGTCTTGGATTTGAATCCATATCGGTGCCGATGGAGGAGCAGGTAGGGTCAATGCGCGTCACTCGAACTGCGCACTTCGAGGCCGGAACTGTACCCCCGCCGATCCACATTCAATTTGGTTACCGCACCGATCAATTGGCTGGAGTTTACCTTCCCGTTGTTGCCTTGGCGCTGGCAATCACTTTTCTGGCCGCGACCTTCCCTCGCATCGGAGCAGCCGGGCTGATCCGTTCCATCATGCTGCTGGGCGCGATTCTCTGGATGGCCACCGCCGCTCAACTTCAGGTGGGAGCACCTGTCCACGTCCTTCTTTATGGCAACCAGCTGGCAAACCTTGCCGCACTGTGTTTGGAATTCTGGCCGCCCCTCGTCTTTGTTGCCACTGGCGTTGCGTTGGGGAGCTGGAATCAGGACAACTGGAAGCCCCTCAGCAAATTCAATGAAGTCTTTTGGAGATTTGCCATCATCCCGCTTGTGCTCACGTCCGTCATCGGCGCCCTTCCCTCAATGATGGATCAGGACTGGATCGTTGCCCTACCGTGGCTCGTAGTCGCGCCCCTCTTTGCCCTTCTGCGCCGATCATGGATTCGAGCCGGCGCACGTACCACTGTTCGGCAATTAACTGATGGCGAATTGAAAGAGCGTGTATCGGCCCTTCTTAGCAGAGCGGGACGTCCCCCCATCAAGGTCTATGTCTCGTCATCGGCGCGCACACAAGTCGCCACCGCGTTTACCCTTCCCGGCAGAAGTATCTAAATGACCGCGCCCCTGGTGCGCTCACTCAGCAAGCCAGAGGTGGATGCAGTCGCGGCACACGAGCTGGCGCACGTCAGTCAATCGAGCCGCGGTCAATGGACCGCACTCGCTTTGGCGATGGCCCTTTTCGGAACGCCCTTGAACGTGACACTCCTCTCCTTGCCCGACGGACTGTTGGCCGCCATCTTGCTTCTGTTAGTCGTGCTGTTCACATCGCTCTACTCATCGCGAAAGCATGAGTTCGCTGCCGACGCCTACGCCGCTGCGCTCACCGGGGATCCGCGCGCGATGATCAGTTCCCTCGCCAGAATCGCTCGCAAAAACAAAACCTCGCTTGATATGAACGTCGCCGTGGAGTGGCTCTCCACACATCCATCCACGCGCAAACGCATCCGTGCGTTGGCCGCTGCCTCCCGGTTGGATCCGACCGAAGTCGAGAGCCTTTGCTCCACCGACGATCCCGGTCCATCCTACGAACTCCCGCCGGACGAAAGCGTCGCAACAGTCTTTACGCCCGCCTGGCAGACCATGAACGCAGGTGCCTACGGTTGGACCGCACTTTTCGGCTGCAGCGTCGCTGGACTGTCGCTCGCCTGGCTGCTCTATAAAACGACGGGAGCTGGAACGTTGCAGCTTCTATTGGGAATTGCACTCGGAAGCCTGCTCACCAAGGGCTTCGCCGCAGCCGTCATCGCCAGAAACTTTGCGAGAATGCAGCACAAGCTGGAGGCCAAGCTTGGTGTGAGCGGAAGACTCGTCGGCCTTGCAGCCGATAGCGAGCCGCGCTTGTACGGCGGCCGCCGCTTTTCCGACGCTGGGATTCTCTGGTTTGGCGATGGCAGGCTTTGTTATCGAAGCGAGCGCACCTCGATCAATCTCAATCCAGCGGATATAGTTGACCTCACCAGGGTAGCCGCATCGCCGTCAAATTGGTTCCGGCTCATGCCGATGGTGCGTTTTCGTCGGCCGGAATCTGGCGACGTTGAGGCCTTCATCCTGCATCCGGTGGACTGGTTCCCCACTCAGCGGCATTTGTTCAACTCCCTTCAACGCTGGAGAGCGAGCGAGACTTCAACCCAAGCTTCATCCATTGCCGGATTCAACCGAGTTGAAGGCCAGCCTTTCGCAAGTGTCAGGGTTGGTGTACTCATACCAGCCCTCGGAATTTCCCTGGGCGCCGCATTGATAGCGGCGATTCCATTGGTCCTGGCCCTTCACATCGGATGGTGGTTCCTCTGGTACGCGCTTGCCATCGCCGCGTGTGCGCAGATCTTCATGTTCTTGCCTTCCATGCTCTATCGGCCCCCATTTGTCCCCCGCTCCGTCGACGCCTAGCCCAGAAGTGAACCAGTGCCTTCTCCGCCTAGATTCCTGATTTAACCGCACGGTCCTCATTATCAAAACTCAAGCGGCAAACACTACTTCATCGCTTCCGCCCATTCCTGCTCTCCCCGTTTCAGTAAAGCGGAGCGGTCCTCGGCAAGGATGAAGCGTTGCTTGATCAGTTCATCCACAGCAGCTGCGTACCGCGTCGCATAGTCATCGCTTCTTTCGTAACGTTCGGCAATGGATTTGCGAGGGTCGCCGGTCCTCTCGCGTTCGACAGCGTCTTTGGGGAATGGCAGGTAAGACCCTTCGAACGCGACCCTCTGATCCGGCGCGCCAATCGAAGCGTCGCGCAGGTTCCAACTAGCGTACGTTGCCAACGGAACGGTGATCTCTGGCAGCCGCACACCATCGCGTTCGTTGCCGTCGACGTCGACCTGCGGCACAAGCACTGGAAGCGCTTCGCCCACCTTGGGCGGCTGCACGCTGAGAATTCCCTGCTGCCAGTTCGGGCCAAAATCGAGACGCCTTGCTTCATTCGCCTCATGCGGCAGATTCACTCCCGGAATCGCCGGAAACGCGTACCTGCTCAACGGCACAAGCGTTCCGTCATCAATCCTCGGATACCTGCTTGCAGGCGGAGGCACGTTGCTTTGCACCCATGCATCCATGTTGAGAATCATCGCGCGCGTAAAGTACCTTGACGCCAGCGGCGATTGTCGTTGTTGCCCGAAGGAATCTCCGCTTCCCTTTTCTGGCGGAAACGGTCCCGCAGAGTGCTGCAGTCCCGTGAAGTGGTAGATGCGCACTGAGTCAGAGATCGGCGCATCGTGCATCCCATCGGCTTCTACGTGAATCAACGCTGCCGCGCGGCCCCAGTACTCATAGGATGTGCTCAGAAAGAAAATCTTCGGCACAACCTTCTCGGCTTTTGCGCGATCAAGCAGCCCTCCAGTCTCCCCAGTGATCGGATCGCGTTCAGGTAAATCAGTAAACGGAAACAGATCCGTTGGGAAGAATACCGACGATGTCGGCTGAGCGTCCCGCGATGGCTGCGCAAACCGATAATTGAAGCTGCCCCGGCCCGCTCCCGCAATGTTCACCAGCACTCCATCGAGGGCCATGCGTCCATCTTCGTCGGCATTGAAGCCCTGATAAAGAAAGTCCCGCAAGAACCGCCCGGTCTGCGAACTTCCCTGTCCATAAACCCGCTTTGCCGGAGCAATCGCGTCTGGCGCGTGTTTTGCGTAAGATGCAAAGTCGCGAAACGCGGCGAACCCTCCGCCCGCCACAACAGGATCGGCAACGACGTAGATGTACTCGTAAATCTTCCCCGGCTTGAAGCCCCCGTTCAAATGGATAAAGCCGTTGCTCGGAACGAGCTTGCCGTCGACCGTGTGCGCAAACTGCCATTCGTTTGCAGGAATCATGGTGCGGGGTCCGTTGCGCGAATCCCGAACTGTCAATGTGTTGCGATGATCGTCGGGAGCTGAAACAGGGTACTCGGTGCCCCCAATGCGGCCCGAAATGACGTGCCCGAGCGGTATCTCAAGCATTGCATTTGAAGGCATCAGGTCACCGCGCAGCAAGCCCGTAATCGTCTTGCCACCTTCCTTTGCCACGGGCGCCGTAAAACGCAGCGTGCCTGGCCCTGTTGCGTCCCATTGCCAGCCCAGGCTCACCACCGTGAACCCGTCCCGCAGCAACCACGCGTCCCNNACGTCATCCGGCTTGCCCGTCCGCGGTTGGGAACCTGCAGAAGCATCGAGCCATTCCCTTTTTTTGCGTCCTTGGGGCGAACGGCAACAAAGTCGGAAGAAAACTCGACTTCGCCGTCTTTCAGGTTCACCGCATTGTCAAGATCCACAATTTGCCGGTTGTGCTTGTTGGCCACCGGCACCGAGAAATACACACGCCCAATGATGCGTTCGTACGCCCCGGTTTCGCCAAAAGCGTTGCCCTGCAGAACATCGGTGCGAGAAGTAATCTCAATACGCAGTACGCGGGCTCCGAGCGGAAGTACGCCCAAAACCACCAGCAAGAGAAATAGGCCTACGCGAATGGGAAATTGCATGCGAGGACGGTAGCATGGCGTGTGGGTCACCGTAAATTCATCCCTTTGTTTCGCTTTCACCCCGCACTTCGCCATCTGATCCCCACACTAATCTTGAGACGATCCACATTCCCCGGCTGTTATCCTCGTTCCAATGCCAACGTCCCCGACCACCAGCCGGACCGTCACCCACAATCGCCCCAAAGCCGCGTCTTTCGCACTCGCCACCTGGCTGCTATTCGCGGCAATCTTTGGCGCCGTGCAGATTGGGTCCCTCTTCAACCCGCCTCTCATGGACGATGTCGACGCCGCCCACGCCCAGGCCGCGCAAGGCATCTCTGAAACCGGCGACTGGGTCACGTCCAAGATCAACGGCATCCGCTATATTGAGAAGCCACCCCTACCCTATTGGCTTTCCGCTGGCCTCTACCGCATCTTTGGTCAAAACGTATTTGCCACACACCTACCCAACGCTCTCGCCATGCTGGCCCTCACCTGGCTTTCATGGCTATGGGCACGCCGCGCCTGGGGACCCCGCGCCGGGCTCTATGCTGGTCTGGCCGTCCTAACCTCCATCGGCCCTTTTCTCTTTACCCGCTTCATCATTCCCGAGGCCCAGCTTAGCTTCTTCTTCCTTGTTGCCCTCTACTGCCTCATCACCGGGCTCGAAGACGAGCGCCCGGCTCGCTTTTACATCATGTGGGCATCCGTTGCCCTCGCCACCCTAACCAAGGGACTCATTGCCCCCGTCTTCTTCTTGGGCGCAGCCATCCCCTACCTCACTCTCACCGGCCAATGGCGCCGCTGGCGCACCTTGAAGCCCATCACCGGCCCGCTCGTTTTCCTCGCCATCGCCGCTCCCTGGCATATCCTCTGCGGCCTCGCCAATCCTGACCAGGGTCATCCCATCGGCAACCACCCCACCCTTGGCAACGTACACGGCTTCTTCTACTTCTACTTCGTCAACGAACACATCCTCCGCTTCTTCGGCCATCGCTATCCGCACGACTACAACAAGCTCCCCTACGTCGCCTACTGGGTCCTTCATCTCGTCTGGCTCTTCCCCTGGAGCCTCTTTCTTCCCGCCCTCGTGGTTGTCGCATGGAAGACAAGGCACAACTGGCTCCAATACGCGCGCCCCAACGCCGGGCAGACCGTCGACTTTTACATTGACAACGCTGCACGCGAGGATGTGGCCAGTTACGTCGTCCGCCTCAAGTTTCGCGTGCGAACCATCTGGCTGCTGAGCCTCTTTTCCGCCTTCTCACTGATCTTCTTCTCCATCTCCACCAACCAGGAGTACTACACGTTTCCCGTCTGGCCACCCATCTTCATCCTCATTGCCGGCGTGCTCACAGGAGTCGAAGAGAAGCGCGGCCTCGAAGAATCTCCTGAAGGCAGCCGCAACAGCAGTCCGCCACTGCTCTCCACAGCGTGGCTCACCGGCGCTCATGCCGTCTTCGCCGCAGTAGGCTTGCTGGCCGCCGCCGCCCTCGCCTGGGGACTGTGGGATTCACGGCACCTGCCCTATGTCGACGACATCGGCACTCTGCTTGCACACCGCGCTGTCGGCGACTACACCCTTTCCATGTCCCACTTCTTTGACCTCACTGGTCCATCTTTTGCGGCGCTTCGCCTGCCCGCAATCATGGCCGCCATTACCCTGCTCATCGGCCCCGCCGTCGGCTGGTTCCTCCGATTGAAAGGGAAGCACGTTGCTGCCACCGTGAGCGTGGCCCTCACATCAGCGGTGTTCCTCATCGCCGCGCACATCGCCTTTGCCCGCTTCCAGCCCATGCTCAGCTCAAAACAAATGGCCGACACCATCCTCCAGAAGGGCGCGCCGACTGATACCTTCATCATCTTCGGCGAACAGTCTGACGCTTCATCAGTCATCTTCTACACGCATAAGTTCCTCAACAAACCAAGCCTTCTCGTCCTCCCGCGCTGCGGACAGCATGGCGAAGGCTCCACGCTGCTCTGGGGCTCCTGCTACCCGGATGCTCCGAATATTTATCTCAGTGTTGATCAGCTCTCAAAGCTGTGGGGAACAGGCGATCGCAAGTGGCTCTTCGCCCAGGATCAAAACCAGCCCAAAGTTGAGAGCCTTCTCGCCGGGCGCCTCTACCCCGTCCAGTCTGTCGCCGACAAGGCCCTCTGGACCGACCGACCGCTGCAATAAGGTCGTTCTGCACCAGGTTGGATAAAGCCGCTCAAGCTCCCGGAGTCGAAGTCGTCTGACCCACCGCCCGACGAGCCTCACGCATCTTCCCGCCTGGCAGCAACTCAAACACCCGCCCACGCCACAGGATCTTGCTACCCCAGTAGCTGGCCATCCAGAACCCAAACCCCATCAAGTCCCTCAGCGGATAAAGAACCAGCAGCCCAAACCAGCTTGTGTCGCGGACCACGCCGCGTCCCACCGCAATCGCCAACGCCAGCCGCGTGGTGACGCTCCAACTAAACAGGCCTAGACCCCACCACGGATGTCCCAACCCCGCAGCTGCCGCCCACCCCAGCAACCCAAACACAACGCTGAAACTCAGCGCTGTCCCAAAGTGTCCCGCCGGCCGCGAAAACCGAGTCGATTTCATCCAGCGCACCTGGTGCTTCATTGAATTCACGAAGTTCGCATTGATCACCATGTGATCGATCGCGTGATGGCTCAGCATCACCTTCTCCCCTAGTCTGAAGGTCTCGTTGCCCAGCACAAAGTCGTCCGCACAGTAGTCGGCAGTTACCTTGAAGCCGCCCATCCGCCGGATCACATCTCGTCTGAAGGCCATCGTCGGCCCCAGCACAAACTGCATCCCTTCCATGCCCCGCGCCGCCAGAACCCCCGCGGTCATCTCCACGCTCATGCCCACTGCCTCGAGCCGCGCCCACAACCCGCCTTCCGCCGCCACGCCCCGATACACGCAGCACATCCCGCCCACATGCTCGTCCGCAAACGGCAGAGCCACGGCGCGCAGATAATCCGCCGTCACCCGCACATCGCTGTCGCTAATGACCAGAATCTGATTCGCTGCCGCTTCCTCCATCCGTTCCATCGAGGCAGCCTTCGCGTTGATGTAATCGGGCTCGCCGCCAGTCCACAAAAACTGAACAGAAATGAGCGGATACCGCGACGCAACCCGGCGCGCCGTCTCCAGGGCGGCGTCATCCTCCGATCGCGCGCAGAAAAGAATCTCGTATGTCGGATAGTCCTGCTCGAAGAAGGTTGCGAGATGCGCCTCAAGCCCGGGCTCGGCCCCAAGCAAAGGCTTCAACAGGGTCAGTGGTGGCGTAAACCCCGGCCTCGCGGCAGCTTGACGCAATGCCAGCCGCCGCTCGCGCAGATAGCCGGGCACCGCTGCGAGCACCATGCCCGCAAACACCGTCGAAGTACTCAGGCCGAAGACGGCCAATCCAAGCAAAACGTACAACATGTCAGTTTTTCCAGAATACCCGGCTCACCCCAAGTCAAGCGACCGGGATTCCGCACACTGAACACGTTCACCGCACCTCTATAGCCGGCTTCTCGAAGTCTCTGAATGATTTTCTGGTATGAACGGGAAGTATTTTTAGGACCGGACTACGGCTTCCGCGGTACCACCGGCCGCGCAACCACCGCCGGCCTGCGAATAGGCACAATCGCCGCCCCACCGGTTGGCGCAGCCTGCTGAAACCGCGTCAGCATCTCTGACCGCACATATTCCACAAAGCTCTGCATCTGCCGGTTCATCTCTTCCATCCGCTCNNATGAACTCCAGCCGCTCCAGGTCCTCGTCCGTGTAGAGCCGCGTGTTGCCCTCGGTGCGCGACGGCTTCAGCAAACCCTCTCGCTCATACAAGCGCAGCGTCTGCGGATGAATCTCATACATCTCGGCCACCGCCGA
>PLKU01000373.1 GCA_003140705.1 Acidobacteriaceae bacterium
TCTCCTGGAACATCTTCGGCGGACTGCAGTTTGTGGCCTTCTTTATCTACCTGACGGCGGCCTATGCCGAGACCAACCGTTCTCCATTCGACATGGTTGAGGCAGAGAGCGAACTGGCGGGTGGATATAACGTCGAGTACAGTTCCATGAAGTTCNNAAATTCGCCATGTTCTTCATGGCCGAGTACGCCAACATGATCACCGTGGGCTGTGTGGCAACCCTCCTGTTTTTGGGAGGCTGGACGAGCCCGTTTGGCAACCTGATTCCACCACCTGAAAATATCCTGGTTCATGCCCTGTTTCCCATCTTTTGGTTTGTCGCCAAGGTCTTTTGTTTTCTTTTTCTTTACGTTTGGGTCAGAGGAACGTTGCCGCGTTTCCGCTATGACCAGCTGATGAACTTTGGCTGGCGCTACCTCATGCCGATTGCCATTTTGAACATTGTGGCCACAAGCCTTTGGTTTGCGTACCACTGATTTACAATCGGGAAGGATTTCCATCTGTTGATCCCGGAATCAGGCACGCAGTCTGTGCGCTTTGCTCCGCCGTCCTTCTCCTTAACCGGCCGGTTTCTTCATACCGGCTCTAGCCACTGAACCAGGGAACGATGCACCTGATCCTGTTCTTCCTGTTTGCCGGATTCTGCCTGGCCGGGGCCATCAACCTCCTGCTCCAGAGCCATCCCATTAATAGTGCCTTGTCACTGATTGTTGTCATGACGTCATTGGCGGTGCTGTACCTGTTGCTTGGCGCGGAATTCCTCGCCGCCGCTCAGGTCATTGTGTATTCCGGCGCCATCATGGTCCTGTTCACGTTTGTCGTCATGCTGCTCAATGCGGGTCGGGAAGAGCGCACCATGGGCAGCCGAACGGCCCGCTCTGTCGGCTTTCCCGCGGTTGTAGCGATTCTCGGAGTCATCGCCACCGTCATCCTCAAGGCGCAGGGTTTGGGAGTGGCATCGCTCGGAGATGGCCTTACATCCACCGAGGACCTGAGCCGGATCCTCTTTACTGAACTGCTTCTGCCGTTTGAAGTTACCTCGGTCCTCATCCTTATCGCGATTCTCGGCGCGGTCGCTCTTGCCCGTCACGGTCACGGGGACCCGGACGGAGATCGGGAAAGGACGGCAACCAAGTGAATTCCCTCTTCACACAAGATGTTCCGCTGTCCTGGTACCTGGTCCTGAGCGCAGCGCTGTTTTCCCTCGGGATCATCGGATTCCTGATCAAGCGCAACCTGATCACCGTCTTCATGTCCATTGAGCTCATGCTCAACGCCGTCAATCTCTCCTTTGTGACTTTCGCCCACCAGTGGCATGCGGTGAAGGGGCAGATCTTTGTCTTCTTTGTGATGATGGTCGCCGCGGCTGAAGCCGCCGTCGGTCTCGCCATCATCATTGCTGTCTTCCGCGCCCGTGCAACCCTGGCAGTCGACCGTATCGACCTGATGAAACTATGAACGGACCTCTCCATCTCTGGCTGATTCCGCTGCTGCCGTTCGCGGGATTTCTGCTGAACGGCCTACTCGGCAGGCGACTGCCGAAGTGGCTCGTTACGACGGTCGCGCTGTTGGCGCCCCTGGCCGCATTCGGTGCTGTGCTTGGCGATGCGTTTCTCGCGGCAACTCCAATGGAGCTACGGAGCTGGAATGGTCTCGGGCCCGTCCCGCATTTACTTTCATTTCCCTACATTGAAACATTCGGCCAATGGATCAACGTTGGCACCTTCCATATCGACTTCACTTTCGTCCTCGACCCGCTTTCGCTGCTCATGCTGCTCGTGGTCACCGGCCTAGGCTTCCTGATTCACATCTACTCCGTCGGCTACATGCACGATGAAGAAGGCTACGCTCGCTATTTCTCTTACCTCAACCTCTTCCTCTTCTTCATGATCGTGCTGGTGCTCGCCGGCAATGCCCTGCTGATGTTTGTGGGCTGGGAAGGCGTGGGGCTCGCGTCGTATCTGCTGATCGGCTTCTACTTCAAGAAAACCTCTGCGGCAGATGCCGGCAAAAAGGCCTTCATCGTTAATCGCATTGGCGACTTCGGCTTCCTGATCGGCATGTTTCTTCTGCTGGCCAATTTCGGTACGCTCACCTTCAGCGAAATCGCCGCCAAGCTCGCCTCAAATCCCGCCTGGCAGGGCGGCATTTTGACCACCATCGCCCTTTGCTTGTTGTTCGGCGCTACCGGCAAGAGCGCCCAACTTCCGCTGTACATCTGGCTGCCCGATGCCATGGAAGGCCCCACCCCGGTCTCCGCGTTGATTCACGCAGCTACCATGGTCACTGCTGGCGTTTACATGATCGCGCGAACGCATGTTTTGTTCGATCACTCGCCTTTTGCACTGAGCTTGGTGGCAATCGTCGGCGCGGCCACAGCACTGTTCGCGGCAACCATCGCCTTGGTGCAGAACGACATCAAGCGCGTGCTGGCCTACTCCACCATCTCCCAGCTCGGCTACATGTTCCTGNNTGATGACCCACGCTTTCTTCAAGGCGCTACTCTTTTTGTCGGCAGGTTTGGTCATTCATGCCGTCGGCGGCGAGCAAGACTTGCGCAACATGGGCGGGCTATGGAAGAAGCTCCCGGTTACTTTCGCAGTGACCACCATCGGCGTTCTGGNNACGTCCTTCTACATGTTCCGCCTCTGGTATCTGGCATTCCTGGGCGAGTCGCGCAGCGAGCGCGGACATCATCATGCAACTCCCTTTTCGATGCTTGGCCCTCTCGTGATTCTGGCGCTGCTCTCGATTTGTGGTGGGTGGATTGGCATTAAGCGTTTCGCCACTTTCCTGGCTCCGTCGGTCGGTGCAAATACTTCAGATACGGGCAGCGCGCATCTTGAATTTATGCTGAGCATTGCTGCCGTCGGTGTTGCTCTTCTGGGCTGGCTTGTTGCCCATCAGTTCTACGGGCAGAAGACCGGGCGCCCGGCAAAGCTGGCCGCTGCGCTGCCCGGCGGCTACAAGCTGCTGGCAAACAAATATTACGTCGATGAGTTCTATGCCGCGATAGTTGTTAAGCCGTTAATGGTCATCTCCAAATTCCTGCTGGGATGGGTGGTCGATACAGCGCTGCTGGGTGGCACGGCATGGCTGATCGGAGGCATAGCAACATTCTCAGGCGCTCTGTTGCAGCGCTGGCAGTCTGGCAATATCCGGTCTTATGCAGCCTGGTTGGCGGCCGGGGCGGCAGCGGTGATTCTGTTTGTTTTGGTGCCGTGGGCGACGGTGCTTGGAAGCCTCTCGGCGATTCACCTTGGTGTGGCGGGGCAATAGACGATGGACTCAATCAACAGCTCGATTCTCACCTGGATCCTTCTTGCTCCGCTGGTCGGCGCTGTTCTTGTGGCGCTTGTCCCGGACCGGGCCAAGCTGCCCAACTGGATTGCTCTTCTTACCGCGCTGGCCACATTCGGTCTTACACTTCATTTGCCTGCGCATTTCGATCTCGGCCACGGCGGATTCCAATTTTCAATCAACCTCCAATGGATTGAAAACCCGGCAATTTTCTATCACGTGGGTGTGGATGGGTTGAGTTTATGGCTGGTTGTTCTCACCGGCTTGCTCGCGCCCGTGGGCGTCATCGCCAGCTGGAGCGCAATCAAAGAACGCCGCAAGATTTTTTTCGTGCTTTTCCTTTTGCAACAGACGGCGATGTTTGGCGTCTTCGTCTCGCTCGACATGATGCTCTACTACGCATTCTGGGAGCTTTCGCTGGTTCCCATGGCCATCTTGATTGCCATGTATGGCCGGAAAGACGGGCCCAAGGTAGCGCTGAAGTTTTTCCTGTTCACATTTATTTCTTCTGCGCCGCTGCTGGTTGCAATTCTGTGGCTTTATTCAAAGACCAACAGTTTTGACTTCACTGTTCTTCAAAATGACATCATTGTTGGATTGGTCCCCGCCGAGCCGCTTTGCTGGGTATCGGTCGCCTTTCTGTTTGCGTTTGCGGTCAAAGTGCCAGTGTTTCCACTGCACGGATGGCTCGCGGACACCTTCAGTGAGGCTCCAGTGGCACTAGCCATGGTTGTTGCGGGCAAGCTGGGACTCTACTCGATGCTTCGTTTCCATGTTGGCCTCTTTCCTTTCCAGGCGCGCGCGGCCGCTCCCTACCTGATTGCCCTCGCTGTCATCGGTATTCTCTATGGTGCGTGTCTCGCGCTGGTGCAACAAGACTTCTGGCGGCTGCTCGCGTTTGCCGCATTGAGCCACCTGAGCCTTATTACGCTAGGCATCTATGGCTTCACGTACGCCGGTTCAGCAGGAGCGGTCTACCAGATACTGAACCACGGCGTCGTAGACGGAGCGCTGTTTGTGCTTCTTGGCGCGCTGGAAACTCGCTACTCCACGAGCGAAATCGCGGCTTATGGCGGGGTTGCCGGCAAGCTGCCACGTGCTGCTACGCTCTTTGTGATCGCTTCCCTTGCCATGATCGGGCTACCTATGTTGAACAGTTTTGTGGGCGAGTTTCTCATCCTCGCCAGCACCTTCAACGGCGTGAGCCGCAGCTGGGCGGTTGCGGCCGCACTCGGTGTCATTCTGAGCGCTGCTTACATGCTCTGGCTGGTACAACGGGTTTTCTATGGACCAGAGAGCGAACTTACCCGTTCAAAGCCGGCCGCCGATCTCCACTTCAGAGAGCTTGCCGTTCTGTGGCCTCTCGCCCTGCTCATGCTGGTCATGGGTCTTGCGCCGTCGTACTGGATGCCGTTCATTGAAGCTGCCGTACATCCTCAGAACCGACATGAGGTACGGTACCTTGACTTTGTAGTCACACCGAATACTGCACCTGGGGGGGGGCAACGATGAATCCTGTGCCCGACATCTTCCGCATCCTCCCCGAAGTCATCCTGACCTTGACCGGCGTCGCCGTGATGTTCATCGATGCATCGCTACCTTCGACCTGGCCGCGGCGGATGCTTGGTTGGGTGGCCGCCATTGGAACGGTGTTGGCTCTCTGGGCGAGTGTATGGCAGTTCTCTCTACCCGAAGGAACAGGCTTCTCCGGGACTGTCGAAACCAGCGCGTTCACGATCTTCTTTCACGTTCTCATATGCGGAATCGTGCTAGTCGCGCTTCTACTTGCGCTCGATACGCTTCCCGAAGACAGCCACCATCAGGGCGAATACTATGCGCTGATTGTCTTTGGTGCAGTAGGAATGTGCCTGCTCACGGGCGCGGTTGAGCTCCTGGTAGTCTTCATTGCCCTGGAAATTTCCTCCATCTCAACGTACATTCTGGCTGGTTACCGGAAAAGCACGGGGCGCGGGCCGGAGGCCGCCATCAAGTACTTCCTCCTGGGGTCGTTTGCGACGGCATTCCTGCTGTACGGCGTGGCCCTGATCTTTGGCGCCACGGGCACGACTCAGATTTACGAGATCGCTCATCTTGCCCCAACGGCCCAGAATCACTCGTTTGTTGTTGCAGGAATGGCGTTAATGCTCGTTGGGATTCTGTTCAAGGTTTCGGCCGCGCCGTTTCATGTTTGGACGCCCGACGTATATGAAGGCGCCCCCTCGCCCGTAGTAGCACTGCTTTCAACCGCGCCCAAGGCCGCCGCATTTGCCCTGTTGATCAGGGTGCTTTATGAGATGCTGCCAAGTCTGCGCGACATGTGGACCCCGCTACTGTGGGCTGTCGCGGTGCTTTCGATGACCGTGGGTAATCTCGCTGCGCTGCGCCAGGAGAACGTCAAGCGGATGCTCGCTTACTCGTCGATCGCCCATGCGGGTTACCTGCTGGCGGCCTTTGCCGGCTTTGGAACCAGCGGAATCGCTGCTGCCAGCTTCTACACAGCAGCTTATGCGGCCATGAACGTGGGCATCTTTGCTGTAATCACACTCGTAAGCGGCTACGACGAAAAACTGCCGATGATTGACGATTTTCGCGGTCTCCTCTACCGTTCTCCACTTCTAGGCGGGTTGCTGATCTTTTTTCTTGCTTCGCTAGTCGGGATCCCCTTTACCGGAGGGTTCTTTGGAAAGTTTTATTCATTCTCGGCCGCAGTCAACGGTGGAGCGGTGGCTCTGGCCATCATTGGACTTCTCAATTCCGGATTGGCTGCGGCCTATTACTTACGGCTGACATTGGTAATTGCACAGCACTCACCTGCCAAAAGTGACGAGGAGATTGCACCTGCCCCGCAGGTGGGTATAGCGGTTGGTGCGGCCTTGGCCTTTGCAGTGATTGCGACATTGATTCTGGGAATCGCTCCCAACGAAGTGCTGCATGCAGCCGAAAACGGGGCTCTCACCTTGCAGGCGCCTCCGGTCCAGACCACCTCTCCGGGGCTCAGCGCGGGACAGCTGCCAAGTCAGTAGCAACACCGAACTGCCTTTCGTTCGACGAAGGCGAAAGCAATGTCTTGTAGTACTCCGTGATGAGCCCCAACACTCTCGTATTCGCATAATGGTCAGCAACCCAGGCACGCGCTGCGTTGCCCATGCGGCGGCGCTGCTTTGGATCTCGGAGCAGTTTCAGTATTGCTTCGCTGATGGCTGCCGCATTACAGGGCGGAATCAGGATGCCGGTAACCTCAGGCACCAAGGAATCCCGTGACCCGGTGGAAAGTGCGGTAATCACGGGGATGCCGGCAGTCGCTGCCTCCCGAACGACACAGGAAAATCCCTCCCGCGAAGTTGGAATAACCATCAGATCCATCGCGCGATCATACGCCGCTGTGCCAGCGACAAACCCGCTGCAGCGAACACGAGGAGCGTTCTTAATCCTGATGCCATGCCCGCGCAAAGCGCGTCCTCATCAATGTCAAACCAGCCTACTGCGAGCTAGCGGCTTTGCGGCTCGGCATTCAGAATGGTATCAAAGGCTTCCATCAATTCAGGAAGCTCATCTTTTGTGGAGAACTTCCGCTTAAAGTGGAGATCAAACCAGTCGGCAAACTACCCGATCGTCTCTGATTATGCGTCTGACGGGTTTTTCCTCTTAAACCTTCCCTCGCCACAAAAGGATCAGGTCGCAGGCGCTGGGTATTTGCGTGCCCAAGCCCAATAAATCGGGGTTACGTGCTGGTAGACTTTTATCGATCTCTGCGGGAGGCTCCCATGGCACTTGATCTGCGCGGCCTTTGCCCACTTCTTTCAGTTTTCGACATGCCAACGTCGGTTCGCTTCTACCGCGACCTGCTGGCCTTTGAGTTTGTCAACACTTCGGACCCTGGGCCTGATGGCCACTTCGACTGGTGCTGGCTCCGCCGCAACGACGCGGATTTGATGCTCAACACCGCCTTTGACCGCGACCGGCGGGCCGCCGCACCCGACCCTGCCCGCATTGCTGGTCATGGCGACACCCAAATCTACATCGGTTGCCAGGACCTCGATGCAGCGTGCGAGTACCTTCGCAACGCGGGCCTCAAGGTGAAGGGCCCGACCGTCCGGCCCTTCGGCATGAGACAGCTGTTCTTCAAAGACCCGGACGGATACGAGTTATGCCTGCAGTGGCAAGCCTGACCTGGCCCGGCACTGACATATTGAAGGCCGATCCTGTATCTTTGCGATGAGAAACAACTCCAGTCGCCAATGATCGCAATTCTCCCAACTCTGGCCGAACCTCAATCGTTCTCTCTGTCGGAGAAACTCCTCTTCGCAGCTTTAGCGATGGCCTCGGTCTACAGCTTCTGGAATCTCTTTGGGAGAATCCTCAACAAGATTCTTCAGTCAAAGAAGGACTCAAGCTTTCGCCTCTTCCCCATAACAAAGCGAATCTGGGATTTTTTCTGGGAGGTTCTCTGCCAGGCTAAGGTGGTTCGTGAACGCCCTCTCCCAGGTCTTGCACACGCGTTCGTCTTCTGGGCCTTCTGCGCATTTGCACTGGTCACTCTGAACCACTGCGCCGTCGCCTTTGGAATCGGCTTCCTCAACCCTGCGGGCGAATTTGCACGGCTTTATTTCTACGTTGCCGCCGCTTTTGCTTTTGCCTGCGCTGCCGGAATTTTAGGCCTGTTCGTGCGCCGATTCCTTGTCCGCCCTAAGTGGCTTGGCGAACAGCTCTCCTACCAGTCCGGCGTCATTGCTCTGCTTATCTTTGTCTTGATGGCCACGTACCTGGCCGCGTTCTTTGTGACGGACGCCGGACCTGATGCGCGAATTCTTTGGTGGGTGCACACACTAACCTTGCTCACTTTTCTGCCCCTCATCCCTCACACCAAGCATTTGCACCTTGTTCTCAGTCCGGCTACGGTGTTTTTATCGCGCGGAGGGTTTGCCCAAATCCCTCCGCTCGCCGGCGACGAAGACTTCGGCCTTGTGGCGGGTGCGGATCTCACGCAACTGGTCAGCCTCCAGGCCTACTATTGCGTGGAGTGCGGGCGGTGCACGGAGCATTGTCCCGCAGCCAACACCGGCAAATTGCTCAACCCGAAAGAGATCATCCTCGGGGTACGTGCCTATCTCAATAACCTTGGCCCCGCCTCTGACCAGCCATTGCTGGGCAAATACAACTCCCAGGAAGCCGTCTTCCAATGCACCACATGCGGCGCCTGCGAATTTCAGTGCCCGGTCGGGATCGAACATGTCCCGATTTTGGTGGGCCTGCGACGCGGAGCCGTCAACACCGGCGCGTGGGAAGACGAACACGGAGGCAAGCTTTTTCTGGCATTGGAGCGAGGGAGCAATGCGCTCGGTCTAAGCCCAGCGGAGCGCGACAAGTTTATCGAAAAGCAGGCATTGCCCATCTTCGACGGGACGCAGGAATATTGCTTATGGCTTGGATGCATGGGTGGCTACGACCCCAAAGGCCGCGAGATTGTGACAGCCTTCGCCCGCGTCATGAAATTCCTGGGCACTAGCTACGGGGTGCTGCGTAAAGAGAAATGCACGGGGGACCCTGTCCGTCGTCTGGGTAACGACCTGCTTTTCCAGCAGCTGGCCGAAGCCAACCTTGAAACATTGGCGCAGAATAAGGTGAAGAAGATCGTCACAATTTGCCCGCATTGCGTCCGAACCATTCAGGAAGACTGGAAAGAGTACGGCGCTCCGCCCCAGGTTGAGCACCACAGCGAATTCATGGCGCGCTACGTTGACAAACTACCCAAGCAGCCGAGCGAGGAGAAAGTCGTCTTCCATGATCCCTGCTACCTGGGCCGTTATCGCAATGTCTATGACGAACCGCGGAAAGTGGCAGCCCTTGCCGGTGATCTTGTCGAAGCACCGCGCAACAAGGAGCGCAGTTTCTGTTGCGGGGCCGGCGGCGGCCTGGCTTTTCTCGGCGAAGAGGACGGTGAGCGAGTCAGCCATAAACGTGCCGCGGAACTCGTGGCGACTGGAGCCCAAACGATTGCAGCCGCTTGCCCTTTCTGCAATACGATGTTTCGAGATGCACTGGCAGCTACGGGAGAATCCGCGCCGCAACTGCTGGACATAGCGCAATTGACGGCGCGCGGATTGCCCGAATAACGCGCGGCGACCTCAGCAGCTAAGATGAACGTGAGCCTTTCATCATGAAGATTATCGTTGCCATCAAACAAGTTCCGGAGCGCGATGCACAGGTTCGCATCAATGCCGCAGGCAAGTGGATTGAAGAAGTCGATCTGCAATACGCATTGAACGAGTCCGACGCCTATGCGCTCGAAGAGGCGTTGCAACTGAAGGAAAAGCACGGCGGCGAAGTGACCGTTGTCAGCGCCGGCCCGGAGCGTGTTGGCCAAACCATTCGCGAAGCCCTGGCCAAGGGAGCTGATCGCGCGATATACGTCGCGTCCAATGACCTCGGCTCGCGAGACGCCCTCGGCGTAGCCCGCCTGTTGGCCGCAGCGATACAGCCAGAGAACCCAGACCTCATCCTCACCGGCCTGCAGTCAGAAGACCTTGGCCTCGGACAAACGGGCGTCATCCTGGCTGAAGTGCTTGGTTTACCCCACGCCTCCCTTATCCTCCACGTCGAGAAGACCGAGACAGGATTGACCGTGAAGCGCGAACTCGAGGAGGGCTGGTTCCAAACCATTGAGCTGCCCACACCCGCTGTGCTGACGATTCAATCCGGCGGCAACAAGCTGCGCTACGCCACTCTAATGGGCATCAAACGCGCCAAAATCAAAGAGGTGCGCCAGGTAACTGCATCTGATCTTGGCGTTGACGTCCCGCCGGTTGTTCTTATGGAAGGGGTCACAATGCCGCACAAGCAAAAATCCACGCAAATGCTGGGCGGATCGCCCAAGGAAGCCGCGGCGGCGCTGGTAGAAAAACTCAAATTTGAGGTACGTGTCCTATGAGCGGGGTCCTGGTCGTCGTCGAACAGCACGCAGGCCGCATTGCCCGGATCAGTTGGGAAGCTTGCGCCGCTGCGCAACATCTGGGCGCTCAACTGAGCCTGCCGGTGAGTGCTGTAATCGTCGGAGCGCAAGTCGAGGCACAAATTTCGGAGGTCGCTGCCCGGGGGCTCCCGAGAGTGGCGCGCATTGAGCATCCGCTTCTCGCCCAATACACCGCCGATGGGTTTACCCTCGCGCTCGAACAATTCGTCAAAGCTGAACAGCCGGACTACATCGTCTTCCCCCACACTTACCAGGTTCGCGACTATGCGCCCGCGTTGGCCGCACGGCTTGGCCAGGTGCTTATCAGCGATGTTGTCGCCATCGGCGATGGTCCGGTATTCACGCGCCAGCTACTCCAGGGCCGCCTGAACGGGAGTTATCGACACGTCGGCACAGGCCCATGCATTATCTCTGTCCAGGCAGGAGCATTTCGCGCCGGGGAGACTGAGAAATGCGCCGCCGAGGTCACCGTTGTCTCGCCCACCATTGATCCAACGCAGATTAGGACGAAACCAGGCGAACCGTTCCGGGGTTCATCGCAGACCGTTGACCTCGGTTCTGCACAATTGATCGTCAGCGTTGGTCGCGGCATCAAGGACGCAGCCAACATACCGATCGTTCAGGAACTAGCCACGGCACTCGGCGCGGAGTTGGCCGCCTCGCGCCCCATCTGCGACAACGGCTGGCTACCCATGGAGCGCCAAATTGGGAGCTCTGGACAGACGGTCTCGCCCAAGCTCTACCTTGCCGTCGGCATCTCGGGAGCTATTCAGCACCTGGTCGGGATGAAGGGCTCACAATGCGTCGTCGCGATCAACAAGGATCCCGACGCGCCGATTTTTGAAGTCGCCGACTACGGAATCGTTGGCGATCTTTTCGAAGTGGTTCCGGCACTTTCTGCGGCGCTCAAAGCGGCGAAAGGTTAAACTAACTCAAATCAAAAATCTGTAGCTGCCCAGTTCGCGAGCCTTAGCCTTTAGCCAAGACAGCCGGACCAGGGGAGGTGTCTATCAGCGAAGGCCTGCAGTTCGACGACGCGATGGTTCGGACTCTTGAGTCGCTTTACCAGACGAAGGAAGCAGCTATCCGGCGGAAGATGGTGCTTGACGCACTGCAACTGCGCCTCGGGGAATGCGCACTCGACATCGGCACAGGACCGGGGTTCGTGGCACTGGAGATGGCAGCGGCGGTTGGCAGCACCGGCCAAGTGGAGTGCATTGACGACAGTGAGACGATGATCAACGTCGCATTGAAGCGTTGCGCCGGAAAACCCTGGATTTGTTTTCAGCTTGGAGACGCGACGGAACTCCCTGTAGCCAGTAACTCCTGCGACGCCGCGGCCGTGGTTCAGGTGTATGAATTCGTTCCCAATGTACCCAGGGCGCTCGAGGAGTTGCACCTGGTGCTTCGGCCCGGTGGGCGCGCGGCCATCGTTTCAACGGATTGGCCTTTTATAGCCTGGAACTCCTCAGATGACGCGCGGATGGCGCGGATCCTTGACGCGTTCAGCGAACACTGTGCCCATATCACTCTTCCACGCATACTGATGCCCATGCTCAAGGCGGCTGGATTTGTCAGCTCCTCTCAAAGCGTTCTGCCGCAATTCAGCGTGTCCTACAGTCCCGACAGGTTTGGAGTCCACATGGCAGGGCTGATACGTGCATTCGTTCCAGGGCGTCGAGGGGTCACACAGGAAGAAGCCGCGGCATGGCTTGACGACCTGACCCACACTGGCGAGCGCGGAGAATGGTTCTTTAACGTCAATCAGCACCTTTTTCTTGTGGAAAAAGCAGCCTGAACTATGGCTCTATACAGCGTCTTCTCAATGCGTTATGGTTCCATGTTAACCAAAACATAGCCGCGCGAACGAGGGCAATCAAGATGCTTCTTCCCGCAACATATCAAGCCGCACTCTTTCTGATGGTCCTGAGCATGTTGTGTTGGGGCTCATGGGCCAACACACTGAAGATTTGTCCGGGCTTTCGCTTCCAGCTCCTCTATTGGGACTACGCGCTCGGCCTGGCTACCACCACCATTTTCTGGGGGCTAACCGCGGGCAGCCTGGGCCACCAGGGCCCACCCTTTCTGACCGATGCGGTGGAAACATCTCTCAGGCTGATCATCTTGGCTGTCTGCGGCGGTGCGGTCTTCAATGTCGCCAATCTTTTGCTGGTTGCTGCCATCGACGTAGCGGGTCTCGCAGTCGCCTTCCCGGTGGGGATTGGACTGGCGCTGATC
>PLKU01000167.1 GCA_003140705.1 Acidobacteriaceae bacterium
CAGGGATCGGCGCTTCTATCCATGAATTTGGGATCGAGTCCGGGAGTGTAGGGCAGGGAAAGAATCGGGGTGTCCGGAGCTGTCGTGGCGGAATTCGCAGCTGACTGGTCGCTGGGACTCGTTTTGGCATCGAAGGTCGTCTTGTTTGCCGGTGCCACTTGGCCCGAAGCCACAGCCGTAAAGGCAACCACCAAAACGATCACAAATAAGATCCGCATGTTCGCTCCAATCGCAAAGTCAAGCGAGTGTAATACACCGAATTCAACGAAATCAACTCGCCGGAAACATCCGGATCCGAGAATGGTTCCCGACCGGCCACCCGGAAACAAACCTGAAAATGGTGTTCTGTCCGGATTGCCGACAATCCACCCTGAACTCGAGGAAGGGCGGTCATGTCTGCGCTGACTTGCGGATTACTAGCTATTCACGCTCTAACCAGAAGCGAGCGTTTTGCGAGTCCTCGTCACGTTGGCAGATGAATGCAAAAGGACGCACAGAGGGCGCTTCTTGAAGACTCTCAAACAATCCTCAACTAAATTGTTTCCATCTCGACCCGATGTAGGCCGCAAAGATGATCACAATGGTTGTTCCGGCGATAATAGCGCCGCTTTGACGGAAAGCGTTGATTGGGAAGAGCCCTGTAACGACCAGAGCGATGCGCCCGACCACGTCTAGCGCCAGACACCCAAGCGCAATTGCTACAAATCTCTTCTTCATACTTAGACTCAAAATGCCCGCAACAGCGTAAAGCGCGCCAACGCCAGCGTTGGCGTAAGCAGAAAATGCGCCGCGAGTCGTAGAGACGCCAAAAAAGTTATGCGTGAAGCCTGTCACTATTTCCGCCAAGCCAAACAAGATCATTAGGATTGCAACAGTTGCAATCCCAAAACGGTGAAATGCCTTCCCCTTAATAAGGTCTCTCGATTGTTCATGATCAGTCATTGGATTTCGTATCTTTCTTAAGGGTCATGCTTTTGCGATGCGACTTCTTGAATTCATGCCCTTCTTTTTCAAGAATGGCGGCTAGCTTTTGCATGCATTCCGTCATCCGGCCAATTTCCGCATCTGTGCACTGCGAGAAGGCATCCTCGGCCTTCGACATCGCACTCGCCCGGAATGGCAAAAGTTCCTTGGAGAGTTTAGGCAGCTTCCCGGGCTTTATCATCACCTTCCTTCGATCGTTGGAATCTGCTTCGCGTTTAGCAAATCCTTCTCGCTCGAGCCGGTCGATGCAGGCCGTCATGGCGCCGGTCGTCAGGCCCGTGATTTCCGCCAGATGGCCCGCAGTTGCTGGCCCCACATCATGGAGGTAGCTCGCGGCGATGAGATCGGTCGGATGGACGCCTTGCGCTGCCGCGATGGCATCCATCCACGGGGTGGCGAGTTGGATGGTCTTCTTCCACAATTGCAGGTGCGCGGCGATAAGGTCTGCCCGTTTTGCCGTTGTCATAACGAGTTTACTTTATCATAAAGATGCTTCACTATCAAGACGTACAAGGGCTCAGTACGAACAATGTTGTGCTGGGTGCCCGGCCCGGGATTGATCGACCCGAGCGGTGCCGCACACGAATTGAGGCACGAGATCGAGCATTTGAGAGTCAAAAGTCCTCGCGGGCGAGTCACCAACCTTCCCTTACCCCAAGACAGCGGGCCCGCCTTCGACTCGATGGCGAAGGAACGTCAAAGGTCCGGGTGGGCGACAACCGTCCGGAATGGCTCAACACTGCGCTACACTAAAAACCTCGCTGGCACACAAGATCGGGCAGACCAACGTTAAGGTTTCGACCCCGTCAGGATAAGTCGCGGGCAAAATCGTCATAAGGAGGGATCATGAATTATTACGGAGCTAAAGAGTTGGCGGAAAGCTATCGCACGGTTCGCAAGAACACTCTGGCCATCGCTCAGGATATTCCGGCGGACAAGTACAGTTTCCGTCCTGCCCCGGATACTCCCAGTGTCGCAGAGCTGCTAACTCACATCGCGCTGGCTTACACTTTTCAGTACCAGGTTCACGCAGTCGAACGCAGAGCGACGCTGCAAGGATTCGATTTTCCTTCCTTGATGGGGCGCATGATGGCTGAAGGAAAAAAGCCCCGCAGCAAAGACGAGATTCTGGAGCTCCTCCGTGGAGAGGGCGAGAAGTGGGCTGGATGGCTGCAAGGAATCAGCGACGGCTTCCTCTGCGAGCAGGTACAGATGCCTGAGGGCGCAAATCCTATGTCGAAGAGTCGCTTCGAAATGATCCTTTCGGTGAAGGAACATGAGATGCATCATAGAGGGCAGCTCATGCTAATTGAACGAGTGCTTGGAATTGTGCCGCATTTGACCCGGGAGATGCAGGCGCGATTTGCCTCTGCCGCGGCTGCAAAGAGCTGAACAAGAAACTGGCGAGACGGTGCCGCGAGCAACTCGGCCAAACGGGCGGTGCTGGAAGTTGAACAATTAGGTCTACCCGGGAGCCAACGGATGTATGCGCGTCCAATGGATTGCTGCTGACAATTCCCGAACATTTCGAGTTCCGGACGTTCTACCGCCAAACAGGAAGTAGCTCCGAAACGGGGTTACTTCCGAATTGCCGACGATCCAGGCGGAACTCATCAACGCGCAGAGTTTCGCGTACGATTCATGGCCCCCACGCCTGCCGCCCGTTCCATCTTGTGGCTTTCGAACAGAGACGAAGGATGGCGCTGGTCAGCCGAATAGAATGGAATAGGCTTTCAATCGGTCCCACGTTCTGAGCAGGAGCTGTCTGATGAGACTTTTTTCAAACCCTCAATTTTTAGCAATTTACTCTGGCCTGCTTACGGTCGCATTTATTCTGACAGTGAGTTTGGGGCTTGAACGTGGAGACTTTTCGTTGCGCCACGTGTCAGCCTCCGAGCAGCGGGACTCGCGACAGCCGGATTTCGATCAGCTTACTGTGCATCGTATCAACGTCGTTGAACCGGACGGTACTCCGCGGCTGATCATCTCGGATAGGGCAGAATTTGCTGGCGAGTTCTACCACGGCAAAGAGACTGTGCGCTCCGACCGTCAAGATTCCGCAGGGATGTTGTTTATCAACGATGAAGGGACAGAAAATGGAGGCTTGCTCTTTGGCGGCTACAAATCCAAAGATGGTTCGCTCCACTCGTTTGGCCATTTGAGCTTCGATGAGTATGAGCAGGATCAGACTCTCTCCTTGGATACTCAGCAAGATGGTCAACAACGGTACAGCTCATACCAAATCAATGACAACAATACCACTCTCCATACGCCTGAAGTAGACTCAGCCTATGCCAAGGTGCGCGCATTGGTGGACGGCCCTGAGAAGGAGAAGGCGATGGCGGCCGCGTTGGCAAAGTATCCCATGAGACTACACGCGCGTGCTTCTTTGGAGCGTGACCCGGACAAGGCAGCCGCGCTACGACTGCGTGATCCTGAAGGCCGTACACGCATTTTGTTGCGGGTGGCCGCCGATGGCACACCCGCTATGCAGTTCCTTGATGCTTCCGGAAAAATCACGCATGAGTGGCCAGACGCCAGTGTCGAATCGAAGACACAAGAGAAAAAGTAGGGACGCCTCTCGACGAGACAAACTCATTTGTACGAAATGCACGATGCCAATGGGCAAAGAGATGGCCTCGGGACCAAATGTCGCCACGCCAGCCTCCCATCCCAAACAGAATTCGGCTTTTCGAACGTTTTCTGAGGCTTGGGCGCAGCTCCGGTCGGATGACAGGCTATTCGGAC
>PLKU01000054.1 GCA_003140705.1 Acidobacteriaceae bacterium
CGTCGACGTTGAACTCGTGGCGCAACGACTCGGGTCCACTGTGCACCGCATAATGCTTCGGAGTGGCAATAGTGCGGAAATATTTCGGATCGTCCCCCTGCAAGCCGGTCACGAAGGCCACGCCCATGCGGCTGGTGAGGAAGGGATCCTCGCCGTAGGTCTCCTGGCCGCGGCCCCAGCGCGGATCGCGAAAGATATTGATGTTGGGCGACCAGATTGTAAGGCCGTAGAAGATGTTGTGCAGGTTGTCGCGCATGGCCTGCTCGTACTTGGCGCGGGCTTCGATGGAGATGACGGTCGCGACCTGATGCTGGAGCGGGGTGTCCCACGTCGCGGCGAGTCCGATGGCCTGGGGAAAGAGCGTGGCATAGCCGGAGCGGGCGATGCCGTGGAGACCTTCGCTCCAGTAGTCGTATTCCGGCACACCGAGGCGCGGGATCGCAGCGGCGTGGTTCTCCATCTGCGAGACTTTTTCCTCGAGCGTCATTGCGGAAACGAGCGCGTCGACACGCTTGTCGAGCGGCTGCGAGGAGTCAAACCAGATTTGGCCCGTGGGGGCTGGGGCGGACTGGGCGACGAGAGCCGGAGCGATACCGGCGCAGAGGATCACGAACGAGCGCTTCACAAAATTCAACACAGCTTTGCTCCTGCTGGGGAAAATTTGGTTCGGGTTGCTTTGGGGTGGATTGATTGGCGGTTCGTCTCCCATCAACCCGCCGATCTTACCAATCCCACAACGTTCCATCGAGTTTGCGCAGGACGGGCAGGTACGCGCGCTGATAGGGATATTTCGCGGCGAGCTTCTCGTCAAGGTCGACCCCGAGTCCAGGGCCGTCGCCGGGATGCATGTAGCCATCGTCAAAGCGATACGCGTGCGGGAAGACTGCGTCGGTTTCTTTGTTGTGCGGCATGTGCTCCTGGATGCCGAAGTTGTGAATGGCGAGGTCGAAGTGCAGCGCGGCGGCCATGCAGACGGGCGAAAGGTCGGTGGGGCCGTGGCAGCCGGTGCGGACGTGGTAGAGCGCGGCGAAGTCGGCGATCTTCTTCAGTGCCGTGAATCCTCCAGCGTGGGTCAGCGTGAGGCGCGCGTAGTCGATCCACTGATTGCGGATCAGCTCGTGGACATCCCAGATGGAGTTCAGGACTTCTCCGGTGGCGATGGGGGTCGTGGTGTGTTCGCGAATGACGCGAAACCCTTCCTGAAATTCAGCAGGGACAGGATCCTCCATCCAGAAAAGGTGAAACGGCTCCAGCTCTTTCCCCAGCCGTCCCGCCTCGATGGGCGTAAGCCGGTGGTGGCAATCATGCAGCAGGTGCAGTTCATCGCCAAACACCTCGCGCACCCGCGCAAACAGCTTGGGAACATGGCGCAGATAAAGCTCGCTCGACCACTCGTACTCCGATGGCACGCCTCGCTCAGCAGGCTCGTATCGTCCAGGCCCCTTCGAGATGCCGTAGGCCGATGACAGCCCGGGAATCCCGCTCTGCACCCTGATCGCCTTGAAGCCCATCTCCTTGTGGCGCGCCACGTCTTCCAGCGCGTGATCCATGTCCTTGCCGTTGGCGTGCGCATACACCATCACGCCTTCGCGGCACTTGCCCCCCAGCAGGTTATACACCGGAGTGTTCAGCGCCTTCCCCTTGATGTCCCACAGTGCTACATCCACCGCCGCAATGGCCGACATGGTCACCGGCCCGCGCCGCCAGTATGCACCGCGATAGAGATACTGCCAGATGTCTTCCGTCTGAAATGGATCGCGGCCGATGATGCAGGGAATTACGTGCTCGGTTAGATAACTTGCCACCGCCAGTTCGCGGCCATTCAGAGTCCCGTCTCCCAGGCCATAAATGCCCTCATCGGTCTCGATCTTCAGGGTGACAAAGTTCCTGCCCGGTGAAGTGATGTTGACGGTTGCTTTTGTAATCTTCATTGCAACACTGGCTCCTGGACTCCGAATAAGTATAGGGCGACGCTCTCACCCTTTTGCTCCTAAGCCGTTCCGGGGTCCCCATGGAAAGGTCTTCGTCGCTCGGGTGTCTGAACACCGATGACTGTTCCCTGCTCTACTGATTCACCCCGCTCGCAAGAAAGCCTCCGTCCACAGCAATCACTTGTCCGGTCACAAATGAAGCCGCCTCAGACGCCAGGAAGATCGCCGTCCCAACCAACTCGCTCGCCTCGCCAAATCGGCCCATCGGCGTGCGCAACAGCAGCTCCCCCCCCCGTGGTGTCCCCTCAACAAGCTTCGCGTTCAGCGGGGTGGGGAAAATTCCGGGCGCAATCGCATTCACATTCACGCCTTCCTTCGCCAACTCGATCGCCAGCGATCTGGTTAAAGATGCAACCGCCGCCTTGCTGGCAGAATAGGCCGCCACCTCATAAAAGGCCACAAACGAAGAGAGAGACGCGATGTTCACAATGCGTCCGTATCCCGCACCCACCATGGTTGACCCGAAAATCTGGCATGTGCGCAGAGTCCCCGTCACGTTGGTATCCATGATCCGCAGCCAATCGCACTCTTCTACTTCCAGCGTAGGCGCCTGGTGGGTAATCCCGGCCGCGTTCACAAGGATGTCCACCTTACCGAACTCGCTGAGGACAGCATCGTGCAGCCGCTGTACCGATGCTCGATCTCCAACATCGCTTGCCACAGCCAGCGATCGCCTTCCCAGGCCCTCAATCTCCGCCGCAACCTTTTCCACGTGCTCCTCGCGCCTGGAGCTGGCCACAACGTTGGCACCGGCTTCCGCCAGGCCCAGCGCAATCGCCTGCCCCAGACCGGTCGTCCCGCCGGTCACAACCGCGACTCGGCCACTTAATTCAAATTTAGTTCGCGTCATAAACTAAATGATCACATCCTTGCCCGGAACTTTCAACATTCCCGGAGCCGCTCGGCCGCCTTCGCCGCGGCTTCACCCGTCCAAGAAACGTCCCTGAAACCTTATCATGATTGCCGAATTACCCGTCGCCGCAGGCCATCACAGTCCCCCTCTCGTAAATGCGATAAAGTTTCAAAGGAAGCCAGAGGCACTCAATGAACACTATCGTGATTCCCGATTCATCTCGCCGCTGGGATTGCCTGAGCTTGGGCGAAGTCATGCTCCGCCTCGATCCAGGCGAGAGCCGCATCCACACCACGCGCCAGTTCGCGGTCTGGGAAGGCGGTGGCGAATACAACGTCGCTCGCGGTCTCCGCCGCTGCTTTGGCCTCCGCACCGCAATCGCCACCGCCCTGGCCGAAAACCCGGTGGGCCGGCTCGTGGAAGACCTCATCCTTCAGGGTGGAGTCGATTATTCCCTGCTCAAGTGGGTTCCCTATGACGGCGTTGGCCGCACTGTCCGCAACGGCCTCAACTTTACGGAGCGCGGTTACGGTGTCCGCGCCGCGGCCGGATGCTCTGACCGCGGCCACACAGCCATCAGCCAGGTCAAGTCTGGCGACTTCGACTGGGAATCGATCTTCGGCCCCGAGAACGGCTCTCGCTGGTTCCATACCGGCGGGATTTTCGCCGCGCTCTCCGCTTCCACCGCCGCTGTCGCCGACGAAGCCATGGAAGCCGCAAGACGCCACGGGACTCCTGTTTCGTTTGACCTCAACTTCCGCGACTCACTTTGGAAATCCATCGGCGGCAAAGCCAAGGCACAGGAAGTGAATCGCGAGCTGGTCCGCAAGGTCGATCTTCTGCTTGGCAATGAAGAAGACTTCTCCGCCATGCTCGGCATCCACATTAAAGGCGTCACCGACGACTTCGCCGAACTGCCCATCGCCGGCTACGAAGAGATGCTGCGCGAAGTGGCATCTATCTACCCAAACCTCAAGTGCATCGCCAGCACCCTGCGTACCGCACAAACCGCCTGCCGCAATGCCTGGGGCGCCATCGCGCTTTTCGAGGACAAGATCGTCCATGTTCCCCAGCGCGATATTGACATCTTCGACCGCGTCGGCGGCGGCGACAGTTTTGCGAGCGGATTGCAATTCGGCTTTCTCGAATTCAACGACGCGCAGAAGGCNNTCGGCGGCGGCGACAGTTTTGCCTCCGGCCTGATCTACGGTCTTCTTGCCGGCAAACCCATCGAATGGGCCGTCCGTTGCGGCGTTGCACACGGCGCCCTTGCGATGACCACCCCTGGCGACACCAGCATGGCCACCGTTGCCGAAGTCGAACGCATCATCAAAGGCGGATCAGCCCGGATTGCAAGGTAGTTCGAATCGCAGGATAGAGGAGCATATGTCCGAAACAACAGCCCAAACCATTGAACGCGTCGGACTCATACCCGTTCTCCGCGCCAAGAATGCAGTTCAGGCTCACGCAGTAGTGAAAGCCATGATCGCCGGCGGCGTCACTGTCGTTGAAGTCACCATGACCGTCCCCGGCGCAATCGACGTCCTCAAGGAACTTAAGAAGGAATATGGCGACCAGCTGCTTCTCGGCTCTGGGACCGTCACAACCGCCGAACAGGCTGAAGCCACCATCGACGCCGGAGCCGAATTCGTCGTCAGCCCCAGCCNNGCTCAGCCATGGGCGGAGCCAGCTACCTCAAGTCGCTTCTCGCCCCATTCCCATACCTCATGCTCATCCCCACCGGTGGCGTGACCCTCCAAACAGCTGAAACTTACCTAAGCGCCGGAGCCCGTGCCCTCGGTGTTGGAAGCGACCTTGTCAATCTTGCAGCCGTCGATGCCGGAAAGCCGGAGACCATCACTGAAACTGCGCGCGCTTATCTCAAGGTGCTGGCCCAGTTTCGTAATGCGCGAACCGCCTGATGCGCCTGCCGCCCGCGCAGGTATACTTGTTTATTACCTCTGAATCAGGCCAGATACGACTACATGATCAAACTGACTCAATCCAAGCGTGAACCTCCTGCGGCCCAAGCGCCGCCCCAACCCCGGACATCGCCTCAGCCGCAACCCGAGCCTCAGCCCCAGCCCTTTAGGCTCGACAACCGGCACGCCCTGGTCACCGGCGGCGCCAGCGGCATTGGCGAAGCCACGGTCAAGGAACTCGTCCGCGCCGGCGCATTCGTCTGGGTCGCCGACGTAAATCTTGCCGCCGCCGAGGCGTTGGCAAAATCCACGGGCTCCGCCAAGGCCGTGGCGCTCGACGTCACCAGCGCCGACTCCGTCGCCGCCGCCGCCACCCACATCGATCGCCTCGATATTCTCGTCAACAATGCGGGAATCGGCCATGTTGGTTCCATTGAAACCACTGAGCACGAGGACTTCGACCGCCTCTATAACGTGAACGTCCGCGGCGTCTACATGGTCACTCGCGCGTTTCTTCCCCTGCTTCTGGCCCACGGCGACGAACATATCGGCGCCATTGTGAACATCGGTTCTGTTTCTGGCCTGGTCGGTATCAAGCAGCGCTTTGCTTACTGCACAACAAAGGGCGCGGTCCTGGCCATGACCCGGCAACTCGCGGTCGAGTACCCCAAAGTCCTCCGCGTCAACGCCATCTGTCCCGGCACCGTGCAGTCGCCATTCGTCGAAGGCTATCTCGAAAAATTCCACCAGCACAATAAGGAAGATGTGCGCGCCGAGCTCCGCGCCCGCCAGCCCATCGGCCGTCTCGGCCGGCCTGAGGAGATCGCATCCATGGTGCGTTATCTGGCCTCTGACGAAGCTGCCTTTATCACCGGCTCCCTATTCACCATCGATGGCGGATGGACCGCAGCCTGATCGCTGCGATCGTTTCTTGCCGCACACGATTCCGGAGGCCTCATGAAGCTCGTTACCTTCATCGCCCGCGATGGCAAAACCTACACAGGATCCCTTGACGAGCCGTCGGGACTCATCCTTGGCCTCAGTGGCGTCGGCTTCCATTCCGCCCTCGACGTCATCAGCGCAGGCTTCACGCATCCTCCCGAGGACCGTACCTGTCCCGTCTTCAAGCTCGCTCATGTCCGGTTGCTGGCGCCGCTGCCCAACCCACCCCGCGTCTTCGCCATCGGCCTCAACTATCGCGAACACGCCGTCGAAGCGCGCTTGCAGATTCCAAAATCGCCCGTCGTGTTCTTCAAGCTGCCTACCGCCATCATTGGCCCGGGTGCGCCCATCGTCCTTCCCGTCAATTCCTCTGAGCCCGACTACGAGGCCGAGCTGGCTTTCGTTATTGGCCGCGGAGGTTATCGCCTCGCCGCCGACGAATGGCGTTCCCACGTCTACGGCTACACCATCGTCAACGACGTCAGCGCCCGCGATNNTCAACGATGTCAGCGCGCGCGACGTTCAGAACGCCTCTTCGCAGTGGAGTCTCGCCAAGAGCTTTCCCACCTTCTGCCCTCTCGGACCTGCCATCGTCACCGCCGATGAGGTCCCCGACCCGCACGCGCTGGACATCCGCCTGACCATCGACGGCGTCATCCACCAGAACTCCAACACCCGAGAACTGATCTTCCAGATTCCGCAGCTCGTCGAGTTTATCTCCTCCATTACCCCGCTGCTTCCCGGCGACATCATCTCCACCGGCACACCATCCGGCGTTGGCCTTGGCCGCACTCCCAAGCGCTGGCTTAAGCCCGGTGAAACTGTGTCCGTCACCGTGCAAGGCCTAGGCACGTTAACCAATCCCGTCGTCGCCGAGTGACGACTCAGCTCTGCCAGCGTTGCAAAAAAGAAAAGACCCAATCTGGGGCCTTTTCGCTTGTTCCGCTAACTCCGATCAATTCACCTGGCTCTACACAGTCTTCTCCCGCACCGCAGGTGCCTCCCCGCCGAACCAAGCGTAAAGTGCCACCGCCGCAAAGCAAACCACCGGCACCAGGTAAGCCACTTGCAGCCCGCTCGAATCCGCTAGCATCCCCATCAGCTTGGTCAATGCGGCTCCGCCCAGAATCGCCATGACCAGCAGCGATCCGGCCGTCTTTGTCTTCTCGCCCATGCCCTTCAACCCCAGCGCAAAGATGGTCGGGAACATGATTGACATGAACAAGCTCGTAGTCAGCAAACACATCGCGCCCACCCACCCCGGCCACACGACTGCCACCATGCCCAGCGCCACATTCACCACGGAATAGATCCCCAGCATCGTGCGCGCATGGAAGTGCTTCATCAGCCAAGCCGAACTGAATCGGCCCACGGCGAATGCAGCCAGCGTCGCCGTCAGCATGTATCCCGCCGCTTTGTCTCCGACGCCTGTCGCCGACCGCACATACAGGATGAAGTAACTCCACGTGCCCACCTGCGCTCCCACATAAAGGAACTGCGCCAGCACAGCCAGAACAAAATGACGCTGGAACAACGGCACATGCTGTGGCGGCCCTGCATCTTCGCGCGAAACATCCTCCCTCGCCGTATCCGGGAACTTGGTCATCAACACCATCAGCGCCCACAAGAACGCCACCGTCCCAAGCACCAGGTAGGTTGGAACCACCCGCAGCGTCTCTGAGTGCAGATACGCTTGCATCGTTCCCGCTGCCCTCTTCGCAGCAGTTTCAGCGCTGCTGAACTCCACGCCGGAAAAGATGAATACCGTACCCACCAGCCCGGCAGTAATCGAACCGAGAGGATTGAAGGCTTGCGATAAATTCAAACGTCGCTCGCTTGAAGCCGTTGGGCCCAGTTGCGCAATAAAAGAGTTCGCACCGGTCTCCAAAAACGACAGCCCGCACCCGATCACAAACTGCGCCGCAACAAAGAACAGATATACGTCTGAATGCGCCGATGGCCAGAAGAGCCAGCACCCGCTCCCCATGAGGATCAGCCCTGTCACTAACCCTGCCTTGTATCCGAAATAGCGCATGATCTGGCCAGCTGGAATCGCCATCAGGAAATACCCGACAAAGATGCCAATCTGCAATTGCGCCGCGCCCGAGCGGTTGATCTCGAACGACTTCATGAACTGTCGGATCAGAAAATCGGTCAGGTTATTCGGAATTGCCCACAGGAAGAACAGCGGCGTGACCACAACAAATGGAATGAGCCGCCCATGCGGTATCAGCGGAGCATCCAATTCCTCATCATGCGAATGCCTGCGTTCCGATTCAGTCAATCTACTGGAAAAGCTCAAGATTCCCTCCCCTCTTCATTGGCAGCGTGCGAAGCTTCTACGCGGAGGCGAAAACGCTTTCATCTCCGCGTCCTCTCATTTTGATGGAAATTCGCTTCAGCATTTCTACTCAATCCACACGACCGCTGGCAAATCGAAAGGATCCGTCGCTTAGCGGGCCGACAACTGCCCAGCGCTCACTGGACCCGCGCCAGCCACTTCCCCGTATGCGAGAGCAGGCTCCCTGCGATCTCTTCGGGCGTGCCTTCCGCAATAATGCGCCCGCCGCCTTCGCCGCCCTCCGGCCCCAGGTCGATCACCCAATCCGCCGACTTGATCACGTCCA
>PLKU01000506.1:0-227 GCA_003140705.1 Acidobacteriaceae bacterium
GGCCTGGCGGCTCGCACTCCGTTCTGGGTGCAGGGCCTAGCCATGGCGGCCTTGATTCTGCTGATTCAAACACTGGCGGGTCGCGGTTCCGCTCCTTTTGTTTATGGCAATTTTTAATCTTTCGGAACCCGGTCCTGACCAGCCTGACACCGCTCAGCCTGGTGGCGCCCCCACTGGCGGCGGCAAAGGATTCCCGTTTAAAACAGCGCTGGCCATAGTAGTGCTCG
>PLKU01000506.1:263-13486 GCA_003140705.1 Acidobacteriaceae bacterium
ATCCGGGCATATTCGCGGAGACCTTCCGACTCGCCTGGCCACATCCGCCCGCCCCCGTGGTGCCTAAACTGCCCACGATTCAACTCAAAGGGAACGGGAAGTTGCCAGAGGTGTCGCCTGTGTTTGCCGACCACACCAACAGCCTGGACCTATTTTTCTCAGCACTTTGGACCTTGGAACAACGACAACTGGGCATGGCGACGCAGGATCAGGCGAGAGCAGGAGTCGTCACCGTGCTGCACTATGGCGACTCGCCCACGACTGCCGACCTGATCACCGGAGACGTGCGCGCCCAACTGCAAAGCCGGTTCGGCGATGCTGGCCGCGGATACACGCTGATAGCCAAGCCATGGGCCTGGTATGGACACCGCGGAGTGGAGATCAGCGACCACGGCTGGAAGATTCGTACTGGTGTGGGGTTGATGCGCGAGGGCATCTATGGAATTGGTGGCGCGGCCTTTGAGGGACAACCCGGAGCATGGAGCAGGTTCCGGCTGACCGAATCTCAACAATCTGCCGTTATTTTCGAATACCTGGCCAGGCCGGGCGGCGGCGCATTTGCCGTGGAGGCCGATGACCAGAGGATCGTGGAGCAGACCACCGACGCAGAAGCGCAGAGCGTTGGCTGGGTGCAGGTGGAACTGCCGATAGGAACAAAGACCGTTTCTGTCCGGCCCACATCGGGAACTGCGACGTTATTTGGTGCGGATTTCCGACGCGGGACCACTGGGCTGCTGTACGACAGCCTTGGATTGAATGGAGCTACTACCTCGGTGGTGGCGCGCGTCCTGCAACCCACCTTGTGGAAGCAGGAGCTGGACCACGCTGCGCCGGCGCTGGTGATTATCAACTATGGTTCCAACGAAAGCAGTTTCGGTACCTTCGTGCACAAGCAATATGCAGCGGAACTGCGTCTAGCTATACAGCGGATTCGCGCAGCCGTCCCATCTGCGTCCATTTTGGTGATGAGCCCCATGGACCGAGGTGAACGCACTGGGTTGGATGAAATCAAAACCATGAGCACCATTCCTGAGATCGTGGCGATTCAACGACAAGTGGCTACCGAGACGCATGTCGCCTTCTTCGACACGTATGACGCGATGGGGGGTGATGGCACCATGGCTCGCTGGTATGCGGCGAGTCCCAGGCTGTGTACGGCCGACCTCCTTCATCCGACACCGCAAGGTGCCACTATCGTGGCAGGGCTGTTCGTGGATCAGTTGGGGCTGGGATACAATCGATGGAAGATGCAACACGGAATTGCCTTGCCTGCTCCAACCCCTGCAGCCACGAAGGCTGAGGCAACCACAACATCACCCAAATCGAAACCTGCCAAAAGACACACCGGAAAGAAGGCCAGGGACAAATGAGCTGGCATCTTCCAACCCGGCGTACTGAAGCTCAGCGCAATCCCTTCTGGAAGTCTGGGATGGTTGCGACGTTGTTGTTGCTCATGTTCGCCAGCAGCGCCCTGCTGTCCGCTTCATCGACCAAAAAGAAGCATCACGCTGCGACCACGGGCAAGTCGAGCCCCGCAATGCATAACAACGCCCACGTTTCGCCAGAGAGCGCCACGTCAAGGCGCGCCACGAAGGGCACTACGAGTCGATCACGACTACATACACGCGTGCACTTCTACCCTCGACAGCGCATTGATCCAGCGCGCAAGGCAGCATTGGTGGAAGAGATCGGCGCTGAACTGAAGGACCCGGCACCGCAGGCGATCGCATTCAACTCCGCCTTGGATGGGTTTTATGCGCAGCTCGAATCCCACGAGTCCGCTCTGCATGACACGGGCCCACAGACTGGCACCGTGCGCGTGCTGCAATTCGGCGATTCGCACACCGCAGCAGACATGTTTACGGGGGAGGCAAGGCGAGTCTTCCAGGACCAATTTGGCGACGGGGGAATCGGCTTTTCGTACGCAGGACACCCCTTTGCTGGCTACAGAATTCTTGGCTCAGAACGTTCGCAGTCGGGGGGATGGAAGACCCAGGGCAACAAGTTCCTGCAACTTGGCGACGGCCAAACGGGACTGGGTGGCATCAGCATCTCGACCGAACGCGAAGGGGAGTGGGTGACGCTGGACGCGGCCTGCACAACGCTTGAACTGCAATACCTGCAGCAACCCGGTGGCGGAAGCCTGCGCTTCTCGGACAATGGCATTGACACAGCAGAGATTCAGACTGACGCTCCGACTGCCGGTCCAGGCACGTATAGCTATTTTTGTCTCGCAGGCGCACATCATTTTGAGGTGACAACGGAACAGAGCGCACCGGTGACTTTGCTGGGATGGGTCGCCACCCAACCGGGAGTCACGTGGGAGTCGATTGGCATCAATGGAGCTGAAGCCCCGCTGATTCTCAAATGGGATCAACCGCTCTTTTCACGCTATCTCAAGGACAACTCTCCTGCCTTGATCGTGCTGGCCTACGGAACCAATGAAGCGGCCAGTTCCTATTGGGACGAGGAGACTTATGAACAGACCTTCGCCATGATTATCGACACACTCCACCAGTATGTGCCGGAGTCGTCGATCCTTGTGGTGGGTCCGCCCGATCGATCGCTGTCGCAGCACCGGAGCTGGCATCCCTACGCCGGAACCGATCGCATCATCCAGGCCCAGCGTAGCGTTTGCCGCAGTCACGGGTGTGCCTACTGGGATCAGCGCAAGCGGATGGGTGGTCTGGGCGCAATGCAGGAGTGGGTTTACGCAGGCTGGGCTCAACCGGACCACACCCACTTCACCGGTGAAGGATACCGGGCGCTGGCCGACACGTTGGTGGCCGACCTTGTATCTGGATACCACGCCTACAAAGCAAGGGTAGCAAATGGCAACGAAACTACCGCACAGGGAGTCACAGATGGAACCACAAGCTCGAATCCTTAAGGTTCTACAAAAAGTGTCAGGGAAAGAGATCAGTCCCAGCGCGGACGAGTCGCTGTTTGTTTCGGGGCTATTGGATTCATTTGCTTTGGCCGACTTTGTTACGGGTTTGGAAGAAGAGTTTGGAGTGACCATTCCCGACTCCGACTTGTCGGCGCGCAAGTTCGACACCATCAGCAAGGTTGAAACCTACCTTGCTTCCAAGAGCTAACTCATGGCCTTTTTGCGCGCCTTCGGATCGTGGCTTCCGCCGCGTCGCGTGAATAACCTGGAGCTTGCTCCGCTTGTGGATGCAACACCAGAGTGGATACTGGAAGTCTCCGGCATCGAAGAGCGCCGCTACGCAGCTGACACAGATACTGTGGCCGGAATTGGGCTGCTGGCTGCGCAGAATTGCCTCGAAAACGCAGGAGCGAATGCCACAGACCTGGGCATGCTCCTGGTGGCGAGCGGCTCGAGCGATCGCTTTTGTCCCGGACCCGCCGGCCAGATCGCCACAGGGCTCGGACTTGCCACTACGCCCGCACTCGACATTCCTGTGTCGTCCGCCGGATCGCTGATCGGGCTCATATTGGCCGCACAGCTCGCGCCTACTGCGGGCCGCATTTTGGTGCTGGGCGCGGAGATCATGTCGCGCCGCGTCTCCCTTACCCCCGAAGGCAAGAACACTGGAATTCTGTTCGGCGACGGTGCGGGTGCGGCCCTGGTAGACGCCGAAACGGGATTCGCGCGCATTGCGGACTCCTGCCTGTTCACCGACGGCTCTTCGGCCGAGATCCTCTCTGTGCGCGACGGGCAGTTCAACATGGATGGGTCGGCGGTGATTCTGCATGCCTCACGCAAAATGCCTCGCGCCATTAACGAACTGCTCACTCGCAACCAGCTTACCGCTTCTCAGGTCGAGGCCTTCCTACTGCACCAGGCCAACCTGAATCTGATTACACGCATAGCGGGAGCTCTGAAAACGCCGCAAGAAAAGTTCTTCACCAATATTGCCCGGTACGGAAACACCTCGTCGGCATCGCTGCTGATTGCGTCGGATGAGTGGCACAGAGGGCAAATGGCCGCGCTTGCTGGGCCAGTGGTGTTTTCCGCATTTGGCTCTGGATTGAACTGGGGCGCGATGCTTGCCGTTCCGCGCTAGGGTTTTTGGCTTAGGTTACAGAAGCGCGCCGGCAAATCTGCGCCAGGTCACATCGTCAGATCAATTTCATTGCAAAATTCGTTGAACTCGAGAAACCACTTGCGGTAATCTCGAATTCCAATCGGGAGCTTCTCGGGAGACCAGTTTCCGTTTCCCGGATTTACCGTGAACCGCCTTCGGAAGTTCGCCAAATGACTCGGAGGTCCCCATGAGTTTCGATGTCTTCGCCTCAGGCAGCGGTTTTCACTTCAAACAAGATAACTTTTTCGATGGCGACGGTTTCAATACGTTGCAAATCCTCAATGATGCACTGATGATGGAGCCCTCCAAGTTGGGCGTCGTGGACGCGGCCAGAAGCCACTTCCTCTCCGTTGACATGACGGATGCTGTCTCGTTGCTCGCAAAACGCGAGTATCTTCACGCGTTGACCGAGACAGTGGATCTGCTGGCCATACGCGTGGGCTCGGCCAATGGATTTATCACTGCGGCCGCAAAGCGGTCGAATTCACTGTGGGCGGACACGGTTCGCATGACCCGATACGCGTTCGATCCTGGGGATAACCCTGGCACCGAATTCATTCGCGCGATTGACAGAACTCTGGACTAAACGGGCTTGAAGCCCTGGGGAGTTCTTATGGCGCTGGCGATCATTTTGAGCAAATTTCTCGATTATTTGAACAGTCACGACGCATCCTTATCCACGATGATCAACTTATCCCTCACTCTTTAAGATCAGCAAGATCGAGGCTTGGAGAGGAACGGCCCGGGAAGCGACCTCGCGGGGCAGCGGCGCTTTGCAAATGGCGCTGCCACGGCTCGCATGAGGATGAGCGGGCCAGCTCACTGCAAGCACACGGGTGGAAGACTTTATCTGATTTACAGCTGAATAATTCAGAATGTGGTGGCCAGAGACGCTACCAAATTGCGGTCCGCAATCCGCAGTGCGAACGCGGAATTCACAAAAAATGGGCATAATTCGAAAAAACTCAGCGTCTGTTCGCGAACGGCCTTCAAGAGTTCCCCCCCCACAGTTGCCCCCAACCGATCAACAGCTGCCAGTTTCGACCTCTGATGAAATTGGACCTTGAAAGGGCTCAAATGCGGGTGAGCCGATTTCGCTTGGAGGTTGTGCGTCAATCTGACTGTCCAGTGACCTCATTTGGCAGACAAGTTGCACGCATTCAGGCTAATTGGGGTGGAATGTCTGCTGTAGCGGCCCCGCTGAGGCGTTTCTGGAGCAGTGGCAGGTCGGATGGAACTCACAGCAAGCGCTTGCGGCCATCATGCTCAAACTCCTGGTAGCTGATCTCTATAAGAGTTATGGAATGCTGGGGCAACACGTCGCGACGGAGCTGGTCGTATTTTCTGCGTTGCTCACCGCGCGCAATTCCGGACGAGACAATCCTTCGGTAAAAGAACGGAACCGCTCCGAAGCGCTGGCGCTCGTAGTACTCCACCACGAGCTTCAGGTCCCGATAGTAAGCGTCCACTGGCAGTCGAAGTCTCTTGCGACGTCTACCCTGATCACCGCGAAGGAATTCGAACCGGTGGCTGCGGCTGGCTCTCCGTTCGAGGAGTTTGTCGCACAGGTCGACGACGTAAGTTTCGCCCTTCGGTCGCGGCATTCTTAGAGATCCTGCCGGCTGAGGACACCGGCCCTGGCACCAAGTTGCCGTTCAGTCGTGTAGCACAATGTTTACCAGTGAACTGTTTATTCGCATCCCGCTGCAGTCGTAGTCAATGTAGCCAAGATCGCGAAACCGATTGAGAAAGAAGCTGACACGGGATCTGGTGGTGCCTATCATATCTGCCAGAGTTTCCTGGCTGATCTTGGCGATGACCGGGACGGGTTTCGATATCTGGCCGAAGTTAGCCATCATCATTAGCAACCGGGCGAGACGCTTTTCGCTGGAATTGAAAAGATGATCGACCAGATCAGCTTGCAAGCGGATGTTGCGGGAGAGAAGGTGCTCGCTGAAATGTTGGGCGAACTCCTGCTCAGTGCGGAGCAGACCCTGCATGGCCGTCTTTTCGATGCGAACGATCGTGCTGGGTTGAAGTGCGCTTGCTGAGGAGACGCGAAGCGGCTCGCCCGCCAGGGCTGCTTCGCCGAAAAAGCTACCCTCTGGAAGGTGGGCAATTACGCCTTCCTTGCCGCTCATCGATACGAGGGTGAGATTTACTCTGCCACGCTGGATATAGAAAACCGCATTAGACGTGTCACCTTGCGAGAAGATGTATTCACCGGTCAAGTATTCGCGCCGTGATTTTCCGGGATAGAACTTGTTAAGGAAATCCTGAATGCCGAATGCGGGCGCCGGGCGCTGCGAAGCGTCAATCCTCTTCGAGACGATCGATACTCTGTGAAACGCAACCGGAGGCACAGGGAAAGCGCACTCCAGCGGAATCGGGGGCGCCGTAGTCGTCATTGTGGCGAAACCAGTAGCCATGATCGATACCTTTCAGTCCTGTAGAGTGTGTGCAAGGGTATGACTTGACGCCAGCCTTTGCTGCCTCGATATAACCAACATACCGGGCAAGAAAGAGAGTGACCATCAGCGAAAGCTGTTGTTGCTGTAGGCTTTGGCAAATCATTGATGTAGGGCTTTCCTCACGCTGTAAACGTGCTAGGGGAATTGCCCTCGAATCAAGAGACGTGGCGTCAAGGCAGATTCGGCATGGCTCTTTATTTAAATTTTCGCGATGGTATATAAATAATTGCTCATCACTCTTGCGGGCGAACAAAGCTAGCCGTCAGATTTCAACTGAGGTGTCAAAGTCTGTCGCAACTATAAATAATTGCTGTCTTGATCCTGGTGCTATTTAAGCTTCGATCTGCCCACGGGTTTATCGGATTCTACAACGGGTCCCCAATCGTTTTCCGCACAAGCCTTGTGCCACTTTCCATTACCTTCTTGATCGCCGGCACCAGTTCCTCTGAAGCGCTGTTTTTGTTGACATACTCGGCTGCGCCTGCCTGCAGACAGCGCAATGCATATTGGCTTTCAGCTTGGACACTCACCATGATCACAGGGAGATGAGAATAGATACGCTTTACGTCCTTCAGCACTTCAAACCCACTCCGTCCTGGCATATTAATGTCGAGCAACAGCACGTCAGGTTGAGAATCGACCAACTGGGCAAGCACCTCATCCCCATTCGAGGCTTCGGAAAAATGAGCACCCGAGAAAGCATCGAGCAAGACCTCTCTCAGTCCGCGCCGCACATTCGCATGATCATCTGCTATCAGGATCTTCATAGGTCTATTCGTCTTCTGGGCCGCAACATGCGACCTGAAGCTACTGTACTTGAGATGAATGAGGTTCGACATCAGGGTAGCCTGTGATAGTCGTAAGGTTTGCTTCTTCGCAATGTAGGGTTATCCCCACACCGGCAAGCCAACCTATTCGATCAGGCTGTGCGTCATGGCGTACCGGGTGAGTTCAGCATTGCTCTTCATTTGCATTTTTTCCATGATGCGGGCTCGATAGCTGCTGATGGTTTTTACACTGACATGAAGCCTTTCGCCAATTTCCGTCAAGGGAACACCGGCGGCAATCATTCGCATCACTTCGTGCTCCCGGTCCGAGAGCGACTCATGCAAGGGCTTTTCGGCGGGCTCATCCAGGTTGGCGATCAACTTCTCTGCCAGGCCGGCACTAATGTAGCGACCGCCACTCAGTATCTTTTTCGTCGCCATCGCCAACTCTTCTGGGGCACTCTCTTTGTTGATGTAGGCGGCTGCGCCGGCCCGCAAGCATCGTACGGCATACTGCTCTTCCGGATGACAACTTAATATGATCACCGGCAGCCGTGGGTATGCGTGTTTTACATCCCGCAAAATGTCCATCCCACTTCGTCCAGGCATATTGATATCCAACACCAGAAGGGCGGTTGTGGATTTGCCTAACTGGCCCAGTACCTCGTCGCCATTTCCGGCCTCGGAAAAATCCGCACTGGAAAAAGCATCCGCCAGGATCTCTCGCAGGCCACGGCGCACGACGGCATGATCATCCGCGATCAGGATGTGCATATTTCGCTCCTCTCGGCGCGTGGAATATCCACTGGAACGCGCACAGCGACCGTCGTCCCGTTGCCCGGAGAACTGGATATCTGTACGTCGCCTCCGCAAAACTGTGCTCGTTCTTTCATGCCGAGGAGTCCCAAAGAACCGAGCGATCTCGATAAGCCGGATTCGAAGAAGCCTATTCCGTCGTCTTCCACGACCAACATGATGTTCCCATTTTCCTGAGTCAGGGCAACGCGCACCGACTTTGCCTGTGCATGCCGAATCACGTTAGTCAGGCACTCCTGAAAGATTCTGAATGTCGCAGTGGCCCGCTCGCCATCCAGGTGTAAATCGACGGTTGGAACAGAAACCTGACATTGGACACCATTACGGGAAGCAAACTCGCTGGCCTGCCACTCAATGGCTGCTGCCAGGCCAAGGTCGTCCAATACTCCAGGGCGCAGCCCGCTGCAAATAGTGCGCACCGCTTTGACCCCATCATTGATCAACTCACTCGATTCCTTTAGTCGAGCGAGCACCTCGCTTTCCGACTCCGGCAGATGACGGCTGATCCATGACAAATCCATTTTGATCGCGGTCAGAATTTGCCCGATTTGATCGTGCAAGTCGCGAGCGACGGTCTTGCGATCCTCTTCTCGCACCCACTGCAAACGTTCAGCCAGCGCCCGCAGTTGTTCTTTTTGCAAAACGAGCGACTCTTCCGCCTGCTTGCGTTCAGTAATGTCGCTGTTGATGACCAAAACGCTGGGCGCCTGACCGCGCTTGGCCCATTGCAACGCCCAGCGCCCCGCCACCACAACGCGCCTTCCGTCCCGAGCGGTCTTGATGAGATCTCCCTCCCAATGTCCTACTTGCAAAAGTTCAGCACTTATCTCAGAGAACGACTTTGGGAACTCGGTGCAGAGCATTTCGTGAGCGATCCTTCCGGCGGCTTCCGCTTTGGTGTAACCCAGCATGGCCTCTGCGCCGCGGCTCCAAAACTGGACCCTTCCCTCCATGTCGATCACGAAGACTGAGTCCTGCGTGAGTTCGAGCAGGGCAGCCTGCTCCGCAGTTGCAACCCGCTGTTTACGCATCTCGGTAACATCGCGGAAAATCAGCACAACGCCAATAGCTTTTCCCTCGCCTGCGAGGATTGGCGCGGCGCTGTGCTCAACTGCAATTTCACGGCCATCTTTTGTGACAAGATCGACGTGATTGGCGACCGCCAAAACCTGCTTCTCTTTGAGCACACGGAGCACTTCATTGTCCGCGGTCATCCCTGTCTCCTCATTGAGGAGCCTGAGCACGTTCCCGATCGGTTGGTTTAGAGCCTCCTCCGGTTGCCATCCGGTCAGAGCGGCCGCGACCGGGTTGAGGAAGGTGATTCGAGCCTCGCTGTCAGTTGCGATGACTGCCTCGCCAATGCTGCCCAGAGTTGCACTCCACCGCTCTTCGCTCTGCAACAGCTTGGTCCCCAGCTTTTCAACGTGGTATCGAGTGAACAGCGCTAGAAAGACTCCGGCCCCCAAGCCGAGAAGCATGCAGCTTGTCACCATAAAGGTCCACCGCTGGTGCGCGCCCTGAACGCGCTCGATACGTAGCGTTGCTTCCACAGCCTGAAAGTCTGCGATCTGCTCCCGAAGCGTATCCATTTTGTCTTTTCTTTGCAGGTCCTCAGCGAGGGTGGGGTCAGCCTTTCCTCCACGACGCAGGGCAATAATCCGGTCGTCGTACATCTGAGTATCCTTGTAGCCGACATAGACGTCTCTCAGTTGCTGTTGCTGCACGGGGCGGTCGCTCACCATCTGATACAACGTCTGGAATTCAGGATCGAATCGCTTCTTGCCCTCCTGGTAGGGACCAAGGAAGGCTTCCACGCCGCTTCCGATGTATCCCCGCTTCGCGGTCTCCATATCAACCAGCAGCTTGAGCAGATGCCCGGACTGGTCGAGAACCTGATCGGTATGATCCACCGACTGTAAGGACCTATTCAGGTCGAACGTCTCCCACAAGAGCAGTCCAGCAACCGCCGCCGTAACCAGCATGGGAACCAGAATCACCCGGCGAAGCAACGATTTGAAATTCGAGTATTCCATCGTGACCATTCACAGTCTTCCGGAGGACGAACCGGGTTATGTCTAACGCTAGCGAACAGATCAATCCCTGTGGCAGGCTACTGAGTTGGCCAGGTTGCAACTATCTGCGGACGCCCAGCCCACATCAGGTGATGAATCGGGTCTAGAACACGGATTGCGTGGCCACTGTGGAGATAGAAGACTGAGGCGGCCGCTTCACCTGGTGCAAAGAAGATCTGCTTCCCGCGGAGTTCGATGATTTTGCACCCCAGGTTCGCACTCGCCAAATAGGCCCCGGCATCGAATGCGGACTTCTCAAGTTCAAGCATCGAGAACTTTCCCCAAGAATGTCCTGCCGCTGGACATAAGCGAGGCGCACAATTGCGTCCGGTGAGAGTTGCCACAACCAAGTCAGGCTCATCGACAGTCATCAAGGCCCTGCAAGCGAGAGCGCAACTGGCTCAGAATGAAACATTTGAACTTGCGGCTGATCATACCTGCAGGGATAATCCCTTAGTGTCGCACTAACGATTGCAAAGGACAGTTCCGTATTGCTCACTCTTGGGAAAGACCTTCAAAGCTCATGTTTTGTCTAACCAAATTGAACCGGTTCCTATAGTGATTGAATCCGAGTCGTTTTCTGCCACATGGCGCTGCACTTTAGCGCGTTCAGCGGCGACCGAAGGCAGCTCCCAGCAGAAGTTGTGCTATATGTTTGATCCCTTAAAAGCTCCATTCCGTGATTTCTTGGTTCCGAGTGGACACCAGTCCCGATGATCATTCATGGTGTCCCGGAAACGTTGCGGTTTCATGTCGCGCATTTCGTTTAGTTATTCTGTAAATTATTGATTTTAAACAATTAAGTGGTGGCGGCCAGAGACGCTACCGAATTGTCGTTCGCAATCTGCAGTGCGAACGCTGAATTCACAAAAAATGGGCATAATTCGTAGACAATTCGGTGTCTGTTCGCGAACGTCCTTCAAAAGTTGCCCCCCACAGTTGCCCCCATCGATCAACAGTTGCCTATTTCGGCCCTTGCTTTGATTGAACCTCCAAAACGACTGCAACGCGCGGAAGCCGATTGCGCTCGGAGTTGGACTTGAGAGGTGTCGCCGAGATCCATGGACGGATCTCCTGGCAGCAATGGATTAGCGTCGCGATCCAGACGCCGAGTAAAGCTTGGTGAGCCACTTCTCCAAGGCAGGGCTTCCCGTCACACCAACCGTCGCGGCACGCTTGAATTGTTAACGCTGATGTGACTTTCTGGTAGCTAATGGGCCAGTGACTTGCCCAGCAGGCTCTCAGAAAGTGCAAAGGCAATATATCAACATCTGAGACTTGAAATCTACGATAAGCGATTGATATAGAGGGCCTTCGTTGGCGTTTCAAGAAGATCGATTGTGCACATTTCGAGTGCGGCAGGTTCGCCATCCGTCGAGGTTACTCATCCAACTGCCGAGATGGCGACGATCCAGGCTCTACCCCAATCCCTGACGATGCGGCGCTTCAGAGATTCCTCCCGGGAGGTTTTCGGGCCGGCCCTCCGGGACGGAGCAGACCGAAACTTAGCCGCCTTGTTTTGAGGAGTCGGGCCAGACGGGGCTGGCTAGCTCGATGGTCATGACGGGTCCGTCGGCGTAGGTTGGGCCTTGTTCTCTAACGAACATGGGAGCTTGCCCGCCAACGACCCAAATCTGGATGTTCGGCGGCGCCTTGCCAATCAGGGGCGCCACTAAACCGGCGACTCCGCCGATCTCGATCTTGATCTCATAGTGGATTGCTTTGCGAGACGCGCCGGCTATCCAGAAGGGTTCTTCGCCATGGGGACGGATGACCAGCTTCACCACTCGCGGCTTGGGGGAAAGCACCAGCATGGAGACAGTTGTCTCCGGCTTCTCAGGGGGGATGTTCTCTATGACGAGGGGAACCATTCCATTGGCCAGGTCAGACGGGAGGTCAACGTGGTTGGTTTGAACGTCCTCTTTCCCATCCTTTCCTGTTGCACGAACAGTAACCTGGCCGCTGCGGGAATCGACCATGAGGTCTAAAGGGTGAGGAAAGGAAGGTCCTTTCTGAATATGGTGGTCAGTGATGAGTCGGAATCTGCGGCGTTGCGAGAAAACGGTCGTTTCATCGTCGATGGAGCCGTCTTTGAAAGTGAAGACCGTCCGCGAAGTGACCTGGTCTCCATGGACGACCTCAATACTGTCTCCCGAGGCAAGCACGTGGCCATCTGCGTCACGCAGTTCTAGATAACCGTGGATGGTTCCCTGGACGTGGCGGACCGGTGCGGTTTCAGCCGGGGCATTGGGACGGCAGGCACAGACCAATAGGGTGATCAGGGTGCAGTATCGAAGGCGTGGTGTAATGAGGTTTCTCATGTCGTTACTTCAGAGTTGTTGGATGCAATGAGACGGAGCGAAGTTTGGGCAATGTGAAGATGGCGCGACGAAAGCTATAGATCCAGCCTCAAAAGGAGCTGACCGTTTCGCCGTTTTCGAGTTGTGGTCGTATGACCGCCCTGCGCTCTCGGTCTCGCCACACCGATGGCGATTATGGTGGGCACCGGTCGCGGGGCTCGCGCAGGTATCTCATTCGCAATGCTGGGGCGCTGGAGATATTCGGCAAAGTTGACACACTCATCATCGACAAGACCGGAACCCTCACCGAAGGAAAGCCGACGCTCAGTTCCATCAATCCTCAGCCAGGCTTCGAAGAATCCGGCTTGCTCCAGATAGTCGCCAGCCTTGAACGCTCCAGCGAACACCCTTTGGCAGCAGCCATCGTGAAAGGCGCGGAAGAAAAGAAGCTTGCACTGATCGATGTGGTGGGATTCAGTTCCACCACCGGCAAAGGCGTAAAAGGAACCGTTTCAGGTAAGCAGGTTGCTGTTGGAAATGCGGAGCTGTTCCGCGATCTTGCGGTCGATCCTGCACCGTTGCTCAAACGCGCTGAAGAATTGCGCAAAGAAGGCCAAACGGTAATGCTGGTCGCCGTGGATGGCAAGGCGGCGGGCTTATTTGGGGTCTCCGATCCCATCAAGGAATCCACGCCCGATGCAATCCGCGAACTGCGCGCGGCGGGCTTCGGCGCTTTCGAGAAATG
>PLKU01000154.1 GCA_003140705.1 Acidobacteriaceae bacterium
ACAGGGAATTGCCGCCGTCGATCACAATGTCGCCCGATTCAAGGTGAGGCAGAACATGGTCGATCATCTGGTCGACTATGTCACCAGCCTTCACCATCAGCATCACCCTGCGTGGTCGCTTCAGCAGGCCGGCAAATTCCTCCAGCGAGTGCGCTCCCACAACCTGGGTCCCTTTTGCCTCATCAGCAATAAAATCGTCCACCTTCGATACGGTGCGGTTAAACACGGCTACCTTGAAGCCGTGGTCGTTCATGTTGAGAACAAGGTTCTGGCCCATGACGGCGAGGCCGATAAGACCGATATCACATGTTGCATCTGGCATAAAAGACTCCAATCTCTCCGTGAGGTATTTGCTGTTGTTTGATGCATGCTCCGCTTGCCGGGCTAATCATGCAGCTGCATCGGAGCTAACTTGAAATGCGGCGGTGCGTGTTCACTGCACAGTCCGTCTGAATCAATTTGTAACTCACGAAATGGGAACGTCGCTACTCCCATTCACAACTTACTGGCAGCTCGCGTTGTGAGCTTTCGGAATTGCAAGAAACGTAATGCTTGCCAGCGCAAACTCCACCTGACCTGATCGCGTTGCCTTCCCCCTGAGTTCAGGTAGTGTGTCCCCAGCGCCGAGCTGAAGTTCCACCCCATTCAATTTCACAGATCGATCCTGCAGGTCTTCCGCAGTCAGTGTATAGCGCTCTGAGGCCGTTGGAACTCCAAATGACTGTGGCATATTCTGGTCCGCATTGATCACCAATAGAGTCACGCCGCCGGGATGATTTCGGAGGCATTGCGCATAAAGATGCAAGTTAGAAGTGGGAGACGGGCCCGGTTCCAGGACCGTGGTTCCCATGAGCTTGCGCCATAACAGCGCAGCCCAGTAGTTTGGCCGAGGCTCATAGGTCTTCTCATCCAGCAGACCGTAATCACTGGCGGCAAGAGTGTTGTGCATCTGGATCTGGACACCGAGTTTGGCCAGCGTCCCCAGCTGATCAAGATAACGAAAGCTGTCAAGAAACGTCGAGGCCCAGCGATCCCCACCACAGGCAGTCTGCGCAGTCTCCGTAAGCCAGAGTGGCTTTCCGGGCTCAAACTTGTCCCGCACGCCTGAATAGAAGTCCGCGATCTTCCCCGACCGGGCGAGCCACTCATCTGAAAGCGCGGCGGCAGGGGATGTGCCCATCGCGGCCCCGAACATTGAGCAGCGGCTGGAGACGCCACCGTAGGAATGATAGGAAACGGCATCGAAGACCGGGCCAGTCGCTGTCAGCAGGTCGGCGCTGGTCAGCATGTGCATGGCGCCCGGGACAATCATTGTGCCTTCACCCACAGCTCCCGGGCCCAGCAGCAGTGTCTTGGAACCGGCTTTGTTCAGAAAGTCGCGGAAGGCAAGAACGTCGCGGGCGTAATCCGCGGCCGTGTAGCCTTTGGGTGCGCCGCCAATCTCGGCAAGGTTTGGCTCGTTGAAGTACTCAGCCGCGGCGATGCTGCCGCCCACGGACTGAGTGTAGTCAAGGAAATGCTTCGCTTGCTCGGCGGTCCACGCGCCCGAAGCGTCACGCGTCCCGGCGCTGATCGCGAAAGAGGTCACGATCTCTACGTTCGCTGCATGCGAGAAATCGACCACGCCCTTCCATTGCTGCCGGGTCAGAACTCCGTTAAATCCCTTGGGCGGAACAGCAAGTGCGGGATCATCGGAGTCCTGGAAATATGTGGTGTTCGCCCAAGTTCCGCTCACTCGAAGATACGCAGGTCCAAGTGCCTGAGCCAGTTTGCGCAGGCGCGGGTTCGACAGATTGATGGGAGGTCGATATTCGTAAAGGGAGGGATCCATGCCCGCCGGCTGATTGGCGGTGGACTGCTTATTTGTGGCCGGCTTGGCGTCAGACTTGCTGGCATATGGTTTCCAGAATCTTCCACCCGTTACCTCAACCATCTCGATGTTGTAAGACTGAAAGCGCTCATCGACCGTTCCGATGCGTGCCATGGTCGCCGGGGTAACGGTGGTCTTCGGCGCTTGCCCAGAAACCGCAATACTTGTGCTTGTTCCCAGCACGGTCAAGGCTCCAATTGCGAGGAACCTCACGAGGATGTGCCTGCTCATTGTTGCCTTTCTTCAAATCGCTTCGAAAAACTCAAATTACTGCATGAGGCGGCCGCTACTGATTGACGCCGCTCGCCAGGAACCCGCCATCCACAACCAGCGTCTGACCTGTAACGAAGGATGCGCCGTCACCGGAAAGAAAGACTGCAGCTCCAACCAGCTCCTCCGTCTTGCCGAAGCGCCCCATCGGCGTCCGCAGCAGCAGCTCCTGTCCGCGTGCGGTGCCGTCGAGGAAATCCGCATTCAGATCTGTCCGGAAGACTCCGGGCGCAATCGCGTTCACCGTTACACCCTTCTTTGACCACTCCACTGCCAGCGAGCGGGTCAGGGAAGAGACACCTGATTTGCTGGCTGCGTAGGCAGCCACCTCACTCAGCGCAACAAAGCTGTTGAGCGAAGTGATGTTGACGATGCGGCCGTATCCTCGTTCCAGCATGTGTTTGCCAAAGGCCTGGCAAGCGCGCAGTGTGCCGGTCAGGTTGGTATCGATAATGGCAGCCCACTCTTCTTCCGGCATGGTCAGCGTGGGCGTGCGCTTGATTCTTCCCGCGCAGTTGATCAGGATGTCAACCTTGCCGAACTGTTCGAGGACGGCAGCCAATAGCTTCTCCAGCGAGCCGCGGTCGCACACATCGGAGGCCAGTCTCAGGGTCTTGCGTCCGCGCGATTCGATCTCGCTTGCCGTGTCGTCTACCTGTTGCTGGCGGCGCGCGGAGGCAACCACATCGGCGCCCGCGTCAGCCAGGCCCAAACTCAAGGCACGTCCTATACCGGATGTTCCTCCGGTCACAACAGCAATTCTGCCCTCAAGACTAAGAAGCTGCGTCCCCATCATTTCTCCATTCTGGTTGTAGGCCGGCCTGCGTAGCTTGTTGTAGGCCGGCGAAATGTTCAGTCATTTAATTCTTCAAAGCCTGCTGTGATGCGCCCAAAGTCCCAATCCTGGATTTGAGATAAAGAAAACTTCTTCGCCGTCGACGTGGTTATAGCCGTTGGCTAGCTTGTCAGGGTCGTAACGCTTGACCATGGAGTCAAGGCTGCCGTAGTTGAAGCCAACACCCTCAATCTCTTCCTTGGTTAAGCACCCGGGGCACCAGGTAATCGTGAAACGGCCCTCGGACGAGGCGTGAATCAGATGCGCGGCCGCACTCAAATCGCCCGCGATATCCTTGTTGCTCTCCACGGCTTTCAGCGTGGCCGGTGTCCCGAAATAGCCGTACTTGCGGATCAATAAATCGATGGTCTTGTCTTCGCCAAACTCCTTCACACCGGGAGCCAGAATAATCAGTTCCGCATCGTCGGCTAGTGCCATGCGCGTGCGATACACTGCCTTGTTCCCAAGCCAGGTACTGTGAAACTCCTTCGGGTCGAGATAGACGACGGCTTTGCGAATTGGGGTGTCGACAATCTCGAAGTTTACCTTCAGGCTCAGATCGGCGGCCAGGTGAAAGCACTCGATGTCGTCGCCAATGTAAAGACCGCGCACCGCCAGGCCTCCGTCTGCGCGACGTCCAACAACCGTCAGAACATAAACGATGGGAAGATGGCGAAGAAAATGATCTGCAGCGTAGTTGAGCACGCTGCGGACAGGATTATCGGCACGGCCCATGATCCGCTCCATGCCATACACAGCTCCAAGATAATGGCTGCGATTGATCCCCTCGCGCCCACCCGTGCCAACCAGGATGTTCTTGGTGTAATTGGCCATGCCAATCACTTCATGAGGCACAACCTGGCCGATGGAAAGAATCAGGTCGAATCCGCCCTGCGAAATAAGGCGGTTGACCTGTGCCGGCCACGCATAGCTGAGCTTGCCTTCGGATTGCTCGCGAATGAATTCTCCGGGAACCTCGCCAAGGGTCTCGACGTCCGTCCGCCAGTTATGCACGCGGAATAAACTCTGATCCATGCCCGGAAACATATGCGCAAGTTGATCTGGCCGCATGGCGGTGTGCGTTCCCAGGGCAGGAAGGACTGCCCTCAGCCGGTCGCCGTAATATTGCCCCGCATACGCAGTCAACTCGCCGGCACGAGAGTGCTCACGGCTCTGGTCGGGTGGTACGGCCAGCACATTCTTCCGCTCTCCCAGCTTGGCCAAGGCTTCAGTCAGAAGATCCTTCAACTGTTGAGGAGATAGTTCGGTATCGACGCTCCCCGTGGCGCAGTAGAGGCTCATTTTGCAAACTCCACTTTTTTCAAACCAGGAGCGAGCATGAGGATGATCACAAAGGAAAGAAGGTAGACGCTCGCCGCGAGGGCAAAGAGGCTGGCATAGCTGTGAGTCAGCTGCAGAATGTGCCCGGCGGAGAGAGCCAGCAGAAATCCGCCAACCGATCCGGTCATTCCGCCGATGCCGGTCACCGAGCCAACCGCGCTGCGGGGAAACATGTCCGACGGGGTGCTGAAGAGATTTGCCGACCAACCCTGGTGCGCAGCAGCAGCGAGGCCCAATAACCCAATGGCCGCCCACTCTGAGTGAAGATAGTTGATCAGGAATACGGGAACCACGGCGCAGGCGCAGACGAACATGGCGGTCAAGCGTGCCTTTACTGCCGACAGCCCCATGCGGCGGAAGGGTGAGGGCAGCCAGCCACCGCCGATGCTGCCGACTACGGAGGCGTTGTAGACGATCACGAGAGGCAAACCCAGGTGCGATAAATCAAGCCCGAATTTCGCGCTGAAGAACGAGGGCAACCAGTAGAGGTAAAGCCACCAGATGGGGTCGGTGAGAAACTTTCCGGTAGCAAACGCCCAGGTCTGACGGTAACCCAGCAACTTGGCCCATGGCGTCGATGGACCCATCTGCTCAGCCGCCTCCTGGTAAATAAACCGCAGTTCTGCGCCGGTCAGCGTGGGGTGATCCGCGGGCTTGCGGTATTTCGAATACCACATCACAATCCACAAGGCGCTGAAGACGCCGGTGGCCAGGAATGCCGCGTGCCAGCCGTAGCGAATCGTCACCCAGGGGACAATGATGGGAGCGAGGATCGCTCCAAGATTGGTTCCAGAGTTGAAAATGCCCGTCGCCAGAGACCGTTCGCGTTGCGGAAACCACTCGGCCACAGTCTTGATGGCGGCAGGGAAGTTGCCGGACTCGCCCAGGCCAAGGCAGACGCGGGCTATGCCAAACTCAAGCACACTGTTGGCCAGCGCATGGCCCATGGCCGAAAGACTCCAGACGGCCATGATGACCATGTAACCGATTCGGGTGCCAACCTTGTCCACAAACCGGCCGGCCGCAAGGATGCCAATGGCATAGGCAATGGTGAAACAGGCCACGACGTTGCCGTAGCCCACCTCCGACATGCCGATGCTGTGTTGCAGAGTGGGCTTCAGGATCGCAAGAACCTGGCGATCCATGTAGTTGATCGAGGTCGC
>PLKU01000020.1 GCA_003140705.1 Acidobacteriaceae bacterium
ATCGCCAGCGAGTAGATGATGCTGGCGATACCGATGAGAAATGCTCCTTCCAGATTTCCCAACCCACCCAGAAAGTTATTTTGGTTGAGCATCTGGCCGACCTGCCCCATCTGGACTGCGCTCAGCAAAGCGCCGAATCCTCCGTAGAGGATCGGCCAGGCGTTCCAGATAAGGACGTTTTCAATGTAAGACTTGGCGATGCGGTTCGCTCCTCCGAGAGGTATGAGAGCGATCACAATTGGACCAAAGATATAGAGAACACTGCCGTAGAAGATGTAGAAAAAACCGAAGACAACAACGACGAAAGGGTAAAGAATATAAGCGACGATAATCAGGATTCCATCGATTGCCCCTGCAAGTGCGCCTGTAACCATTCCCCAAAGGTTCTGAAAACCATTCTGATCAAACTGATTTTTAAGGTCAGTCCCCCAGTTTTCAAGAACATTTCCTCCGGAGGCATTGCTGATCCAGTTCCCGGCGTTAACAAAGCCCTGGTTGATCGTTGTGAAGACAGCCCCATAGTTCATTATCACGAGTGCGGTGACGATGTACTTGATGAGATTGGTTCCCAATCCGCGCACATCTCCGCCGTGCAGGGCCGATTGATAGACCTGCCAGAGAAAACCCACGAGCAGGACGACATAGGCGACATTCTGCATTCCGCTCGTGATGCTTGTTGAGTCGATCCCGGCGACGGCCTGCGTCAGAAAACGCTCGAAGAGATTCAGTTGCGTCCCTTGAAAGAACGCAAGCATCGAGACGGCGATATGCGGATTGGGAATCGGAATCGTCATTGCGCATTACCTGTTCGTCAACGCCCCGTTGATAAGGCTGTTGTTGTTCGTGTTGTTCGTGGTTGCAAGTTTCGCTGCCGCGCTCTGATTGGCTAGATCGATTCCGCGCGTGCGCATCAACTCTGCCAGCGCGGCCTGCGTGTAGGCGTTGGCCCGAACGACCCAAACATCGGCTTCAGCTTCGAGAATCGGTGCGCTGCCCGGCGCAGCGGCCGTGATCTGCTGGCCCATCTGGTCCGCTTCCTTGAGTTCCGCATCCGCCAGGGCGTCGATTTCGATTGCCCGTTTCATTGCGTCCTGGGACTGCGCATCGGTCATGTCGGTCATTGTCCGCACGGCGGCCGATGCGGCGTTCTGCTGCATCACCACTCCGTAGACGGACTGGAACTGGGTCGAAACACTGCCCACGTTGCCGGCGTTGCGCGAAAGCAATAGGGACTCAAGGTTGCTCGACTGCGGCAGGGTGGCGCTTGAGACATTCACATGAAAGAGGTTTGAGACCTGGCTGAACTGGTTCTCAAACTGCGTCACCGAGTTCTTGGCCTGGTTGATCGCCGCAAGCGGATACATGACCTGCTGCTCGTACTTGGCCACGCTCTGCTCATACTGGTTGATGGTGTTGAGTGGCGCGGAGATGTAGGTGGACATCAGCGACTGCATCTTCTGAAGTGCGGCAAGAATCGCTGCCAGATCAATGCCGAACTGCCCATGCGCCCGCATCGGCAGAATCGTAAGAACTGCCAGAACGACGGCCGCTGCCTTGAGCAGCGCCGGCCTGCGCCAGGAACGCTCGGATTGCGCTGGTTCGTAGCCCTCGCCGAATACCGCGACATCGGATGTTGGTTCCTGCTTGCGCCGCCACAGAAATGGCTTGCGCACTTTGTTTGTGGACTTCTTTGAGTCGGACATGACACTCTCCCTTTAGTGCGCCGTGAGCGCCCCGGTGATCAGGCTGTTGATCCCGCCCGTGATGGTTGTTCTGCGCTTCAATAGCGCATTGTCATGCGCGATGCGGCCGGCCTCCTGCCGCAACTGCGCGGCCAGCATCTTCTGCAGATAGGCTTGGCAACGGAGATTTGATACCTGTGCCTGTGCCGTCAGATATGGATTGGAGCCCGGCGTGGTGGTTGCCACCTGGTTCTCCATCTGGTTTGCGGTCTGGAGGATTGTGTCCGCTCCCTGGTCGGCGATGAGCGTGGTTTTCAGGTTCTCCTGGCCCAGTGCGTCGTCCATGTCCATCATTAGGCGGTCCTGGGGCGCGGCGCTGTTCTGCTGTGGAATTGCGCCGTAGTTGGCCGTGAAACTAGTTCCAAGCGCCGGAATCTGCGCCGAGAGGCGGCTATGCAAGATCGATTCGAACTGCTGCGGACCCGCAGTGACTGCGCTCGTTGTGGGAATGCTGAAGATCTGGTTCATCTGGTTGCGAAAGCTCGAAATCGAATTCGCAACAAAGCCACGAGCTTGATTGAGCGCGGCCAGCGGCCACATCGTCGTCTGGTAGAGTTGCTGCACCTGCTGCGTAAGCTGGTTGATCGATTTGAGCGAACTGCCGATGTCGCTCTGGATCGTGCCGAAAAGTTCACTGAAGACATCGAAGATGCCGGCATGGGCGCTTACTGGTAGCAGCATTGCAATACCAAGGACAGACACTGCCGTCAGCCATTTCCAGGGCCGGCTCTTTTGTTTGAGTGAAGCGNNGTTTGCGTGAAGCGGCTACGTCTCCTGCATACGGAATGCCGTTCAGCAATACTGTTTCCTCTGGTTTGCGATCGTCCTGTTTCATTGCGCGAGTACCTCCTGAACTTCTCCTGAAAGCTCTTCTTTGAGCGGCGCAAGTTCCGCCAACCCCTGCGGAAAACGCTCGGCGAGCGCCTCATAAGCTGCGATTCGCGCCATCGACGCGTGCTTCCACATCCACCACATTCGGTATGTGCGCTCGCGGGCGTAGGTTGTCGTGATCCAGTAGTCCACCGGGCTCGGCACGATGCGGATCGCGTGTGTCGACTCGGCCTTTTCGCCGATCGCGATCAGAAACTCGGCGCTATGGCCCTTCTTCGGATGAGCAAAGGTCTTGATCTGGTTGAGCGCCGTCTCGTTCAGGTGGACGTGCTCCCGGAGCGCGGTCATATCGCCGGGCTGCTTGCCGATGATCTTCGTCGTCGCGTTCTTGACGATGCCCGCGCCGTGCTCGTTGGGCTTGTCCAGCGTGCCGACGAAATCCTCCGGCGTCTGGCTGATTCCCCAGACGCTGGCATTGCGTTTACGGGCGGTGCGGAAGAGCTGGACGACAACGCTCGCCAGGATGGGGGACTCCAGCAGCGCCCAGCACTCATCGAGCAGGACAATGCTTGGCCGGCCGGTGATACCGGACGCACGGTAGGTGGCAGTGTGCGCAATGAGCAGGCTCATGGCGCGTTCCAACCGCGGATCGTCCTTCAGCTTCTCCACGTTGAAGTAGAGCCAGGGATTATTTAATTCGACGGTTGTCGGTCTATCAAAGAGTCGGGCATACGGCCCCTCATCCACCCAGGCCCGCAACTTGGTAGAGGCCATCTGGGCCATTGCGTTGATCTTCTGGTTGCGGTCCCGATCCTGCCAGTGAGCCAGTTCCGCCGCCAAGTCGCCAAACAACGGAATCGGATTCGAGGTCTTCGCGCTGCAACGCTTGTAGGTTGATCC
>PLKU01000126.1 GCA_003140705.1 Acidobacteriaceae bacterium
GCGGGGATGGCTGTCTCGAGCGGAGGCATTGCGCTGATGGTGCTGTTTCCGGTGGCGGGATTTCTGGCGCCGAAGTTCGATCCGCGATGGCTGGTGGCGATGGGATTCAGCATCACCACGTTCGGGCTGTTTCGCATGACCGAGGTCAATCTGAATATTCCTTTTGGCGTGGCGGTGAGCTGGCGGGTGGTGATCGCGCTGGGGCTGCCGTTCCTATTCATTCCGATCAATACCTTGTGCTACGCGGGGATTCCGCAGGAGAAGTACAACGAGGTGAGCGGGTTTTCAGCGCTGATGCGGAACCTGGGCGGAAGCGTGGGGATCAGTTTTGTGACCACGCTGCTGGCACGGCGGACGCAGCAGCACCTGGCCATGCTGGGAGCACATACGGTGAGCGGGAGTGGGCCGTTTGAGGCGTTCCGCAGAGGATTGGCGGGGGCCTGGTTCGAAAAGGGCGGAGGCGGAGCGCCCGACGCGATGCAACACGCGGGGGCACAGATCTACGGGATGGCGCAGATACAGGCGCGGCTGCTTTCGTATGTGGACGTGATCTGGATTATGGTTGCGCTGACGGCGATTCTGGTGCCGCTGCCATTTCTGATGCGGCGGCCGGCGAAGAATGCNNGCCTGGTCGAGGTCGGCGATGAGGTCGTCTTTGTCTTCGATGCCCACGGAGAGACGGACAAGGCCCTGGGTGATGCCGATGGCCTCACGTTCTTCATCGCTCAACGCGAAGTGGGTTGTGGTGGCGGAGTGGGAGGCTAACGATTCAACGCCGCCCAACGACTCGGCGTTGAGAAAGAGCTTGATTGCAGCGAGGAAGCGGCCGGCGGCTTCGCGGGAGCCGAGATCGAAGCTGAGCATGGANNCTGCTTGAGGGCGAGCTCGTGCTGCGGGTGGCTCTTGAGGCCGGGATAGGCGAGTCGAGTCAGCTTGGGTTGCGTGGAGAGGAATTCGGCGACGGCCCGGCCGTTTTCTTCGTGCTGCTTCATGCGCAGAGGCAAGGTCCGGATGCCGCGCAGGACAAGGAAGCATTCAAAGGGCGAGAGGATGCCGCCGGCGGCCTTTTGGACCAAGAGGAAACGCTCCTTGTGCTCGCGGCGGGTACCGATAAGCGCGCCGCCGAGGCCATCGGAGTGTCCGTTGAGGAACTTGGTGGTGGAGTGCATGACGATGTCTGCGCCGAGGGCGATGGGGCTCTGCAGGAAGGGCGACATGAAGGTGTTGTCGACACTGACTTCGACACCTCGGGCGTGGGCGATCTGGCAGGCGGCGGCGATGTCTGTGAGGGCCATGAGGGGGTTGGTGGGCGTCTCGACGTGGATGAGCTTGGTGTTGGGCTTAATGGCTGCGGCGACGGCGTCGAGGTTGCCGGTGTCAACGTATTCGATGTTGATGCCGTAGTGGCAAATGATCTGGTTGAAGAGGCGTGCGGTGCCGCCATAGACGTTGTGCGAGCAGATGAGGTGGTCGCCGGCGTGGAGGGTGGCAACGAGTGCGTAGATGGCGGCCATGCCGCTTGAGTAGGCGTGCCCGCTGGTCCCGCCTTCGAGGACGGCCAGCGCTTCTTCAAGGCGATCACGCGTGGGATTGCCTGCACGCGAGTAGTCCCACCCCTTGTCGGTGCCGATGCCAGTAAGTTCAAACGTTGACGAGAGATAAAGCGGCACGTTCACAGCGCCCGTCTGCGGATCGGGATGCTGGCCGGCGTGCACGGCGAGGGTGGAGTATTTGTAGTTGGACATGAAGAAGCCTCTAGGGGCTAGCTTTTAGCTTCTAGCCTCCAGGTTCTAGCTTATCGTGCAGGGGATGGGAGCGATGTCGGTTTGCGGGAAGGTGTGACTATATCCCGCCCTCGAAGATTTTTTTGGAGAGATAGCGTTCGGCGGAGTCGGGGATGATTACGGCGATGCGCTTGCCGGGGCCCAGCACTATGGCAAGCTCGACCGCGGCGTAGACGGCGGCGCCCGAGCTGGAGCCGGCGGCGAGGCCTTCTTCAGCGGCGAGACGCTTGACCATGGTGAAGGCGTCGTTGTCGCTGACCATCGAAACTCGGTCGCAGACATCGCGGTGGAAGGTCTTGGGGATGAAGTGAACACCGATGCCTTCGACCCTGTGCTTGCCGGGTGCGCCACCTTGCAGAATCGAGCCTTCCGTTTCGACGGCGACGTTGATCACGGCAGGGTTGTGTTCCTTGAGGAAGCGGGCTACACCGGAGAAGGTTCCGCCGGTGCCTACGCCGGCCACGAAGCCGTCAACGCGGCCTTCCATCTGCTCCCAGATTTCGACGGCGGTGGTGTCGTGGTGAAACTGGGGATTGGCCTGGTTTTCAAACTGGAGGGCGGTGAAGGAGCCGGGAATCAGGGCTCCGGCATCGCGTGCGCGCTGAATAGCGCCGGCCATGCCTTCGGCCTCGGGTGTGCGGATGACTTCAGCACCGAATCCGCGCATGAGGATGCACTTTTCCTCGGCGAAGCCTTCGGGAACGAACAATTTTACCGTGTAGCCTCGATTGACGCCGATCAGGGCCAGGCCGACGCCGGTGTTGCCGGCGGTGGCCTCAATGATGGTGGAACCGGAATGGAGGAGGCCGCGGGCTTCGGCGTCGAGAATCATGCCGATGGCGGCTCGGTCTTTGATGCTGCCACCGGGGTTGAGGAATTCCAACTTGGCGAAGACGGATGCGGATGGCGCGGGGGCGAGGCGAGCGAGCCGCAGCATGGGGGTGTGCCCCACCAGCTGGGTTATGTCTGAGGCGATGCGGAGGGTGGGGGTTGTTGACGGTGCGGCGGACATGGAAGTCCAGTTTATAACGAGCTTCTAGCCTCTAGCTTCTAGCCACCTGCGGCGGGGCCAGCGGCCTTCAACGGCGAGAACAAAATTTGTCGGGAACCCACCCTTCGCCCCAAAAAAAAGCGAAGGATGAGGCGCCCAGGTCTTCATGCAAGCTGGGCCAGAAAAGAAGCCCCTAGTTGGAGGGTTTGGTGGATTTTTTTGGGACGCGGACTACGGGGAAATAGCCGGTGCGGGTGCGAACGTTGAGTTTGCCCATGCCTTTGGCTTCGGCGGTCACCATCACACGGCGGAAGCCCGGCTCGGTGGTGGGCTTGGTGGAGTGGTAGCCGAGGGTGTACTGGTTGCGAATGTCTCGGGCGACTTCAGCCGCAATCTGGTCAACCTGTTCGATCGACTTGGGGAAGAACGCTATGCCGCCGGTTTCAGTGGAGAGCATTTCGAGGGCGCGATGCGCGTGGCGGACTTCCTGCCGGCTCATCTCATCACCAAAAAGGAGGCCGATGGAGTAGATGACTGGCCCGGAGAGCTGCTGGACGCGGCGGATGGTTTGCTCAAGGTTGAGGGTAGAGGCATTGTCTTCGCCGTCGGTGATGAGGATGAGGACCTGCTTTGGGCGCTTGGCATCGGCGACGAGCTTGTCCGCGGAGGCTACGACGGCGTCGTAGAGCGCGGTGCCGCCGCGGGATTCGATATGGCTGAGGCCGTCGCGAAGCTTGTTGACGTCGGAGGTAAACTCCTGGTCAATGAATGCTTCGTCAGAGAAGTTCACGACAAAGGCTTCGTCCTGGGGATTTGAGGCCTGGATCAGATCGAGGGCACTCTTGTTGACCGAAGGGCGTTTGCGGGACATGGAGCCAGAGTTGTCTACGACCATGGCGATAGAGACGGGGAGGTCAGTGTGCTGGAAGCTGATGAGAGTCTGCGGGACGCCATCTTCACTGACCTGGAAGTTGTCTTTCTTCAGGTCCGGAACCAGCCGGTTGCCCTCAAGAACGGTGGCATTGAGGATGACCTCTTCCACATCAGTGTGAAGAACGTACCCCTCGCCTTCCTTTTTGAGGGGCCCAGCCGCAGTGGCGGGCGGCTCGTTATCGGGTGAGCGCACCGGGTCAGTGTCCACGGTAAGCGATGGAGCTTGGGGCAGCGTCGATTTGGTGGGCGATTGTTGCGCGGGCAGCGTAAGCGAAGCACCGGCAAGCAGGACCACGAGGACCGCGTTATTGCAAAGGCGCATAGTAGCCGGTGCGAGCATGGACAGTGAGTGGAGGCAATCCCTGTGGAGGATTTATCTTCACCTTCACTTTACGCCACTTGCCGTCACGGTTCAGGTCCTTGGGGTGGTATCCGATGACGTATTGATTACGCAATTCGGTTGAAATCTTTTCAGCAATGTCGCCCATGTCGGCGATGTCGTCGACGCGGAAGAGACGCCCCCCGGTCTCCTCGCTGAGATCGTTGAGAAGCTGGGGCCCGGTGCGCTCCTCTGGTGTGGCGGCATAAGGATCGAAGATGCCGATTGAGTACATCTCTACATCGGATTCGCGCACCTGAGCGCGGAGCTCGCCCTCGGTGTAGCGAGAGCGGTTGTCGCCGCCGTCGGAGACCACCAAAAGAGCTTTGCGCTCGTGGCGGGCATCCTTCATCTTGACTAGGCCGTAGTAAATGGCGTCGAGCAGGGCAGTGCGGTGGCCGCTGCGCACGGTGGCAAGGCGCGCCTGAATATCTTCAACGGAACTGGTGAAGTCTTCAATCAACTCCGGCCGGTCGTTGAAGCCGATGACGAAGAATTCGTCCTGGGGATTGGCGGTCTTGATGAACTGCAGGATCGATTCGCGGGCGCGGATAAGCTTGGAGGTCATGGAGCCGGAGAGATCAAAGACAATTCCGATGGAAACCGGAGCATCCTCACTGGCAAAGGTGGCGATCTTTTGCTGGGAGCTGTTTTCAAAGACCTGGAAATCTTCCTGTTCGAGGCCGGTGACAAGGCGGTTCATGGGATCGGTGATTGTGATGGGAACGAGCACCATGTCCACGTTCATTCGAATTCGTTCACCGGGACGGATCTTAAGCGCACCTGTGCCGCTGACGGCGGGCGCTTCAGAGCCCTTTGGCGCCTCAGTGGAAGGCGTGGCTGTGGCCGGAGGGGCGACATGCACCTTGTTGAGGGGGTCTTCCTGGTCCTGGGCCTGGGCGCGAGACAGGCAGAAGGCCGAGACCAACACACAAACCCACATCCAGCGGGGTAGCCGCAAGTTGGCGCGCCGGAATGTGAGACCTCGCGGAAGGGAAAAAGTGATCATGGAGCAACACCACGGAATGAAGGCGAGTTTAGCACGGTTGAACCACGGCTGGCGTCGGTGGATTGTCATCGCATTGTCATGAGACAACTGTCATTTGAATCAGCCGGAAATCCAGGCCCGGTATTGCTGCTGGGATACAATCGAGTGAAAGCGCAGAGGGATCCCGGTATAGGCAGCAAGGGGCGCCCGAGCGTAAATCTATCTTCTTAGACGGGGAGCAAGCCCTTCCGTATGGCCCGTATTTATCCATTTCGCGCATGGCGTTACAATTCCACAGCGGTAAGGCTGGATGACGTGGTTACTCAGCCCTACGACAAGATTTCTCCGGCTATGCAGCAGGCCTATTACCAGCGGAGCCCATACAACCTGGTGCGCATCATCCTAGGCCTGCCTGAATTGTTCGATGCCGAGCGGGGCGACAGCGTCTATACGCGGGCAGCGCGGGATTTTGCCGCCTGGCGGGAACAGGGCATTTTGGTCCAGGAAAAGGACCCCTGCATCTTCGCTTATTCGCAGCGATTCAAAGTTCCGGGAACTGAGATTGTGAAGGAACGGCGCGGGTTTATTGCCCTCGGCAAGCTGCACGAGTATTCCGAGCAGGTGGTTTTCCGGCACGAACAGACCCTGTCAAAGCCGAAAAATGACCGCCTGAACCTCCTGAAGGCGACTCATGCGCACTTTGGCCAGATTTTCATGCTGTACTCCGACCCTGCGGGGAGCATGGAGAAGATTCTCTATGACGGCAATGGCCCGGCCGAAGCCGAAGTCACGGACGAGTATGGCGTGCTTCATCGCCTTTGGAGAGTCAGCGACCCTGCGACGATCCTGCTACTGACGACGGCAATGGCCGACAAGAAGCTGATCATCGCGGACGGACATCACCGCTATGAGACGGCACTGAACTATTCAAGGGAACACGCGCCAGGACAAGTGGATGGGTCGGGGCCTAAGGCCAATCACAGCGCTACTGAGGTTCCGCAGCCGCTCTACCCGGAAGCGGCCGTGATGATGAGTTTTGTGAATATGGACTCCGATGGACTGGTGATTCTGCCAACCCATCGCGTGGTTCACAGCCTGGAGAACTTCGACCCGGCGGCGTTTGCCAAGGCTGCCGAGGAGTTCTTCACGGTGGAGGCGTTGCCTGCGGCAGACGCTGCGAGCTACATGGAGAACCTGGAAAAGCAGCAAGGCACGGCCTTCATCGCTATTACGCGGGGCGGGGACTTCCTGTTGCGCTCGAAGGCTGCGGTCATCAACGCAGCACTGGCTGACCTGCCCGAACGCCAGCGGCAGCTCGACCTCAGCCACCTGCATTCGATTGTGCTCGACAGGCTGCTAGGGCTGGACGCGGAAAAGGTTCGCGAGCAGACGAATATTCGGTACCTGCGGGATGCCGGCGAAGCGGTGGACCTGGTCCGCCGCGGCGAAGCGGACGTCACCTTCCTTACCAACCCGGTTTCAATGGAGCAACTGCGGGAGGTGGCCTTTGCAGGCGACGTGATGCCGCAAAAGTCTACCGACTTCTTCCCCAAGCTGCTCAGCGGCCTGGCGATCTATGCGCTGGATTAAGAAGTCCATCTGGAGGCGTCGGGTTGTTTGGGCGCTGGCAGCGGTGTTCGCGGTGGCCGGATCAGGCAGGTCATCAGGACCAATCGGCGCGAAGGCCGTGGCGCAAGCAACACCCCGCCCCGTAGCGGCTGCTGCAGCTCCGACGGCACCAGGGACCCGATTTGTGGTTGTGCTGGATGCCGCACATGGCGGCGACGACCCGGGCGGGCGGCTGAACGGCCAATCCGAAGAGGCATTCACACTGGCGATGGGCGTGAGGCTGCGCTCTCTGCTGGCTGCGCGGGGAATCCAGGTGGTGACAACAAGGGAATCCGACTCAACCGTGGACCTGGTGCGGCGAGCAGAGATGGCGAATCACGCAAACGCCCAGGTTTGTCTGAGCCTGCACGGAACCGAGAGCGGTTCCGGCGTCCACCTGTACGTCTCCAATCTTGCACCGGCTCAGCCGGCGCGGATTGCTCCATGGAAGACGGCGCAGGCCGCCTGGGTGACGCGGAGCCTGGCGCTTGCAGGGACGCTGAATAGCGCGCTGCTACAGGCCGGAATGACGGTGACGCTTGGGCGTACGTCACTGCCGGGTGTGGACAGCATGACCTGTCCAGCGGTAGCTGTAGAACTGGCGCCGGAGCGTGCTCCAGGCAAGAAAGTGACGGCTGAATTGGACGATCCAGGCTACCAGGCGCGCGCGGCCGAAGCGCTGGCGGCCGCGTTGGTGGAGTGGCGCGGAGAGGCACCACAGCCATGATTCCCCGCTACCAGACCGTCCTGTTTGTTGTTCTTCTGGTGGCTTCCGCGGCTATGGGTGTGGCGCTGTGGCAGCTGCGTGAGCGCGCGCACCAGCGGTTGCTTTCAAGCCAGGATTCGACGCCGACACAAGCTCCGGAAGTAGCGCCCGCAGAGCCGGCTACGATCTATGTGGCCAACGACACGGACGGCTCGTTGTTAGCGCAGGTTCAACAACTGCCGCTGCCCAAGGATCCGGGTGCAAGGGCACGGGCGGTTCTGGGGAAACTGCTCGATCTGTATGCTGCTCCCGATGCGGGTCACCCGGTTCCCGGCGGCGCCAACTCGATTGCCCAGGTATTCCTGATGCAGGCGGAGAATTTGGACGGTGCGACAGGCAAGGGGGGATCCGGTGGGGTGAGTTCGCCCACGCAATCTCCCGCGACCACAGACCCGATGCAGATGGGACCGGAGCTCGCAATAGTCAACCTGACGGGAGCGTTTGCAGCCGGGCATCCCTCGGGGATCGAGACTGAAACCCTGACGGTGATGTCAATCTGCGGGACGCTACATGCAACCTTGCCCCGCGTGACCGAAGTGAGATTCCTGGTGGATGGGCAACTGCGCGCAACGCTCGCCGGGCACGCGGACCTGACGCGCACCTATCTGGCAACCGAGGCCATGCCAACTGAGGGGGCGCGCTGATGGCAAGCTTTGAGACTGCTCCGATGTCGAGTGCCGGAGGGTCTGCGACCCCAATCATCGGCGTCTTTGATTCAGGATTTGGCGGGTTGACGGTGTTGCGCGCGCTGGTTGCTCGACTCCCGGACGCACGATTTGTGTTTATTGGCGATACTGCCCGGCTGCCGTATGGCTCGAAATCCCGCCGAACCATTGCGCGATACGCAGCGCAGAGCGCGCAGTTCCTGGTGCAGGAACAGGGCGCGGAATTTCTGGTGATTGCCTGCAATACGGCAAGTGCGCTGGCCCTGGATGCCATTCAGGCCGCAGTGACGGTTCCGGTGTTGGGCGTGATTGAACCGGGCGCAACGGCAGCGCGGGCCGCTTCGCGCACCGGTGACGTGCTGGTCATCGCCACAGATGCGACGGTTCAGAGCCACGCTTATGCAGCCGCAAGCCGCGCCAGAGGACTGCGCGCGCTCGAAAAGGCCTGTCCACTCCTGGTTCCGCTGGTGGAAGAAGGGTGGACCGATCATCCCGTGACTGCCGAGGTGATTCGGGTCTACTTGAATGAACTGAATGCTGAAGCTGCGGCTGCGGGGCTCAATCCGGACACTCTGGTGCTTGGTTGCACTCATTACCCGCTGCTGCGGCCCTTAATTGAGGGGGCGGTCCCGGCAGGGATGCGGGTGATCGACTCCGCCGAAGCTGCCGCGGAGGCCGCGGTACTGCAGTTTGGTGGTGGCATTGCGCACGCGAAGAGTTCCGGCGATCAGATGACGAGCATGGAATTGCGTTGCTTTGCGACAGACTCGGTGGAGAAGTTTGAACGCCTTGGGTCCCGCTTTTTGGGTCGTCCGGTGGGCAAAGTCGAGCTTGTGGACCTTGGCGGCTGATATTCTAAAAAACAGTGGGTCCTGAATTCCCCGAGTCAATCCTGTTTAAACCTGGATCAATTTTGTAGAGGGACCCTGGAGGAAACGAGTAAGCATGATCAATTTGGCGGGTAAGACGGCCGTGGTCTTCGGGCTGGCCAACAAGCGTTCCATTGCCTGGGGAATCGCCCAAAAACTTCACGAGGCCGGCGCCACTTTGGCCATTTGCTACCAGAACGAGCGGATGAAGCTCGAGGCGCAGAGCCTAATCGACGAATTGCCGGGGGCCAGCGGCTTCCAGTGCGATGTTTCAAATGACGCAGAGATTGACACGCTCTTCGCAGGCCTGAAGAACAAATTTGGGAAGGTTGACATCCTGGTCCATGCCGTGGCGTTCGCGCCTGCAGAAGACCTGCGCGGGGCTTTCACCGACACTAGCCGCGAGGGCTTCCGAGTGGCCATGGACGTGAGCGTCTACTCGCTGATTGCCGTCTCGCGCGCCGCCGCGCCGCTGATGNNCCAATTACAACGTGATGGCCATCGCCAAGGCCGGTCTGGAATGCACGGTTCGCTACCTGGCCTGGGACCTGGGGCCAAAGAACATTCGCGTCAATGCAATCTCCGCAGGGCCGATCAAGACGCTTGCCGCTCGTGGCGTGGGATCGCTGGGCGAAATGATGAAGGCCCACTCTGACCGAGCTCCTCTGCACCGCAACGTGGACCAGTTGGAGGTCGGCGGCGCAGCGTTGTTTCTGGCCAGTGACTTGTCCAGCGCCGTAACCGGCGAGACGCTATACGTGGATTGCGGATATAACGTGATGGGGTACTAGCAGTTTCGGAATACCCGCAGACTT
>PLKU01000458.1 GCA_003140705.1 Acidobacteriaceae bacterium
ATCCTCTTGCAATCCTGCGGGCCACGCTTTTCTGACGTTGCGTGTGCCAGAATGCGGACCGCCACGGCATCCCCACCGCATATAGTTCATGAAAGTAGGTCCCGATACGGAATTGCCCGCTTCTTCGAACGCGCTCAATCCCATCGGCAAGCAACTTTGGAGCTCCATCTGCTGAGTACCCATATCCGCTGTAATGGACAAGAATGGCCCCCGGCTTGCCTTCGCTCAACGAAATGCAAGACTCGAGAAGGTGAGCCGGGTCGCAGTGAATTTGAGGAAAATGAGAAACACACTCCTCGGCCGAATTCAGAATGACAAACCCTGTGTCGATCCCAAACGCAGATTCTAATTCCCGCGCTAGCAGTAGTGCTTGATCGCTTACGCCACATCGGGATGGCTTTAGCTGGGCTACAACCTGAATGAGACGCAAACTCGATGTGTTCATAGGATTGTCTGATGATTCAAGAGCCAACAGGCCACTTCAGAAGTCGTTCCCGGAGCATGCTCGTCGATTAGCCAGGTATTGGATTTCTGGATAGCCCGATCGCATTGCCAAGCAATCTACCAATCGAAGCCGAAGCTGGGACGTTCCGCTTGGGAAATTCGTCCAACCCTTTGCCTAGTATACATTCTCCTGCTTTCGGCCTTTTGGTGCTGTCCGATTGCTGCTCGGATACCAAGTCGGCAATGGGGAATTCCGGTGCCAAGGGTGAGACTACCCCCGCAAGATAGATTGTGCCGCTGGCAATTCAGAGCCAGATGCTCCCAGATTGCCTAACTCCTGAGCCCCAAGGCGCCCCGTCTGCAGCGGGTAGAATTAGGCACCGTCCTCTCAGTAATTCCTGAAGCAGAAGCTGATTAGCTCACGCCGCCCCTCGACCTTGTCTTCGAGGACAACCTTATCGGGGAAGAGAATCGGCCCCAAGCAGATAATCACCAGGTATTCTGCGCACAACCGCGCCAGAACCAGGGTTTTCACCAGCTTCTTGAAAGGTAACCTATTGAATTTGCCCAAGAGGTACCACCTGGTCCTATAGAAACGCTCGACACGCTTCCGAGTGAGTTGCTTGGTTCCGCCTCCCTCATGAAATACTCGAGATCCCTGGGCGATTATCGTCTGCCATTGCGACCGATTGATGCGCATACTGAAATCGTGATCCAGATCGAGCCAGTCGAAGTTTGGATCAAAGCCGTTCACTTCCTGGAAGGCAGCCTTGCGAATTGCCATTGCGCATGTGAATACAGAGATACGTCCAGATTTGTCGCGAAACAGCCTCTCCATTTTGGCGTACAGTAACTGCCCCAACAAGAGACTCCAGATGTTCGGCTCGGATGTAAATGACTCGGTGGGGCGCCCGGATTCCCCGACCGTCCGCAGGCCAAGGAGCCCCAATCGCGGATTCTGCTCGAACATTCCCTTCACTTCATCGCAAAACGGCGTCGTGGGATAAGCATCCGAGTCAAAAAGCACTACGATGTCTTCGGATATCAACCCGAAGGCAACATTAAGTGCCCTGGTGAGTCCAAGGTTTTGAAGGCCTCGGTGGATTCGTGTCCCTGCTGGAAATCCACCAGGGAACTCTGATTGCGAACAGTCATCGTAGACGAGAAGTGAGTCGAAATGCCCGTGGTCTTGGCGATTGCAAGCCTCAACGCAGCGTTGAACGAGTTCCCAGGTGTTATAGTTTGTGACCAGAATCGCGAGGGACAGCTTCTGCATCATTGTTCCTGTGCCAACGCTTTGAATTGGCGATCATCTTCGCTGCGGTGGCGCCTCTCACATCAATGAAAGCGGGTCACTGTGAAGCGTGGGCTGCGCTTAAGCGGATTGCGCCCTTCGCACTGCGGAGGCAACGGCAATCGGTAAAGAGTAATCCCTCTTGGTTCAGGACACCTCTGCCGCCAGCATGAATCCGCGTGGGAGGCCCTGGAAACGAGCGAGTCTGTTGACCATTGGCCTGCCTNNATTGCACAAAACATGGGCAATCATTTGGCTGATTGCTCACGCCGGAGAAGCTCCATCTCTGACTCAAGCATCATGGAAATTACCTGGCTCATGCCGTTCTTAGCCCGCCAACCCAAAGAGGATGCGGCCATTGACGGGTCAACTTTGTTCTTCACTATGTCGGTAGGCCTCATAAGATCCTGATCGGAGGTAACATAGGCATGCCAGTCCTTTCCGACCAGACTAAATGCCGTTTCAACGAACTCTGTCAGCGAATGACTCTGACCGGTCGCAATGATGTAGTCTTTCGCCAAAGGTTGCTCAAGCATCATATGAATCGCTTCGACGTAGTCTGGCGCCCAGCCCCAGTCCCTCTCTATTTCAAGGTTACCAAGCGACAGCTTTGAGGCCTTGCCGATTGCCAAAGACGCAACTGCATGGATAATCTTTCGGGTCACGAAGCGGCGCGGCCTCAGAGGTGAATCGTGGTTGGACAAGATTCCCGTACATGCAAACATCCCATACGCTTCGCGGTAATTCGCGACTGCCCAGTATGCAGATGCTTTGGCTACTGCGTAGGGACTGCGCGGATGGAATGGTGTCTCCTCGTTCGCAATGCCGTTTCCGGTATCCCCAAAACATTCCGTCGAGCCGGCGTTGTAGAAGCGGATGTCGAGATCGGAAAGTCGGATGGCCTCAAGCAGCGTAAGCGTGCCGAGCGCTATGCTCTCGATTGTCTCGACCGGTTGTTCAAATGACAGCCCTACGGAGCTCTGCCCTGCAAGGCTGAAGACTTCGTTTGGACGAATTCGCCTGAGCAATCCGATGGCGCTGCCGGTATCTCTAAGATTCAAGGAGACCAGCCTTACAGAATCGAAGACTTCAAGGTGGTGCAAGTTGCTGAACGAGGTCAGTTCGGCATCACGCGAACTGCCCCAAACCTCATAGCCTCTACCTAGCAGCAATTTCGCAAGGTAGCTGCCGTCTTGACCGGAGATTCCGCAAATGAGTGCCCGCTTGGTCATCCTTTACACTCCCTTCAGACCGTTGGAGATGCCTGCGAACGCCGACACGCTGTTTGGGGACCACGGAAGTTTCTCCATGGAGCATTTGAAATGCGGTGGCTGAGTTGGATGATCCTTCGCCTCTTCGCTCTCTTCTCTGCTGAGCCGTGCGAAAGACTGTCGGACGCACACTGTTGGGGAATCGTGAAAAATCAGACCCACTTCCTTTGTCCGTACACCCGCGCGCGAACCATCGCCTCTTGACTTCTGGTTCGGGGAAGGGCCTCATCGTGGCTTTGCGGGATCCGCACAGGTGCAGCTCAGGGCAGAGAGGCGGTCCGGTAAATGGCAATATTGGTGCCGACGTTCAGTGCAGAAGTAATGGCCTGGAGCGCGATAAGCTTCCCGTTGCTCGTAGGAACGAACAGTATATCTCCGTCCTTCATAGCCACGTCTGGGGCCTTCGCTGCCTGGATTTTATCGACGTTAAGGATGATGTCCTCTTTCCTGCCGTCTCCCAGGGTGCGTACGAGATGCGCCTTGTTCATGGCCGCATAAGGTCCACTGCCCCCAGCCAGCGCCATGGCTCGTTCTACCGAAAGGGTCTGCCGGCCGTCCAGGACAAATCCTCCAGGACGGATGACTTTACCAAGGACATAAACAATGCCGGCACGAGGAACCATGATCGTATCGCCTGGAAACAACTGGATCTGCGGAATCACCGGCGTGAGAGCATCGGGGTTGTATTCAATTGCAACGGGATTGCCCGGATCGCTCTTACGAGTGATAACGACCCTCGAGGAAGCCGTGGGTAGGATACCGCCTGCAGCGGTGATTACGTCGTTCAGCATGCGAACGCCGAAAGCAGGATACATCCCGGCGGTCTTTACCTGCCCGGTGACCGTGATCCCCTGCGACGCGTACTCAGCGATAAAGACTATGACATGGGCACTGGATTGCTTCAGAATATCCGCATCCACGTAACGCTTCTCAACCGTTGCTCCAATTTCTTCGGCAGTTTCACCCTCTACGCGCACCAAGCCAAGTAGCGGAACGGCTATGTCGCCCTTTTCATCAACCCGAAAGCGGCCAGACAGATCGGAGTTGTCATAAACACTTACTTCGATCAGGTCGCCCGATCCGATCCTCAGCGGCGGCGCCACATTCGAGGTGGGAACAGTCGTTCCCTGGGCAAAGACTGCACCGGCCTGGAACCAAAGTAATGACCAAATGGCCGCCGTACACATGAGTGTTTTTGCCATACTACTCACCCTTCTCCTCATCCTCATCCTCAAGTCCATAGGCGATATCCGAGCCCTTAGGAGCGTAGCGATATCCGTACCCATAGTTGTAGCCATACATGCCGTATCGATATGTATAGAAATTCTCGAGTCGCATGTCGACATCATTCACAACGACCCCGGCGATCGGTGCATTGATCCGCCACAGAAGATCGCGAGCACGGATNNGCACTCACCGCAAGCACGGGGGCAGTGTCAATAACCACCCTGTCATACTCTTTAGCCCACTGTCGCAATTGTTCCTCCATTCTGTTCGAAGACAGCATCTCAGCCGGATTCGGAGGCCGCGGTCCGGTTGGAAGCACGCGCAGCATGGGCAGTTCCGGCAGCGGGCTCGCCAGGTCGTTGTAGGCTGCCGGGTTTGTAAGTACGGTGGACAATCCAAAACTCTTGTCGTCCAGCTTGAATACGCGATCGAGGCTTCCGCGGCGAAGGTCAGCATCGACCAGCAGGACGCGCTCGCCTCGCTGAGCGAAAGCGATCGCAGTGTTGACCGTCGTAGTTGTCTTTCCTTCGCCGGGGAATGCGCTGGTCACAACGATCACCCGCGGGGGCCTGTCAATGGAAGACAGCAATAGAGCACTCCGCAGCCCGCGATATGCCTCAGCGGCATGGGACTTGGGACTGAGCAGGGCAACGAGCTGGTGTGCGTGAGCATCCGGTGAACTGGGATCCGTAGCCCGTCCTCGCTTTTGTTTTCCTGAATCTCCCTGAATGTGAGGAATTGTGGCTAGCGAAGGCAACATGGACACGTTTTCGACTTCTTCCGAGGTCTGCAGGGTATCGTCGATCGATTCGACCATGAATGCAAGAACTGTGCCCGATAACAGACCGCCTAAAAGCCCCAGGAGAAGGCTCATCGATTTTCTCGGTGCCACGGGGATCAGCGGGACAATGGCCCTGTCGACAACAGTGATGTTGGTTGCCGACAGACCGGCAGTCACGCTGGCTTCCTTCAGCCTCATCTGCAAAGCGTCGTAAAGATCACGGTTTAGTTCAGCTTCGTGCCGGAGGATTGCGTATTGCGCCACGTCTTCGTTGAGGCGGTAGGCATCTTCTTTCTGAGCATCAAGGCGCTTGCGAAGCATCTCTTCCAGGCGAAGCGAACCTGTATATTCGTCTCGCACCTGGCGCCGCGCGAGAGCCACCTCGCTGTTAATGGTGGATTGGACCTTGTCAATCTGCGCCTGCAGTTCCTGCATCCGTGGATGGTGCTCGCCAAACTTCGAGGCGAGTTCTGCGCGTTGCGTTTCCAGTGCAGCAAGTTGGTTGCGCAAACTCGCCACCTGTGGATTGTCTCCCATCAGGGCGACGAGATCGGGATCCTCCGATTCGAACTCGCGCATTCTGGCTTCCTTGATGATCCGGTCGGCCTCGGCATTCTCCAAGTCCCCGCTAATTTGGGCCAGGTTTTGCATCGTAAGATTCGAGGTCTCGTCTGTTCCCACGATGTTGTGCTGCTTCTGATAATCCGCGAGCTCGCGTTGCGCATCCCCCGCCGCCTGCTTGAGTCCTTCGAGCTGTTTTTGCAGCCAGATGGAGACGTGCATCGTTCGATCGAATTTTGACCGAAGGTCCTCATCGATGTAAGTGTCCACCAACTTGTTCACCACGTCGGTGGCCAGCTTTGGATCGTTGTTCCGGTAGCGAATGTCGACCATTTGCGTCGAAGGTACGATCTGAACACGCAACCCACTTCGAATCAGGGCGATCATGTCAAGCCGTTCCCCTATCGTCGCCTCGCCCGAAGCTGCAGATCCGTCTGCCTTGCCCTGCGTTCGTTCGGCGGCTCGCACCACGTTAAGAAGATCGAGACTTTGTGCGGTTTGAAGCATTACCGTGTTGCTTTGAAGGACAAGTATCTCCGTCTGCAGAGCGCTGGCGGATGCCCCCCCAGGCTCCTCTTCATCGACCAAACCTCGCAGTCCCACGTTGGGACTGGAATTCGGCTTAATCTCAATTCTGGAAACACTTTCAAATACAGGTTCAGTGCGAAATGAGTAGATCGCGGCGCCGGCAAGAAAGACCGCGATCGAGACTAGGATGATGAAACTCCGTTTCATCAGGACGCGCCAAACATCCATCAGGGAGAGGCGTTCTTCCGATGGAACAATCGTTGCCCGGGCACGTGCTATCCGGCCGGCCTGCGATTCGGACTGAGCTTCAAGGGACATTTACACTCCTGAGTTTACTTGGAACCAGTTCATCGAGCCATCACCTCTGCTACCAAGCAAGGTGAACTGTATCGAATTGACCTGAAACTGCACACTGAGCCTCAGCAATTGCGGGGCCGTGGAATGTTAGTTGATCAAAAACGCCGGAATCTAAACAGGAAAAGCTGCGCCTGCGGCGCGACGCCAAACTCGATGTGTTCGAACTGATTTCGGGAACCTTTGAGCCCTGAATTTGGGAAAACAGGGGAGAAATCAAGATAAGCTCGTGCATCCAGATCGAAGAATCCACCATCAATCCCACATCCCGTTGCGGCTGCACGGCCTCAAAACCCTACCGAACAGTTGCACCTTTACTCCGGTTTCCGGCGGGAAGATCCCCAACTCGGAAGATATCCATAATCCTAGCTTGCCTACAGCCCTCAATCCATCGCTCCGGTTCAGCCCGCAACACCGAGCCAATCGAACGGGCGGTCCCCTCCATCAAATGTCCAAAACCAATCTTCAGATCTAATCCCGGTGTCCGCCGGTCAATCCGTTCTGAAAGAAAATGTTCAAAGAGTATTCTTGACCAAGGTTAAACAGGGCCCACATGCCAGTCAAGAGGCGGACCTTGTCGATGAAGGCCAGTGAGCCAGGGAGGCCTCTCGAAATTCGACCGGAGCAGGGAAAACATGTCACGTCAACCTTCGCCTGGAGATTTATGGACGAAACAACGAAGGAAGCTTGCGGCAACTTCGATGGCGGACAAGCTTGGCCCACTCGCACTTCCCTCATATCCGGATAATCAGAGATCGCACCGTTCTATTTCCCACCCCAAGAAGACGCGCGTAGGATACCTGGCCCATCACAGAATGCACCAACTGACCAGTGTGGCAAAGCCGAACCCCAGCACATTCGTAGTCGAACGAGCGACTTCCCACTAGCTGATGATTTTAGACAAGGCTTCGCCCTCCTCGCTTGGACAAGTTTTTCCACAACACAACCCGANNCCGAGTATACATTTCCTGACGTGAAATCGAGGGGAACACACGCGAGAATTGAGTTCCAAATGCCACGCAAGTAAGCTTATGCTTTCGCGCGGCAGGCGTGCCCGGATCCGGTGTCAGCTTGATGAAGTAATCCCTTAACTATACCAGTCAGCGTTTCGTAGCTTGTCTCTGTTTCACGAGAGAGGTTTTGTCCCAAGGTGAGAGAAATCTGGCTAACCTCGTGGCACGTCTGTCGACCATATTCTCACTCAATCAAGCAAAGGTCTGAACAGAGCCGACCATTGATACCAGATGGGTCATTAGGACCCCGTCCCCACGCCGCGAGATCTCAGCAGACCGCGCGGGTCTCAGTTTGTGAATTATTAAAGAATGGGTTGAGCTGACTTCAAGTTAGGTGCGAGCCCATTTGGTCCAAATCAGGCTGCTGGCCATTCGTCAGAGGAGGTCGGCCCATGGGAGGGAAAGACCCGGCAGCGGAACATAAGACAAAGGCGTGCGGCCGGCGACGGCTGAAACAATAGAAGGAGAGTGGCAGTGATTTAGAGTGCCTCAATCCCTGTGCCACTGGCATTGAATAGCCTGTTGATAGCCACGGCAGCACGGTTCATAGCGTACCGCTTAAGAAAACTGGCCTTTGCGCGTACGGCCATGGCGTCGCGTTCTCCTTCTGGCAGGTTGAACCAGCGACACAACAGGCGTTCGGTGCCTTCAAGGGTGTCTCGATCCACGAATCCCACTCCGTCGGCTTCAATGTTCTTCCAGATGTTGACTTGATCGCTAATGAGAACCGGACGTCCAACTGCAAGCGCCTCAACCACAGCTATGCCGAAGTTCTCCTGGTGAGAAGGCAGGACAAATGCGTCACATGCCCGGATCGCACCCCACTTGGCATCGCCACCCAGGAGCCCGGGCCATTGCACTCGTCCGGAGATGCCAAGCCTCACTGCCAGCCGTTGAAGATTGGCCCGCAGCCCGGCCGGGTCGGGGCCGGCAATTACAAGATCCACGTCCGGAACCGAAGCCGCTGCTTTCGCAAATGCCCGGAGCAGCAGGTCGCAGCCTTTCTTCTCATGGATTCGGGCCAGGAAGAGCAAATAGCGACGACCACGAAGTACCGGCACCATGCGATAGAAAGCCTCCTTCTGGTCCGTGGAGCTGCTCCTGTGCTCTTGCCTGCGCTCCTCCTCAACCTTTAGCAGCTGCTGGGGCTCTCTTCTCCGGTCCTCCGGATCGTTGATTCCATACGGAACGACCACGCTGTTCCACATGTTCGGGCTGAAACTGGCTTTGGCCAGATCTCGCTCGGTTTCGCTGGTAAAGAAAACTGCCCGCGCGTCGCGGAGGACAGCGTACTGGAAGGGCCAGTAAAGTATCTTCTTTAGGTGCTTGAACGGATATGTCCTGTTAAACCAGGGATCAAGTGCGCCGTGGGCGAATATCCCGTAAGGCGTTCGAGCGCGGCGCGCAGCGGAACGAACGGCAATATCGGGAAAGGTCCAAATGCCGTTCATTACGATTCCATCGAAACGATGCGCATTTTTGTGAAGCCAGCGCCAAAGTCGCGGCGAGAATCCATACCTTCCGATGAACGACGGCCCAAGAGCGTGGACTGGGCAAGAGATTGTCTTCAGAAATGGATCGCCAGGTTTATCCAGACAAAGGATTTCGATGGCGTCGCCGACTTCGAGATAGGCGTGAACAAGCTGCCGCACAGCTTCTGGTGGACCACCATCCGCTGGGGAGAGACTACCGATGACGTGAAGTATATGCAGGGGGGACCGCGATGCCCTTGGTGGATTTGAGACGAACACGTTCATGGTAAACCACCTAGCGGGTAGGCCATAAGATTTCATCATAAGATCAGCCCGTTTTCACGGCGGTGGAAATCTCGCGCGACTTAACCCTCAAGTGGCAGACTTTACCTGGTTCATCCGGTCAAGAAACAGCTCCCGCTTGCTCTTGCGACCATACTTCGCAAAACTCGCTTGCGATGCCAGTGTTTGCTGAAAACGCGACATTCGTTTCATGCTTATAGTTTATTCAAGAATGACGCGCGCCGCAGACTTGTGCAGAGGTTCCGTAGACCCTCAAGTGGCAGACTTTACCACTGGTTCTTGGATGTGAGTGACGGCCGTTTTGGTTTGATCGGATCGGATGTTGCAGAAATCTGTAAAGGCGCTGAACATCGATTCCGGACCGGGCTTGCTGGTTAAGAAAAGGCCGCGCAGAAATGGCGAGCTCCTAGAGCTGTGTTCAAGCCCAAACAATCATGCTCAGAAGTGCAGGTTGGCAGTACTCCTGGCAGACCGCAAATCCTGATGCAACCTCCGAGTGAAGGCGGCTCCCTTCCAGGCTTATGGAGCACCATAAATTGGAGATTAGCTTGACATATTGAACTAAACCGTTCAGTATTGTTTTCTGCCTGGAGATTCGGGATGATTTCTGTGCGCAATCTTGTGAAGTCGTTTGGCGCGTTCACTGCCGTCGACGACGTGTCTTTTGATGTGGGCGAAGGCGAGATCTTTGCTTTCTTGGGTCCGAATGGCGCGGGAAAGACAACCACGATCAAAATGCTGACTACCCTGCTGAAACCTAGTAGCGGAACGATTGAGCTGGATGGGCTGGACCCTCAAACAAAACAGAATGAGGCGCGCAAGCGATTCGGCATCGTCTTCCAGGATCCAAGCCTGGACGGAGACATGACGGCTTGGGAGAACATGGAGATCCACGGCGTTCTTTATCACGTTCCGCACAAACTTCGCCGGCGCCGGATTGAGGAGCTGATGAAGCTTTTCGAACTGTGGGAGCGCAGGGGGGAGCAGGTGAAGAAGTTCTCAGGGGGCATGAAACGCCGGCTGGAGATTGCGCGCGGCTTTCTGCACACGCCCAAGATTCTGTTTCTCGATGAACCGACTCTGGGCCTTGATCCGCAGAGCCGTAACCAGCTCTGGACCCACGTGAAGAGGTTGAATGAGACGGAGAAGGTGACCGTCTTCCTGACGACTCACTACATGGATGAAGCCGACCGAGTGGCACACCGTATCGGCGTCATCGACCACGGCAAGCTGGTGGCGCAGGGTACGCCCAAAGCGATCAAGGAACAGACTCGCACCGAGAGCCTGGAAGACGCATTCTTGAAACTTACAGGTTCGACGATCCGCGACGAGAGCGCGGGATCGGCCGACCAGATGAGACAGTTTGCGCGTATGTGGAGTGGAGGAAAGCGATGAGTGCGATCTATGTTCTGTGGCTCAGAGAGCTGAAGCGCTATCTGCGCTCACGCGTGCAACTGGTGGCCTCCCTGGGCCAACCAATGCTGTACTTGTTGGTGCTCGGCTTCGGAATGGGCCCCGTGTTTCAACGCGCGGGAAACGGAAGCTATTTGCAGTTCGTGGCCCCTGGCGTGATCGGGATGACCGTGCTGTTTTCGTCCATCTTCTCTGGGCTGGGCCTTCTTTGGGACCGCCAATTCGGGTTCCTGAAGGAGACGCTGGTGGCACCGGTGCCTCGATTGCAGATCATGATCGGCCGAACGCTGGGTGGCGCAACGGTGGCTGTGATGCAGGGCCTACTGGTCAGCATCGTATGCATCCTTGTCGGATTCCGGCCCGCGCATATCGCGCTTGTGCCCCTGGCTCTTGTCTTCATGATTCTGATTGCGACGGTATTCTCTGCGTTGGGGGTTGCCATCGGATCGAGTCTGCAGGACATGCAGGGATTCCAGCTGATCATGAATTTCCTGGTGATGCCGATCTTCTTTCTTTCAGGAGCGTTGTTTCCGCTTGCCGGTCTGCCCAAGGCGCTTGCACTGGCTACCAGGATCGACCCACTTTCGTACGGCATTGACGGGATGCGGTCGGTGTTGCTGGGGCAGGCATTCTACGGTGCTCCCACCGATCTGGTAGTGCTTATTGTGCTGGCGTTGGTTCTGTTGGTTTTTGGGGCGTACCGCTTCTCGAAGATTGAGGTTTAGTGATGGCGAGGCCGCGCAGTCAGGAGGCGCATGAACGAGTGCTTCACGCCGCGCTCGAGCTTTTTGGAGAGCGCGGCATTGATGCCACCAGCATGGACGCGATCGCGCAGAGTTCCGGGGTAAGCAAAGCGACCATCTACAACCACTGGGCCAATAAGGAAGTCCTGCTCATCGACGTAATGCTGATGGTGAACGGCCTTGACCGGGACCCGGAGGACTCGGACTCTGGCGACTTGTGCCAGGATCTGGCCACGGTGCTCAGCCGCCGGCCGCCCGATGAGTTCGACATGGCCCGCAATCGAATGATGCCAACAATGATTGCGTATTCGGCGGTGCACCAGGAGTTTGGCGAGGCGTGGCGTCACAGGGTGATGGAGCCGTCCCGGGTCTGTCTCAAGCGGATTCTCCGACGCGGAATCAAGCGCGGACTGCTGCCGGCGACACTTGATTTCGACACGGCGATGGCGTTGCTTTTAGGCCCGTTGCTTTATGGACACATCTTTCACAGGGAGGCAAACCGCGGCTCTACAGATTTTGGGCAACAGGCAGCGGAGTCATTTTGGCGAGCCTATGGAATGAAAAGTACCACCACTCGCAATCTGCCTAAGGAGCGATCCTATTCCATGGAGCCTTCCCAAGAAAAGAGATTCCCAATAAGATCGAGTTAGAAAGTGCGACCGAGGAGGCAATGCTGGATGAGCAGCGAGGAGGCCACAAACCACGGAGAAGGGGATGTGGACTTACTAGTAGAGCAACGCTTTTTCCGGAACCAGAATTCTGGAGTGTTCGTCGAAGTTGGCGCGGCAGGGCCGGAGTTTCTTTCCCTCAGTGCGATGTATCGGAAGATGGGTTGGACGGTGTTCTCCATCGAGCCTAATCCAGTTTTCTGTGAGCTTCACAGAGAGCGCGGCTTCGATATCCTCGAATACGCATGCGGTGATCATGACGAGGATGGAGTCGACTTTTCCGTCGTCAATTCCCACGGAGCCAGATGGGAAGAGGGAGAAGTTTCGTATGAATCGCTTTCATCCCTTGAGGTCAAAGAATCATACAAAGCATTGAGTTCGGCAGGGGACATTCGCAAGATTAAGGTGAATTTGAGACGTCTCGATACGATTCTAAAAACACATGCCAAGAACATCGGCCATATCGACCTCTTGTCGGTGGATGTAGAAGGATGGGAGCTGGAGGTCCTCAACGGTTTGGACTTTCACATGTATAGGCCCCGCGTCTTGGTAATTGAAAACATATTTCGCGACAAGAAATACAGAGCCTATATGCGGACAAAGGGATACAAGCTGTGGAGATGCATTTGGCCGAACGACATTTACGCGACCGACGGCGTCAGCTTCTGGGATCCTCATGCATATTCTTTCAGCCTATGGACAACCCATCAGTGGAAGCGATTTCTTCGAATCCCTGCGCGCCTTCGCCGCATTTTTGGTTCAACGGTCGGGGACAACTGACGATCCGGTCCTGGCGCAGTGACCGGTTGAGCAACATCGATGGATTGCAGATCTGCCGCACTTTAAATGTGCGCGAACGACTCGCTTTAAATGCCAATTAAGATAAGCTACATCAATTATTTAACGGAGCTTTCTGGTCTCAGATGTTGGTAAATTCTTAGCACTTTCTGACCGTCCGTCAAAACGCACTTGACGGTCATCGGGCCGATTTCCAGGAAGCTTGCTCGTTAAGCAGCTAAACTTCGCGATGAGTCGTCCGCGTGACAGAAAACCCATGACAGCGGAAGTGGTTCAGCACGCTGCACTGGGTGAATGGAGCGCGACTGTATTGGCAGGCTTCATAACCGTTGTACCGAGTGGCCGAAACCGTTGTATTCGGCAGTTATTGCCAAGTGACACCGGTCCGGGTATTCCCGGAGCCAAATTCTGGGAGCTGGCTCCAAGGCGTCATAGTTCACAGCTCTGAGTGATTGTATTGTTTTTGCATCTGTCTTAAAGCTTCAATCAGCTGCTGTGTGAGCTTTACGCGCAAAATGTCAGCTTCCTCGCGCGTCGATTTGAGCGCGCGAGGAAGAAGGCGGCTCCGGCTTGTTTGACGCCCACCCTCTCTAGAGCGAGATGAGAGTGAAAAGCGCGCTTAAAACGATTCAGGCGCCAACGATGTGCAAGCCGCCCGCATTCGCAGTTCGGGTGGCAGGCAGATCCGAAGGAGCGAGCCCTCTGTGCAAGCTTTGGGCCAAGACGCCAAGAAATTCCTCGGCCGGGACAGGGTGGCCGTATAGCCAACCTTGGCCGTACATTTTTTCAGTAGCCGGGGTGAAATAATCGGCCTGGTACTCGGTTTCAACCCCTTCCACTACCACGTCAAGACCCAGCGATTTCGCCATGGCCAGGATCTGCGGAAGAATGGCTACGGTGACCGAATCCGTGCCGATGACCCTTGTAAAGGCCTTGTCAATCTTGATCGTGTCGGCAAAAAGATAAAGCAACTTGTCCAGGTTCGAATGACCGGTGCCGAAGTCGTCGATATGGATGCTGTGTCCCGCCCGCCGCAGGCTGCGGATCGCCTCCATGGCCACTTCACCCTCGGCGGTAGACCTTTCGGTGATCTCAATTACCAGGCTCCTTGACGTCACCTTTGCACGCTTAAGAGAGTCATCCAGCATGGGTAGAAAGCTGGGACTGGTAAGGTCCGCCGCAGACACGTTTACGCTGAGACGGAAGCCCGGATGTTTGCGAATCGTTTCTGCGAAGTCACGCAAGCAGTGCTGCACCACCGCCTTCGTGATGGTTCCGATAAAGCCGTGCTCCTCGGCGATCTTGATGAAGACTTCAGGTCCAACCGGATTCCCGTCCTCATCGTTCCAGCGCGATAACGCCTCTGCTCCAACGATTTGTCCACTGGCCATGCTCACGATCGGCTGATATACCACCCGGAGTTTGTCTCGCTCGACTGCGCGGTGAAGCTGCTGACAGAGGTCGCGGCTGCGGCTGTACATGGATGAGAACGCTATTCCAAAGAATATGCCAATCAGGCCTCCGACAACAGTGCTTCCAGCGATCGCCTCGACTTCGCCATGCAATGCGTCCGATACCGACGCGGAGGCCGTTACGCAGTCGGAGTGGGTTGTGGAGCACCGCGTCGCATAGAGCGTGTCTCCAAGGTGGACCTTTCCGTCGGTGGTCTGATCGGGCCCGACGCTCCCAGGGGTTACGCCCGTCGTAACGTCTGATTGCTGGCGGGCTGGTTCCTTCAGGGGTAAAGTGAGATGCATTGGAAAGGGACCAACGTCGACGGGCATATGCGACCCAAAGACAACGTAGGCGGTGCCAAGTTGCAGTCCAGCCCTCTTCAGGCTTGCATCGCGAATCGGCACGAGATTGCTGTAGGGGATGAGGCCATCTTCCTTGGGAGAATTCGGCGTAAATCGCCCAATGGGCCGCACCAGATGACCGGCAGTCGTTGAGCAGTCGATCTTCCCGCCCTGGATGCGCCCGGCATCTCGCAGGTATTCCGAGCGAAAAATCAACTCTCGGAAATAGGCGATTTCGGCGTCCGAACAGAAGGGATACTGCGAATCCTTCAGGACAGAAAGCAGGTTACTAGCTTCGAGAAACGATGCATCATCCCGCACTAAGGTGCGCTTGGCGTACTGATCGAGTCCGTTTTCAGCCAGCTGAAGCGCAAGGACGCGGCCCAACAGATAGCCGGTAACCAACCCGCACGTTGCCATTATCAGTATCGCCGCCCGGGCGACCAGAACACGCTGCTTGAGAATGCTCATTATGAATTCTGCAGAGACGCACCCTTAGACCGAACCTTTCGACACTTCTCCGTATACAACAGGTAGTGCTTTTGCATTGGAGCGAGCAATACTCCTTTTGGGGAATGTGCAAACGTTGCCAGGCTGGCAGCATTCCGGAGGCGCGAGCAATTCCCCGTCAGTTTGCGAGTTGCCCAGTTTTGCCAAGTGACACCACGCTTCATGGAGCTCACTGATTCAGGCCTGAACAAGGTCAACCCTCGAGGAAACCTTGTCACATGCCGACTTCACCCTACCAACCGGCCCTGCTCCGCGGCGAATCAACTCGCAGTGTGCATCATCTTCGCCATTTGCCCGAATGGAAGTGACGGAGCCAGACGGCGCATTAGATAGAGTATGTTGCTGAGGCCAGGGCGAATTTCTGTCTTGCCTGCGCGACATCCACCCCGGCCTGAAGACCGAGGTGGATGTCAACGCAGAAGGATGAAAGGACGCTCCTCTTGAGGCCAACTAACCTTCGAAGATTCTTCGCCGTGCTCAACGTCGTCGAAACGAGCAAACGTCATTGTCACCAGCTGACCCTGCATCGTTTATCTTGGCGTAGACAGGATTCACCATGATTGGAGTGCGTCGGGACCTGGCAGGTGCGGGCAACATGTGCTTGAAGGTGGTTCTTGATCGCATTACCGGGACAGAGGTATGCATCCGAATCAATCGAAGCTCGAAAGTCGGGTTCATCGCGCTGCGGAAGCGGCTTTGGCTCGTCAACAGTACGTCAGCGCAATCGACGT
>PLKU01000015.1 GCA_003140705.1 Acidobacteriaceae bacterium
CCGGAGCAGCATGGATTCTCGCTGATCTCTTGGGCGAGTATCGGCCTTAATGACCATCCTCCGCGATGACGTGAGGTGGGCCACGCTCACGTGAGGTTTATTTCGTTCAAGACAATGTCCGCCGGATTGAACGCTCATTGGCGGATCATTGAATATTCCAAAATCTCGCCTCCAGGGTAGGCATTTGACAAGGTTTCCTTGAAGATTGGCATCGCTCCGCCCGGATCGACGAAATCCATGATTCATGGTGTCACTTGGCGAAACCTGGGCATAGCACTGCTTGAAAGCAAGAGGTTTTGCTCTTGGCGGAGCAATGCGATGAGAGCCGGCCCTCGAAACACGCTTTGGGCTGTTCTCGGCAGTTGATCGCCCAAAGCACGGGTTTCATTCATCCAGGAACGTTCAGCAGGAATAGCGAATATCAGGTGGCCGATGCCTTGATTCCGAGGCTGCAAGCCGTTGCTACCGCAGCTCTTGAAGCGCTTGTAGATCTGCATCTCGATCCGGCGCACTGAAGTACTGAGCAATCGGACACAGTATTGAGCAAGCTGTTGATTCAAACTTGCGTTTGAAAATGAACAGCAATCGCTCACAACTCGGGCAAAAGGTAGCAAGGCGCAAACGTCCGACTGCGGCCCCAGACCCAACACGCGAGAAATTGCTGGAGGCTGCGGGACCGATTTTTGCTAACTGCGGCTATCAGGCTACGACGATTCGCGAAATTTGTGCAGGAGCGGGAGCCAATGTTGCCGCGATAAATTATCACTTCGGCGATAAATTGGGATTGTATACCGAGGTCTTGCAGCAATCTGTGCGAGCTGCCCAAGTATTGGCTGTTCACAACGCGCCTGATCAAAACATCTCCCCAGAAGACATGCTGCGAGCTCTGATTCGAGCTCGACTTCGGAGCATCAATGGGAAAGGTTTACCGGATTGGCATTCCCGACTCCTGGCGCATGAGTTCGCACAGCCCACACCGGCGCTTCGACAACTCATCGATAAGTTAACTCGGCCGATCTACAAGCGACTACTGGAACTCATCGGAAGAATTATTGGCCTGCCCCCCAGTGACGACAACACACGACTCTGTGCAATCAGCGTGGTGGGACAAGTTCTTGCTTATGTTCTGCCAGGTCCATTGTTGACGGAGATTTGGCCGGAACTAAGGATGACACCTGACCAGGTGGAACGCATTGCGGATCACATCGCGGACTTTTCACTTTCGTATCTAAAGGACTTTCGCTCGAGACATGGAACGATCACACCGGTAAGGAAACAGAGGCTCAGCAAATGACTACACCCACAGTTGAAAGGGCGCCAGAACAGGCCGAGCAAAAAAAACAGACGGACCCATCCGGTGCAAAGCCGGACCCAGGGGAAAGAGCCAAGCTCGCCGTCACTGATACTGCGAAGCCAGCGGTACCAGGCGGCGCGAATCCAGCCGCGGGGGACAGCGCCAAGCCGGACCCAGCGGAAAGTGAAAAGAAGGCAGCGGACGAAAAGGCTAAGCAAGCAGCCGACGAAAAGACGAAGCAGGCCGCGACGCGACGACGCCTAATCCTGATGATCGTCGCTGGCGTGGTCCTGATTGCGGCGGGGCTTCTAATCTGGAAGATCTTTTTTGCGGCACCACGTATCCCGAACAGCATTGTTGTGGTGAGCGGCCGAATTGAAGGCGACGACTCCGCGGTTGCTTCCAAAACAACCGGACGCATTCTTGAAGTTCGTGTCCGCGAGGGCGACACCGTAAATGCCGGAGACACGATCGCCACTCTCGACGACGCCCAGATTCGGGCGCGTGAAGACCAGGCTCGCGATGCTCTTTCGGAGGCTGAAGCGAAGGGCGCAGCCGCACAAGAGCAAATCGCGGTCCTCGAGGAACAATTGCAGCAAAGCCGGTTGCAGGTGGGCCAGTCAAAGCTAGATACAGAAGGCCATGTGGGGCAGGCGCAGGCGGATCTGGCAGCCGCGCAATCGGAATTGGCCCAGCAGCAGGCGGCGTATCAGATTGCCGCTTTCAATAGGGATGCTTATACGCGTCTTGCAAAAACCGGAGCTGTGTCGGAGCAACAGGGACTTCAGGCTTCAACGACGGCCGATCAACAGGCCGCGGTGGTCGCTGCCTCGAAGCGCCGGGTTGAGTCGTCACAGGGAGCATTGACGACGGCAGAAGCAAGTCTGTCCAATCCTGGTATTCGCGAATCGCAGGTTGTCTCGGTTCGAAGGCAAATCGCACAGCAGGAAGCTGAAGTTGCGAGTGCAGCGGCCCAGACACAACAAGCTCGCGCCGAACTTGCAGAAGCAGGAGACAACCGCAAAGACTTGACAATCAGGGCACCGTTCTCCGGAACAGTGGTGACGCGCGGGGCGGAACCGGGCGAGGTGGTGGTCGCTGGAACTGCTGTGATCACACTATTGGACTTGACCAAGGTGTATTTGCGCGGCTTTGTGCCTGAAGGCCAAATCGGCAAAGTGAAAGTGGGGCAGTCGGCGCGCATATATCTCGACTCGAGTTCGCAGAAACCGGTCTACGCTTACGTCTCCAGGATTGACCCACAGGCCACATTCACTCCGGAAAACACTTACTTCCGCGACGATCGAGTCAAGCAGGTAGTCGGACTTAAGCTGCAATTAATTGGCGGATTCGGATTTGCCAAGCCTGGCATGCCTGTCGATGGCGAAGTCCTGGTGCAGGGAGACAAGTGGCCGAAGGTCAAGCGCAATTGATTACCGCCAATCCAGATCGAACGGTGCAAGATCGCGCGATCCCAGATCGGGCGGGCCAGGATCGGCAGGGCGCGGCCGCACAGCGGACTATCGATGTTTGCGGCCTGACGAAACGCTATGGCAAGCTCGAGGCCGTGCGTGGAATCACATTTGACGTTAACCACGGCGAGATGTTTGGACTGATTGGCCCGGATGGAGCCGGAAAGACTTCGACCTTCCAGATTCTTGCAGGCGTAATGGAAGCAACCGCAGGCACCGCGAACATCCTCGGTCGCCCGGCGCGGGATATGCGGTCCCAAACCGGATATTTGACGCAGGACTTCAGTCTCTATCCCGATCTGACTGTTGCGGAAAACATTCGCTATAGTGGCGATCTGCGCCTCATTCCGCCAGATGAGATCGCGGAGCGCAGTCTTCAATATCTTCGAATGTTTGACATGGACCGTTTCGCAGGCCGGCTCGCTGGGCAGTTGAGCGGCGGCATGAAACAAAAGCTTGCGCTGGTCTGCGCTCTCGTTCCACAACCCAAAGTGCTGCTTCTCGACGAGCCAACCACAGGCGTCGATCCTGTATCCCGTCGAGAATTTTGGGACGCGCTAACTCACTTGACGGCGGAGGGCCTGACGATCCTCGTGGCTACCCCTTACATGGATGAGGCTGAACGATGCCATCGAATTGCGTTTATGCACTTGGGGGCGATCCTCCAGATCGGCACGCCAGCCGAGCTTTGCGCCAGTCTGGGCGCCAAGCGGATCGAACTTCGCACGGCAGACCTCAGGAAAGCGGAAAGTGTGCTTTCCGAGGGATCCGGGCCTGATAAAGACATCATCGACGTGGAGCGGTTCGGCGACCGGCTGGACCTGCTGGTGCACGATCCAGACAAGGAGCAGGCGTGGATCACCGAGAAGCTTAAAGGCACATGCCTTTCGGTCGACGAGATGCGTGTCGACGAACCGACACTCGATAACATATTTGTTGCCAAGCTGCGTACGTTAAGCCAAAAGGCCGACACGGTCGAGTTTCCCGCAAAGCAGGATCACCGCAGCCTGCGCGGGCAAGTTGCAGTTGGTGCGAAGAACCTCGTCAAGGAGTTCAAATCATTTACGGCTGTGAAGAATGTGAGCCTCAATATTCGAAACGGGGAAGTATACGGACTCCTCGGAGCGAATGGGGCGGGCAAGACAACAACCATCCGGATGCTTTGCGGGCTTCTGGACTTGACAAGTGGAACCATGGAGTTGGGTGGCTCGGGTGGAAACCTGAGAACGGAAGCCGTTCGCAAGCGCATCGGTTACATGTCGCAAAAATTCTCTTTGTATGAAGACTTAACGATTCGCGAAAACCTCGATTTCTTTTCGGGCGTTTATGGCGTCCCTGACCAGGACCGCGAAGGAAAAATTCGATGGGTGCTTTCCTTTTCCGGTCTCGATGGAAAGCAGGATCAGATAACGGGTAGCTTGCCCGGTGGGTGGAAGCAGCGCGTGGCCTTCGGCGCTGCAATCATGCATGAACCGGATATTCTCTTTCTGGACGAACCGACCTCGGGCGTCGATCCTCTGGCGCGGCGCGCGTTCTGGACAATGATCAATCAGCTGGCCGACGGCGGCGCGGCGATCCTCGTAACAACTCACTATCTGGAGGAAGCGGAGCAGTGCAATCGCCTGGGAATGATGGTTGCAGGCGAGCTTGTGGCTGAAGGAACGCCCAGCGGCATAAAAAGCCAGCAATCCGGACACGTGCTTGAATTCATCGTCGACCAGCCGCAACACGCCTCGGACCTGCTGAAGAGCAAGACGGAAGACTGGCGAGTGTCCCTGTTCGGTGAGCGCCTGCATATGATCACCGACGAAGACCCAGCTACCGCCATAAAGGAAACCACAAAGCGGCTCGAAGAGAACGGAATTCACGTGACCAGCGCGAGCGAAAACCGCTTCTCGCTTGAAGACGTGTTCATCTCCATCGTGGAGAAGGCGCGTACTCAGGGAAAGGCGGCCACCGATGACTAAGGAGGAGCTCGCATGAGGCGAATCATTGCACAAATGCGCAAGGAGTTGACCCAGATTGTTCGAGACTGGCGCACCCTGGCTCTCGCGTTGGCCCTTCCCACGTGCCTGCTTATCTTGATGAGCTCGGCGCTTTCGCTCACGGTGAACGAGCTTCCGATCGTCGTGCAGGATTTTGACGGCTCACCGGCGTCCAATGATTTTATCGACGCTTTCCGAGCTTCGATAACGCTTAAGGTGGTCTCATGGCCGATAGATAAAACAGCCGAAGAGGCCCTCGCCTCCAATGCTGCACGAGCCGTGCTGATCATCCCGTCTCACTTTGGCCGCGACATGGCACGCGGCGTTAACGCGCCCGTCCAGTTTCTGGTGGACGCTTCGGATTCAAACACGGCCAAATTGGTCACGGCTTATGCCGGCCAAATTACGACCTCGTATAACCAGCTGGGCAGTGGAGCGCAGGCAGGCCCCATACAGACCGCCATCCGGCTCTGGTTCAACCCCGGACTCTCTTCGAAGAAGTTCTATGGCCCAGGAATATTCGTGCTTGGCCTCTCCATGTTTCCGCCTCTGCTGGCTGGGCTCGCCATGGCGAAGGAGGGCGAGCTGAAGACGATTCTCCAGGTTTACGTCTCAAGCATTCCCGCGCATGAGTTCCTGCTGGGGAAAATCATTGCGTTTATGGTTGTGGCGCTCGCGGAATGTCTCATCATGTCTTTGGTTTTATTTACGTATTTTGGCCTGAGCTTTGCCGGCGATCCTACGCCTGCCTTGATCGCCACCTTCCTCTATGCCTTTTGCGTGGCGGCGTTTGGAACCATGGTCGGAGCGGTCATCCCCAACCAGGCCTCGGCCTTGCAAGCGGTAGCCTTCGGCGGATTCCTGCTCGTATTCCTGCTTTCTGGCCTCATCTTCCCTGTCCAAAACATACCGGCAGGTCTCCGTTGGGTCTCAAGCCTCGTCTGGGGCCGGTACTACATCGAGATCGTTCGTGACGCGCTCTTGCAGGGTGGGGGATGGCCTGCCATGTGGTCAAACGTCCTGATCATCGGCGTTATTGGAGCCATCTTCTACGGCCTGGCATGGCTCGGCATGA
>PLKU01000176.1 GCA_003140705.1 Acidobacteriaceae bacterium
TTAACTCGGTCAATACGTACTTTGGGGGAGTATTCTACGCGGTGGCTTCCGAAACGCAGTTGCGGCTATGTTCCTGAATAACATGAAGATAAAACCGAGTCTTGATCCACTCGCCCCCCATTTTGACGACAGGAGGCGGGGTTCCTCTCTCAATGTTTCTTCGCGGTAATTGCCGCTCCGATCCGGGGTCTCAGTTGGTGGGTTGCCCAGTTATCAACATTTGACTGGCCAATGTCCATTTTGAGTCGGGCACTCTACTGGAACCAGGAAGTTCAGAATTCGCTAGGGGTTCGAGGAGTGCATTGGTGATTTATACACTTGACGAGAATCCGATGAATTCAGGAGCGGCCTGCGGTCGATGAACCTGAATGTTGTATGAAGTTCCTTGTCGTCTTTTTTACAGCAACATTGCCGAGTTGGCTGGCGGCACATTTCGCTCCCCGAATTCCGAAGCTAAAAACCATTCTCTGAGGCGCTTCCGTGTTGCCAATCGCTGGGGAACTACCTCGCTCCTGGTCAGAGGGGCGTTTTACAGGGACGGATATCGATGACCTACCTCTGCGATGAGAGCGAATATGAGGTGGATCACCGATTCAGATACGGCGTAATGGATGGCTCCTTTCAGTGCCTGGTCTCTTGATTGTTCCAGGTCACCCTTTGATTTCAAATCGCGCTTCTGCCTTCAGGCAGCTATTGCGTCCCGTTGCCGTGGACTTGCGTGGTTTGCGTCCAGCTCCCGCTCAGCACCCCGTTCGGATTCGAGTTCGGATCGTTTGTCTGATACCACTGCGACCCATTTGTCCACGTTTGTGAATACGCGCTCGAAACCTTTGCCGTGCCATTCGGGCCCGCCACCGTCTGCTGGTCCAGCGAATAATCCACCCAGTCGGAAGCAGCCGTGCTCTGCGCATTCATCGACGCGTTTGCGTTGTTCATCGCGCTCTGGAACTGCGACTCCTGTTGCTGCATGAACGCTGCGTGTTCCTGCTGCGATCTCTGCATAATCTGCTGGAACTGTTGATCGAGCATCTGGCTCTCCTGCTTTTCCTGAGCCGTGAGCGCAGCTATCGCCTGGGCGCCCTGCTGCTGTTGCCGCTGCAACGCTGCCTGCGTCCACTGCGGCGAGTTCACGCCATGCGGCAGGTTGTTGCTGTCCACCAGCTGCACCAACGCGTCAAGTTGTCCCTGAGGGGCGGTCAGGACATCCACTCTGGCCCAGCATGTGCCGCCGTAGAGGGCGGTGCTCGTATTGCTGATCGTCGAGCACTCCACTACGGTCCGGAGTCGCTCTTCCACCACAAAGGTTCCGTCCACTGTTTGAATCCGCATCGCTGCCGTGTCCGCTGTGTTGTTGCTCCGCATTGCCGCTGCCATGCCGCTTTGGATCTGGTTCAAGTTCGCAGCCAGCCCCTGAGCCCATTGCTGATACTGCGAGGAAACTGCCATCGTGCCCACCACATGCACACCGCCCTGGATCGTTCCCAGGTAATACTGCAGAAACTGCGTCGCCGAAATCGGCGCGGATATATTCGCGCAGCCGCTGTTATTCATGCCTTTTACATTGGGCCTCCAGCGCCACCCGAAGACCGGCTCACTCCGCATCTGCATCAACCCGTCGGGCGAGTAGGCGCGGAAAACTGGCCATGGCGAAAACGTGCAGGGACTAATCATGGTAATCCCTTGCAGCTTCCATCCCGCCGGAATCGTAAGCGTCGCCGACGCCATGTTGTTCAATGATGGATCGGAGATCGTCGCCGTCGTCAGCTTATTCGAGAGTGGCGCCCCACTGACGTATGTCGCAGACGCGACCTTCCCTACCGACTGCGCTCCCGAGCCACCATTCGCCGCCCCAGCGGCCGATGGACTTTCCAACGATGACTTACAGCCCATCGTCAGAACCGCAATCGTTGCAAGTATTGTGAAGCCCTGACCGAATCTCTTCATAATTAACCTCGTATCTCGTGAAATTTTCATTTGTGTTGAGTTTGTTTCCACTAAAGCGCTCGGCATGACGAACTAAAAGAACGCCGGCCGTGGCCATCTTTGGTCAGGTTCGCGTCCCTTACGAAAAAACACCTCAATTGAGCACTTCGTCTTTCTTCACCGCAAGCGAAGTATTGACCAGGCGAAGCGTGATGGGGAGGCCGCCGACGGTAGGTGCCTGTTGCCGAGCAATCTTCTCAAAGCTGGCAACCTTGCCCGGATCGTCCCAGGTTCCGTCTTTGACAACAAACGAAACGATCGTGCCGGCCGTTCCCTTCGCAACGAAGACATTCGCTCCCTGATCGGTAAAGTATCCAATTGTCTTCAGTGCATTCCCGAGTGCCTGGGCCTCATCCTTGGTCGCTGAGCCGGAGTAGTAGACCTCGTCCTTGGTTCCAATCACGACTCCGGAACGATGGTTCGCGATTAACACTACCAGGAAAATGACCGCAAACAAGACTGCCAGAAACACTGCACCGAACCAAAAGGCCGTCCACTTCGATCCCAGTAGGCCGCCTCGCTCGACATGGTCCTTCACCGCTGCGCCCTGCAGGGTTTCGGCGCTCCATCGCGTCCCGAATACCAGCGCAAGGGCAATCGGCAAAGATGCAGCCTGCGGCAGATTCCATCCGAGCAGAATCACCAACCCTGTGACGGCAATCCCAAGGACTAGCGCCATCACCGCGTTGCGCGACTTCCCCAGGCGGCGATAGTTGAGGGCCATAAGGGAACATCCCACAACAGGAGTGCCAAAGAAGGTTGCTATCCCCACCGCGTTGGCATCAAATAAAGTGTAGGCAGGGACCGGCTCATGGAGAGCCTCTGCTGCAATCGATGACATTGGGTACTCGCTCGTTGACATGTAAATCGCCTTTCTGGTGGGTGTCTTCCTTGCGATCTTCAAACTTTCTGGATGGTCAGCCCGGTGCGGTCCGCAATCATGCGAGCAATCTTCCTGGGACGAAAGAATGTGTACGACGAGAATCTGGCTTCGCTTCCGTCTCTTCCTTGCACGAAGTACTGCTGGACATTGCCGACTCGTTTGTACTTGATCGCCGCTATCTGGTCCCATGCAAGAAACAGATCTGACGGCTTCTTCTTTGAGCCCAGGTTGAAGTTCACGCCTCGGCTGTCGAACAGGATCTGGTAACCCAACATGGCGCGGCCCATCTTCCACAGCCACGGACACATACAACCGAAGACAAATGCCCCGATGCCCCACTGCATGGCGTTCAACCCGTTGCCGACGCTGAGCCCGCCGCTCGAAGAGAGAATTGAAAACACCATGAGCGCCATGCAGACCGAAAAGAAGGCGACAACGATGCTCCCGAATATCGTCACTCCAATGAGGAACCTGCTATTGTGCAGTACCAATGGCTTGGCGCGATTGAGTTCGATCTGGGAAGTGATGCCTGCACCCGGCCCTGCGGCCGGAAACTCCGCGATACTCATTACAAGACCTCCTCGTTGATTGGTTTTGGGGCTTGAGAATCGACCTGCGATCTCCGCAATATTCTCTATGGGGAATACTGCTGTGGGCGAACTGACCCTCTGACTGGAACGCGTCAAGGACCCAAAAAATGCGTCATGAGATGAAGAAGAAAATGAGGATCGGCGATGCCGGCAGCGAAAAGCCGAATTATCTACCAAGCCTGGACTGAATGTCCACGAGCAACTTGTGCGCTTCGATGTTCAGTCGCCCTCACCGTGCAGTAGCTCTGCCACATACAAACTGCCGGACCCTTATTGCTTTGCGGCAGCAAT
>PLKU01000265.1 GCA_003140705.1 Acidobacteriaceae bacterium
GCGTTCCTGCAGCAAATCATGCTTCGAATCTAAATCAAGGATCATTACGTCGCAGGCACGGCTCGAAACCAGGCTGCTCATCCCTTCCTGTTCCGACTCCAAAAGGAGTTGGAATTCTTTACCAAGGGCAGAAGATAGAAGAGGGTAAAGCGTGCGGTCTTCCGAATACNNCAATCGAGAAGCTGGAGACTGAACATCATGATCTCGGTTCAATAACCGAGAAGCCATGCCCGTTTAGTGCTAGGTTATTGGTGCGAAAGTACCGTTCTGCAGCTGAACGCAAGCTCGCCCCGCGAACTACGCAAATCATCTGGCAACGCCTATCGCACAGCGACCAACCCCGTCAGGGAGAGCCTATGAGCCCAGTTTGCATCCCTGTGATCGCCATGGAAGGTCTCCAGAGTTTATCGGCTTCGATGGTGCGTGTCAAAGCTTTCTTGGTAATTAAGTATAAAGTCTTCAGTAACCTGAATGGAAAGTACTTTTCTTCTTTTGAAGCGCACAAAACCGCGGAATCCTGGCCGGTGACCACATCCCCCCATGCTCCTTTTCATCGGCTGGAAGCCGTCCTGCGGGCGGCGGTTCTATGGTGCAATTGGCCGGCTTGCTCGAGCAGTACGGCCGCCCCTTCCCCAGCTTGGAGACGTGCGGAGTATCGCTCAGGGAGTGAACATTAGTACTGTTCCCCGAATAAACGGAGGCGCGCCCGGGTGCTCGATCTCCACGCCAGTTTTTCTAAAGGCGACATTCACAAGGCTTTCGGTCTCTGCATTCTTCTCAGCAACGCTTCCCCACGCTTGTCATCTTTCCTCAAGATATGACCGTCTGATTCTACTGATTGCCCCTAAGCTTCGAGCATCGGGATTGGGTTCGCTTGGTCCTGAAGCTGCAATGGCCACACCAACTCGCAAATCAATCCGCGTGTTGCTCGGCTTCGGAATTTCCGCGCCGATGAATGCACCAAAGAGGGTTGACCATAAAGTGTTTAAATTGGCCGCGTCGACCCAACCGCGACACTCTCCACAACGCTCGTGGGACTCTTCAACTGTGTTCCTATGAAGTTCCAGGAAGCCAAACCTACCCGGGTGTATACCCACCGCTTCACCACCACTTCACCCAGTAAACGTACGTGTACACATTTTGAATCTCAGCCTGTTACCTATTGAATCCATGCGGGTTTTGCCGACGCCGATTTGGTTGGACAATTGCTCTAGGATCATGTATTCCCTGAATTACGGGAGAAAGGAGGCTGAGGCTTGCACTCGTTCGCCTTGTGGCCAACACTCATTGTTCTTGCTGTGGCGACCTTCACGGATCTGCGCAGCCGCCGCATTCCGAACTGGCTGGTTCTCCCATTTCTGTTGGCCGGTATCGTCGTTTCCGCGTGGCTCCAAGGATGGCATGGGGTCGGTCAAAGCTTCGCCGGACTCGGCCTTGGACTCCTGATCTACGGAACTCTTTTCTGGATGGGCGGCATGGGAGCGGGTGACGTAAAGCTCTGCGCCGCAATTGGGGCCTGGATTGGCCCGAGCCAATTGTTTCTTGCACTTGTCATTACCGGCATGGTCGGTGGAATCATGGTTTTGTGTTGGGCCGCCTTTGGCGGGTTTCTCAAAGAGCTTTTTACGGGCGCGGGTGATCTGGTCTTTGGCTGGAAGGAGCGTGGGACTCCCCGCGACCCCGAACTGGCTCTCACCAATCCGATGAAGCGTAAGATGCCGTACGCACCGGCGATCGCCATCGGAACACTGATGTCTTTCTTTTCCCGCTGAGTTTAGGAGTTTACACTTTGAGAAAGTCAGACACCGCGTATCAGTTTTCGATTAACCCTGACGAGGTTTTGCCATCACCAGGGAGGAGCGAGTCCGTGAGTTCATTCTCTTCACCATATCTCGACCCCCAGTATCCCCATTCCATTGGCGCCGACCCCTTGTCGATTGCGCTCATCGGCCCGGATGAGGGCCTGCGCAAAGCTGCAGCCGGAGCTCTTGCTGAATGCCAAGGGGGGATCGTCCGCGAGTTCTCTTCCTATCCTGCCGGTCTGGATGATGTCCCGAGCCTGCTCGAGGATCAATATAGCGTCATTATCATTGACCTCGACAACAACCCTGAATACGCCTTGGAATTGGTAGAGTGCATCTGTGCCACAAACTCGGTGACCGTCATGGTCCTGTCGGCAAAGGCCGATCCGGATTTGTTGGTCCGTTGCATGCGAGCTGGCGCTCGAGAGTTTCTCACTCCTCCCTTCTCCTCCAGCACCATGGCAGAGGCACTTGTTCGGGCTGCTGCCCGCCGGCCGGCTAATCAACCAAAAGAGAGAACCACAAGCAAATTGTTCGTGTTCCTTGGTGCCAAAGGCGGTGCCGGTGTCACCACCGTGGCCTGCAATTTTGCTGTAGCGCTTGGCCAGGAGTCTGGTCAGAGCACCCTATTGATTGATCTCGATCTTCCCCTCGGAGACGCCGCGCTGAACCTCGGCATCCAGGCGGAATACTCGACGATCAACGCTCTCCAGGATGTCTCACGAATGGATGCCAGTTTTCTTGCCAAGCTCCTCGTGAAGCACAGTTCCGGTGTATTTGTGCTTGCGGCTCCCGGCAAGTTTCCTCAGTTTCAAGCCTCAAATGAGGCTATCGATAAGTTGCTGTCCACCGCGGCGCAAAAATTCGAGAACGTGGTTGTGG
>PLKU01000446.1 GCA_003140705.1 Acidobacteriaceae bacterium
GCGGCGGCGGTGGTGGTGATGATCATGACTGTGGTGGTGGTGGCGGCGCCAGCGCCAGCGAGGATATTGCAAGAGGCAGCGGGTGCGAGTCACAGGTCTGTGGCAAATTTGTACCGCGGAATCGCTTTTCAGGCCATTTGAGCCGCCATGTGCTCGCTCCGCGCCGGATATTGTGGCCAGTCTTGCGAGCCATACTGCCTGCTAAAAAAGAAGAGCGGCACACGAGTGGCACACGCGGCCGCTGCTGAGGGTTGGTTTTATTAGGGGTTTAGCGAGGGGAGGACTGACGGGGGTTCAGTACCTGCTAGCCGAACGTCATGAATGGTTTGTACACACGGCTCAGTTCTTCGCTCCTCACCACTCCAATCTGGTCGAGTTCTGCCGTCGTCAGCGCCAATGGCTCCTCCTCCACCTGCTCGAAGGAAGCGTATGCTGCGCCAAACTAAAACGCAGACAGATGTGGCGATGAAGGCCGGCTGAAAACCGCTCCTGTCATCGCCACAATAAATACCGAGTCAAACGAACTGAACGATGAATGCCTGCGCTGCCTGAATCCTTGGAGCACGGCCCGAATAACGCCGGCTCTTTGACCTAGCAGCCATAAAAGCGTTCGGTCAGCTCGATGTTCCGATGCCATAGAATCTCGCTGAGATTCAGGTAATCACCAGGATGCGCCGCGAGCCACACCCGGGCAAACGAGTCGCGAACCGAAGGAATAGTCACGCCACACCCTGCGTGACGAGCCGCCAGTCCGCTGACCAGGTTATTGAGTTCTGCCGCACTCAGCCGTCCTCCGCGCTTGCCGAGGAAGAGCGTGCCGGGATCTTCTTTGCAAACCAGGAGCGGGCGGCAATGCTCGACGTACTCGTCGAACAGAGGAGCCAGATCCCGCGGCATGACACCGCGCGCGCCATCTGCAAAGCAGTACTGCCAAAACTGCGCCTCCGGGTTGCAGCGGAGCTCCTCTGCAACCCATTCCGGTGTTGCGACGTTTGCAGGCAGGCTGAGGGCACTCTTGAACACATTATTAGCCCCATCGTTGCCGAGCGTGGCTTCCCTGATGGTGCGCGAGCGCCACAGCAAAGCCAGCAATACACGAATGAGCAACTCGGCGAGGACCAGGCGCGAATATGCCTTGGTGCGTGGCAGCTCCAGGCTCCTCTGGCGCAGGAGCAGTTCGGGAACCGTGGATAATGCTCCGTACGGCTGGAAGCGATCCGAAGGTTCAGATTGAGGGATGATCATACACAATACTCCTTTCATGGTGGGGCGCCACAGCGCCGTTGTTGGTGACCGCGCCTGAGCGTGATACCGGATGCGCGGGTGAAAAGTGCCATGCGCCAACAAAATGCGAGGCAGCAAGGCAACAACTATGCAATCGATCAATCCTTGCGCTCCCCGCAGGGATCTTCTGTCTTACGCCTGCGGGCCCACTCCTCCACCTTGCGCATGGCACCCGACACGGAGAGGCGGGCCCCAAACCTACGGATAGTTGAGCGAACATCAGCGTGCCCAAACACACAGCTGAGGGTGTAGTAGTCATCGGGGTTTTCGGCCAGCCAGCAGTACGCGAACAAGCGCCGGATCATTGCAGGCATCATCCGGCAGTTTGCAAACCGGACAGTGATCTTGCCAACCAGTGCCGTCAACTGGCGCGCGCTGAGGGGTCCGCCGCGCTTGTTAAGGAAGAGCGTACCGGGATCGTGGTTGCCAACCAAGAGCGGACGGTGCTGGACAAGGTACTCCTCGAGAATCGGGATCAGGTTCTGCGGGAGAACGGCGCACAATGCCTGCCCATTTGTCTCCCTACGGCGAAAGCGAACCTGCCAGAATTCGGCGGCGGGATTGCAGCGAAGCTCGTCCGCAACCCATTCCGGCACTGTCATGCCCGCGAAAGGGCTGATCTGCCCCTTAAAGACGTTTGCCGTGCCGTAAATCTGCGCGTCGCGGACTTGCTTCGGCAACAGGCAGGGCATAGTGAAAAGAAACATGAGCAGAAAAGCGTCGTGTACAAGGCGCGCATCCTTCTCCCTGTGGGTCTGCCCAGGATCCCGCGCCTGCAAAACCTGCGCGGGGATATTGGTTAGAACGTCGAACGGCAAGTACTTGTTTGCCGTGTCCTCATAAGGTGTCATGTCAAACTCCTTGTTGGTTGGGGGCGCCGCGGGCGCCGTTGCTGGTTAACGCGCGGATGCGCGGCGCCGGGCATGGTGCTAAGCGCGCGTTGCCCAGCAAAGACTGAGGGATCAGCGTTTGAAGAAACTCCCGGTCCATCCACCCACCTTCTTTAAGCCGAACGACTCGTCGTACTTGTGCCCGTACCGTTGCACCGTGGTGTTGATGTTGATGTGCCAGAGGTGTTTGCTGAGCGAGAGGTAGTCCTCGGGGTGCTCATCGAGCCAATGGTGCGCCAGAGCATCGCGATAGAGGTGAGGGGTCACCCACCGGCCGGCGTACTTCTGAGTCAAGCCACCGATGAGGTCTCCAAATGCCAACTTCGAAAGCGCCCCGCCCCGGTGCTTACCGCGCCCGCGATTGAGGAACAGGGTACCCGGATCGGCCTTGCCAATGAGGAGATGCCGGAGTTCCAAGTACTCTTCCAGGAGAGGAACAATGTGGAGGGGCACTATTCCGCGGATGGTTTGCCCGGTTTTCACTTGGTCCTTGGAAAAGAAGATCTGCCATACCTCAGCGTCTGGATCTTCCGCCAACAGCGCTTGGATCTCCTCCGGAATGGCAGCGTTCCGGTAGTACTCACTCAGGCGAGCCTTGAAGAGATTCTTACAGCGCTTCGAGGTGTCCAGGCTGCATTCGCGGGCGTTCCTCTGGCGCCACGCGAATGTGGGCATCCAGGTCGTAAGGAGCATGTCATGCGTCAGCCGTGCGTACTCGACAGTGCCTTTTTCGACATGGCGCCTTTCCTGCTCGATCTTCGCTGGGATCCCGCAAAGGACTATGTGGGGCAGATACTTCTCCGACTTGCGATCGATGACGGCCTCCTCGTCGTCTTCAGGAATTGTCGCGATCAGGTCGCGGAACCACTTGAAATCGACGTCCTTGTAGCCCGGGTACATGTCGAGGCTGGCGCAAAGCACCGACAGCCCGCTTAGGCTTTTGCCGGTCATTTCGCGATCGTCGAGCTGCCAGGTGATGAAGGCGTCTATCACCTTGAAGTTCAGCGCATCGAAGAGTTCGACCTTCCCATTCAGGTCGATTCCCAGCCACAGTCCCTCCGGCCGCTGCGTGAAGCCCAGGACCTTCCCAGCCGACTCTTCAGCCTGCTTGGCGGTGATGGGCCGGATCTTGACCTCGCCCGGTTTGAAGGCCTTCTTGCCGTCACTTTTGGTCACCGGCAGCGGTAAGCGCCGGGTTCCCGCCCCAACCCGGTTATCGATCACGGCACGCAATTGAGACCGCATCGGTTCCGGCATTTCTTCGATTGCGATCCCGAAGCAGCGGTCATCGGCCGAATGCGAGACCTTCGGGAATTCTCCCCGGAGACCGGCCCTTGTAATGCCCAGCCGGAATCTCTGGATAGTGTTCTTCGCATACTTCGGATGGCGTCCGTTGTCGACCTTCAGATCCTTGTGGGCCTTGAGGTGTTCGTCTGAAAACTTGCCAGGCGCCACGCCCGCGGCAACGGCAAAACGCATGAGCTTATNNACGACCCCGTCGAATTTCGCCCTCCATTCAAATTCGACATTGCTAGGGACCGGCAACCACCCCAGTTCCACTGCGAGCCGCAGCAGCATCTGCGCGTAATTCACATACGAGCGGACGGAGTTACGCTCCAGCTTCTTGCCATTCTTTCTGCGGAACTTGGCAAGGTGGGATCCGAAACCCTGCATTGCCGAAGCAAGCGTGGTGATTTCTAGATCCGGCAGAGGCACCCCCATGTAGGTGGCGAAGTGCCCGGCGGCGGTCTTGAGCATCGGCAGCGGTGCGTCGGCCCGTTCGCTGGCTATCACTGCGAGCAGCTGGACCACCTTATCTGAGCCGGAGAGTGATATAACGCCGCTGGACGAGGTAGAACGAGTGAAAGCCGCAATTGGCGCGGCGATTGGAAGATTCTGGGTGCTCATATATGCAAAATCTCCTTTCCAGTCAGAAACATTGGAGAGGTGATATTGCATATAACGCGCGAAGCTAAGGGCCTCTTTATGAGTAAGTTAGCAACTTCACGACGTGAGGCCACAAATCGCGCTGATATACGCGAGTAAACGAGGCTGGCGTGAACTCCGTTCATCGCTGGCCCCCCTGACGCTTCTCTGTTTTGCCGGGTGCCGGCAGCGGCGTTTGAAGGAATGCTTCGAGGTCGCAAGAGAGGAAGCGCCCCCGCTTTGGCAGATCGCGAGCTGGCCATTTGCCGCTGTGAATACGCTCCTGGATGACCCTGATGTCGCAGTCGAAGATGCGGGCCGTTTCAGCGGTTGTGTACTGAGCCAGAAGCGGCAGGCCTCGTCTGCGGAGTACTTCGCAAAGACACGGATAGAGCTTGAGATCTTCGGCCGTGAAGTTCACAGCCAGGCTGTCGGATTCTTTGGGAGCGTTCTTCATCAAGACCATCTCTGTTCCGCCGCTAATCCGTGGGGCAAAGCAACCACCCGACAAGCAGCCGGTTGGGTACGCCGAAGTAGTGAATCACGTAACCCGTTGCCTGGTGGATCATCTGCAGATCCCGCTCTGCGGCGCTACCGGGTACGGCGTCGCGGACGGTTGTGATGATCGCCGCGGCCAGATCCGAAGCCCACCAGATCACGGGAGCGAATGAAGGACAATCGACTACGTTGTTCCTATTCGAGGTGGTTTTCGTGATCTTCAACACCGTGGTGAGTCCTTTCTGTGTATCCCTAGGGGTTCACGTTGACCGTTTCCAACCTGCGCAGCGTTTTGCGGCGGAGGNNCTCCGCCATCCGCGAGCCCGAGCACGCTGCAATCACGATGGGCGCGACCAGCACGCTCGAGGGAACGCGGAACTCATTTCGAGCTACTTCCTTTCCAGCCAAATTGCAAGGCGAAGCGAATCGATTCGCCATGAGCGTCCTTGTTTCCGGGCGGGCAAGCCCGCGGAAATCCAACCGTAAATTGTTTCGCGGTGGTGCCCGAGGATCTTGGCCACGGCCTTTGGGGTCAGATAGACATGCAAGCTACGCAAATATGCGGGAATGCTGTCTGGTGGCCCTGCTCCCTGCGGCTTCAATTTCCGCAACTTCGCATTCGCGGCAACTACAGCCTGGTAGTCGTACATGTGTTCCTCCTACGGCGCTCAAAATGTCGCTTGAGCGCCTCACAATCCAACATTGTTGTCAGCATAGGAGCCGATCGGCTCATACGTCAGCGAAGACTGATCAATTCTGTTGACATCAGCAACGTAGGAGCCTGATGGCCATGAGAATCGACGTCACGAGTTATCGTAGGAGCACATCACTTGAGTAACATGCATAGACATATCAATAGTGATGACAGTTTGTTTTCACCGCAATTCTGAGAAAGGCGCATTACTTTATGGCAGTGATGGTTTCCGTACAAGCGAGTAATGATCAATATAGTTGACGCTTATTCTTTTCTCATCTTTAAAGCTAGAAGATGTAATGTCTGCGGTGTTTCCGAATAAATGGGTTGACAATCTGATGAATGGAAGATCACAATGGGAGACATATGTTGCGCTCGATCATTACGTACGACGAGGGTTGCAACCCCAAACTTCGAAATGCGGTAGTGACATTTGATAAGCTCTGGACAAAGTTGGAGTCAAAGGACTGGACTTTGCAGGCTCGTCCGAAGCTCTTGGATTCGCTCGAGAACACCGTCTCTCCAGCGTTTCAAACTTATCTGAAGTCGCTTCCTAAGGAACTCAAAGCGACCTGTACCTTTCTCAGCGTGAGGAACCTCCGAAGTACAGACGGCTTCGACAAAGCCGTCTCACAGATCATCCGGATAGTCCACGCGGATGAACTCAAGCAGGCACTTTCGGAAAAAAAGTGCTACGAATTTGACGGCTCGATGGGAACTCTGCGCAGTGTTCTTGAGGCATGCGGCAGAGAAGTGGCACGTGCCGCGTGCGAGGAGGCTGGCTTAGAGGGTCGCCCTTGGCATGGAGCCACTCAATGCAGTTTTATTGATGACTCTGGAGTACGCTGTTCTGAACTGACAGAACACCACGCGTATTTGCGCGGTCTTACGATCCCGCCGTCGACGCATCGATGCAGAATGTTACACGTTACTCTTTGTTGCAAGCACGCTCACGGAGGAGAAGTTCCCATTGCCCCTCGATTCAAACCAGCATCACACACCAATGCGAATCCACCTGGAATCGTCGTTCTGTGTGGATTTTGTGGCCGGCTCACTGAATTGGCCGCGCAGAATGATCGCGATGTAACTGGGTTCGGCCCCGCAGTCGTGAAGCCAAACAATGGCCCTTTGAGTTCCGTCTATTNNCACGAACATAAGCCCCCGGTTGCGGGGGAGAGCAACGCGGCATACTTGCGAGTAATTCGCCATAAAGCTGAATATGATGAGGTTCGTGATAGACTGCAACGGCAAAGTCATAGACATCAACAGCTCAAGAACTTGGAACGAGTCCCCGCGATCGACTGGTTTGAGCATCAGGTCATCAAAAGGATTCGAGTCTTTTCAACAATCGATAGCAGGGCCTGGCGGGTAATCCCTGCGACGATTGATGAAGTCAACATAAGCCGTGCAGCAAGAGACCTCGTGGACCTTGATCTGAACGCATTCAAGAAGAGCATCATTTATCTGATGGAAACTACGAAGATGAAGCAAGCCGAGGTCGCGAGATTGCTTGGAACGTCGCGGCAGCGCGTCTCTAAAGCGCTTGGCTCCGTCCCCCCAGAATACAGATTCGATCTCCTTCTCCGCCCGTCCCGGGTCCGTTTTGGCCAGTTCGGCCTCATGGTAACGTTCCCGAGAAAACCCAAGCCCAAGGAATCTGCGTAGAGGAGGGCCAAGACGGGTGTCTATTTCCCCTTCAAGGAGCTTCGCAGGGGTCCCATCTGTATTGGGATTCCGAGCCATCTGCAGCCCCTTCGACGAATTGGCTGGTCACTTGTGCTGCTGAGAACGAATCGGGTAAGCATGAGGAAGGATCCTAACCTTTCCGGATGGTCCCTCCTGCGGTACAGCTTTCGGCGACGTGAAGGTCAGAAACCTTGACCAGGATTGTCTTGTATTCCTTGTCGACAGCGTCACAGCTGAGTTGCATGAAACATCGTCGTGAATGCCTGAACTAGTGTGGTAAGCGTGGAATCCCCAAGACATCACGCGCTAGAGATCATCAGGATCGATGTAATTTGGGTCATATGGGTCGCAGGGAATCCCCTCGCTCCTAGTGTCTCCTATCTGGTCCAACTCAGCAGCGGTCCGCGCAAATGATTGACCCTCCTCCACCAGCGGGAAGAGAGCATCGTTTGAGATGGCCTGTTCAATTGATCCCTCCTGAGGCTGTGGCGCCTTTGGGTCCTCGTGCCGTGAATGAGCTCGGGACGCTTGGTCCCGATCGGAGAAGGACGCTCGATTCGCCGAGCTCGATCCGTGTGCTCTGGTGGATAGTCTTAAACCTCGGAAATTGACAGCCATTGTGATTTGAATCCTCAGGGTTGTTTTCATTGACGAATCTCCTTTCGATTCCTGCTATGCGGAGAAGCTGGAGGATCGAAGTTCGATCGCTACACGCTCGGTTGGTTTCTTGGAATGGGAGGCAGAAGAGATTCCCCCTATATTGTTGCTTGGCCTTCAGGCACGGAGAACCCCATCCACAGCGAGTGCGAGCGGGACCGCAAATCAACTGCGGAGTGGCCAGCGACTAGCCCGACCCCCGGGGTTGATCCCCAATACGGTTGATTCGAGCTTGTGAGATCTGCGTGAAGCGACAATCCCATCCAGTCATGCTGACGATTGATCGCAAGGTTCAATTGCTAACGGGCAGGCACCTGAAAGTGGCCAAATGACCGTCCAAGGCGTTTCGGGCGGCTCTCAGAAAGTGAGAACCCAATATATCGCCAACTGAGGTCGCTAACGAGAATTAAATAATTGATATTGAGCGTCTTAGACGGTCATTTGAAAAGATCGCTTGTGAATGTGGCCGCAGAGAGATTTCTTCACTTGCCANNAAGCCACTTCAATCCGCCGAACCAGGCTCAATGCTTTTCCGAATTTTGCTTTTCGTTCCCACGTGTCACACAACAAGGCTTTTGGGCTGGTTTTGTGCCGGGTTCGAGCTGCGAGCGTACACTTTAGGCCCCCTGGAATTTGATTGCGGCGTGCGTGCCGTCGCAGAACGGTTTGTT